>NZ_CP021913.1:340714-681428 GCF_002814095.1 Sagittula sp. P11
GGGCAATCGCCTCGTCCAGCGCGTTGGTGTGCAGCGACTGGGTGCCGCCCAGCACAGCCGACATGGCCTCGTAGGCGGTGCGGATGACGTTGTTGTAGGGGTCCTGTTCGGCCAGCGACACGCCGGAGGTCTGGCAGTGCGTGCGCAGCATCTTCGACCGGGGGTTCTGCGCCCCGAGCTCCGTCATGATGCGGTGCCAAAGGAGCCGCGCGGCGCGCAGCTTTGCCACTTCCATGAAGAAGTTCTTGCCGATGGCGAAGAAGAACGACAGCCGGCCGGCAAATTTGTCAATGTCCATACCGGCTTCCATGGCGGTCTTCACGTACTCCTTGCCGTCGGCGAGGGTGAAGGCCAGCTCCTGGACGAGGTTCGCGCCCGCCTCCTGCATGTGGTAGCCGGAGATCGAGATCGAGTTGAACTTCGGCATGTAATCCGATGTATACGCAATGATATCCGAGATGATCCGCATCGAGGGCGCGGGCGGATAGATATACGTGTTGCGGACCATGAACTCCTTCAGGATGTCGTTCTGGATGGTTCCGGACAGCACCGACCTGTCATGGCCCTGCTCCTCGCCGGTGACGATGAAGTTCGCCAGCACCGGGATCACCGCGCCGTTCATCGTCATCGAAACGGACACCTTGTCGAGCGGGATGCCGTCGAACAGGATCTTCATGTCCTCGACGCTGTCGATGGCTACACCGGCCTTGCCCACGTCGCCCACCACGCGCGGGTGGTCGCTGTCATAGCCGCGGTGCGTGGCGAGGTCGAAGGCGACCGACACGCCCTGCTGACCGGCGGCCAGCGCCTTGCGGTAGAAGTTGTTCGATTCCTCGGCGGTGGAGAAACCGGCGTACTGGCGGATCGTCCACGGACGGCCCGCGTACATCGTTGCCTTCACGCCGCGGGTGAAGGGCTCCTGCCCCGGCAGGCTGCCCATGTGCGGCAGGCCCTCGGTGTCCGCGGCGGTGTAGAGCGGCTTGACCGGGATGCCCTCCAGCGTGTCCCAGGTCAGGTCGTCGACAGCCTTGCCGCGCAGTTCCTTTTCAGCGATCGCGCGCCAGTCGTCGGGGAGATCCGTCATGTGTGTGTCCTCTCTCTTTCAGACCCGCCGCCAGGGTCAGCCTGCGGCGGCCCGGGTCCGGGTCGGCTTTCAATGTTGCGAGCCCGTCCGCCCCGGCCTCGAGCCAGAACAGATCGTCGGCATTGGCTTCGCGCAGGCGGGCGCGCTGGCCTTCTGTGAAGGGCATGTAGCGGCCCTCTCCCTCCGGCAGGTGGCCGGGATCTTCGCCCCGGTCCGAAAGTGTCGTGCGCAGGCCCCTCAGGTCGAGGCGGCGGTTGCGCCAGAATGCGCCCGGCCGGGCGACCGGCAGGTGGGTCAGCCCGCTCATCACCGTTAGCAGGCGGTCGGGGCGGTCGCAGAACGCCTCGAACGGGGTGACAACGATCTCTGCCTCCGGACAGGCGCAGGCCAGTTCGGTGACCAGTTCGCGCCAGCTGCGCGGGTTGGCGGCGATGCGGGCGAGCGTGTCATCGGAGGGCACCGCTTCGCCGCGCGGGATGACGTGCCCGATGAGCGAGGCCCACCAGGCATCCAGCGCGCGCACCTGAATACAGATCGTGTTGACCTGGCCGAAGGCCTGTGCCAGCCGGGCCACCCGCTCTCCGGCGCCGGGATAGAGGCTGGCCTGCCGCAGGCACCGGCGCGGCATGCCCAGCATGTTCTCGTCACTGACGACAAGCCGCGCGATGCCGGTCTTGCGCGCACCTTCGAGGGCGAGGCGGACGCGTCCGGTGGCGCGGCGCGCCTGTTCCGGGCTTTCCGGTGCCTCGGCCACGCCATGCAGGAGCCCCTTGCGGGTGCGCCATGGCCCCCAGAACCCCAGTTGGCGCTCCTCCAGGTCGGCGCGGTGGGCGCGCAGGTAGGTCTGGAAGCTGGTGGTGGCGGCACGATGGGCGCCGAGATGGAGAATGATCTGCATGGCCGTCACGGTCCCGAGGCGCCCGGACGCACCCGATGCGCGTACGGTCCCTGCGGGGACGGACCTTGCCCGCCACCCGGTGACGATGCCGTTAAAGGTAAAATTTTCGGGGGCTGCCGCGCTTGTGCACTGTGCAGGCCGCGTCGGGCAGCATATATCTGCTGACATGCGTT
The DNA here is from genome assembly GCF_002814095.1 of Sagittula sp. P11. Taxonomy (NCBI): domain Bacteria; kingdom Pseudomonadati; phylum Pseudomonadota; class Alphaproteobacteria; order Rhodobacterales; family Roseobacteraceae; genus Sagittula; species Sagittula sp. P11. The sequence continues at coordinate 342,870 of NZ_CP021913.1, forward strand.
GGATTTTATGCCTGATCGCCGTTCTTAGCCTGGGGGCCGCCCCCCCGACACAGGCGTGGGCCGCAGACAACGAGGTCGAGACCGACGCCGAGAGGCCGGTCGTCCTCGACGCCGCCGAGACATCCCTGTCCGACTGGCTCTGGATCAAGCGTCCGGTGGTGGTCTTTGCCGACAATGCCGCCGATCCGCGCTTCCAGGAACAGATCGAACTGCTGACCGAGCGGTATTCGGCGCTGGAGGAACGCGACGTGGTGATCATCGTCGACAGCGACCCGGAGGCGATGACCTCCGTCCGCAAGGCGCTGCGGCCGCGCGGCTTCATGCTGGTGGTGATGGCCAAGGACGGCACCATCGTCACCCGCAAGCCGGGCCCGTGGTCGGTCAGGGAAATCTCCCGCTCCATCGACAAGCTGCCGCTCCGGCAGGACGAGTTGAAGGGCTTCTGAACCGCCCTCAGACGTTGCCGCGCATGAAGAACAGCAGCCGCGCGCTGCGGTGCAAGAGCATGATCGCGTTGTTCGCCGGGTCGTAGATCGTCAGGCTCTGCTCCGACATCAGCGCGTAATAGGCATCGAGCTGGAACTGGTCGTCCATGCAGGCCATCGACGGCCCGATGAAGCTGGACAGCAGGCCCATGCCCTCCTCCAGGCTGATGGACATCAGCTGCTCCGATACGGTGTTGGGGTTGGCCCCCGGCACGTCGAAGGCCACCACGCGCCCCGACTTCACCAGCCGCAGCCCGGAGCGCACGTCCGAGACGATACGCACCGCCTGACTGCGCACCGAGGAGGACGCGAGGTCGAAGATCGCCGCCGTGCAGGTGGGCTTCGACGTGAAGCGCCGGGTCTGCGCCAGGTAGACGAGGCCGGACAGCTCGGCGCGGACCTCCTCCTCCTTGTCTAGGGGAAGGCAGGACGACAGCACCAGCAGCGCCGACAACAGCAACACCACGTGGTTTGCGATCCGCATCATGTCCTGCCTCCGGCCGTTCGGTACGGGCCGGGAGGTTAAGCGCAAGGTCTTGAGACTTCGTTTCGCCGGTCCGGGAGGCGCCGGTCAGGCGTCTTCCTCGGCCTCCGTCAGGGGCCGGATGCCCGTGGCGCGATGGGTCAGGATCGCCCCGCCGATCACGAAAAGCGCCACGTAGCCCGCAAGGCTGCCCTGCCCCACGGTCAGGATGTGCCAGTAGACCCCGAGGAACACCAGCGCCATGACCACCAGCACGATGACCGGCCCCAGCAGGTAGTACGCCCAGCCGAGATCCACATCCAGCAGCAGCCCCACCAGCGTCAGGTACAGGCCGTAGCCCGCGCCCACCGCCACGATGGAAACCGACAGCGCCATGCCGAACAGCATCCAGGTCGGCCCGGCCACGGGCACCACCGCCCAGAGACCCACCGCGACAACGCCGGACACGATCAGCCCGGCCAGAAAGGCCAGGCTGTGCATCAGCCAGATTGCCGCGACGCGTCGCACCATCGCCCGTGTCCCCACTCGATCCCGTCCCGCGCCGACAATAAACCGGAAATTGTCCGGAGGTCACGGGTCCAAAAGCAGTGCGCACACAGAGAGGTGCGGCGGCAGCCGGCGGGCGCAGCGGAAAGGGCCGCCGGACACCCGTCCGACGCCTGCCTCTCTGCCCCTGCCTGCCGCCTGCCGCCATGGTCTCACTCGAATTCCATGATCACGTCGTCGACCCTCAGGCTGTCGCCCGGGCCCGCGTTGATCTTGGACACCACGCCCTTCTTCTCGGCGCGCAGAATGTTCTCCATCTTCATTGCCTCGACAGTGCAGAGCGCCTGCCCCTCCTGCACTTCCTGCCCTTCCTCCACGTCGATCTTCACGATCAGGCCGGGCATCGGGCAAAGCAGCAGCTTTGAAGTATCGGGGGCCTGCTTCTCGGGCATCAGCCGGGCCAGTTCGGCCTGGCGCGGGCTGCGGACATGCACCTTCAGGTCGGCGCCGCGGGTGCGCAGGCGGAAGCCCTGGATGATCTTGTCGACCTTCAGGACCAGCGGCGCGCCGTCCACGGTCATCCAGGCGAGGCTCTGGCCCGGTGTCCAGGCGCCCTCGACCCGCATCGTGCCGCCCTCGGCAAAGGAGATGGTCGCGCCCTTCTGGTCGGCGTCGATGGTCACGTCGAAGGAGGTGTCCTGCAACGACACGTTCCATTCGGCGCCCACACGGCGTTCGTGGTTGCCGAGACGCCCGGTCACACGGGTGCGCCGGATCTCCGCCACGCGGTTCATCGCGGCGGCGGCGGCGGCCACGCGCTTCAGTTGCGCCTCGTCGAGGGTCACGCCGTCGAAGCCGTCGGGATACTCCTCGGCGATGAAGGCGGTGGTCATGTCGCCCGAGATGAACTTCGGGTGATCCATCACCGCGGCGACGAACGGCAGGTTGTGCCCGATCCCCTCCACCTCGAACGAATCGAGCGCGTTGCGCATGACCTCGATGGCCGCCTCGCGGGTCGGCCCCCAGGTGCAGAGCTTGGCGATCATCGGGTCGTAGTACATGGAGATCTCGCCGCCCTCGAAGACGCCGGTGTCGTTGCGCACGACCCCCTCGCCCAGCTTGCCCTCTTCCGGCGGACGATAGCGGGTCAGACGCCCGATGGAGGGCAGGAAGTTGCGGTACGGGTCCTCGGCGTAGAGGCGGTTCTCGATGGCCCAGCCGTTTATCTTCACGTCGTCCTGGGTGATCGACAGCGGCTCGCCGTTGGCGACGCGGATCATCTGTTCGACAAGGTCGACGCCGGTGATCAGCTCGGTCACCGGATGCTCCACCTGCAGGCGGGTGTTCATCTCGAGGAAGTAGAAGTTCTTCTCGCCGTCGACGATGAATTCCACCGTCCCGGCGGAGGCGTAGCCCACCGCATTGGCCAGCGCGACGGCCTGCTCCCCCATCGCCTTGCGGGTGGCCTCGTCAAGGAAGGGGGACGGGGCCTCTTCGACCACCTTCTGGTTGCGGCGCTGGATCGAGCATTCGCGTTCGTTCAGGTAGATGCCGTTGCCATGCGCATCGCACAGGACCTGGATCTCGATGTGGCGCGGCTGGGTGACGAACTTCTCGATGAAGATGCGGTCGTCGCCGAAACTGCTGGCCGCTTCGTTCTTCGACGACTGGAAGCCCTCGCGTGCCTCCGCGTCGTTCCACGCGATCCGCATCCCCTTGCCGCCGCCGCCGGCTGAGGCCTTGATCATCACCGGATAGCCGATCTCGTTGGAGATCTTCACCGCCTCGTCGGCATCCTCGATCAGGCCCATGTAGCCGGGCACGGTGCTGACGCCCGCCTCCTGCGCGATCTTCTTCGAGGTGATCTTGTCGCCCATTGCCTCGATCGCCTTGACCGGGGGGCCGATGAACGCGACGGAGGCCTTTTCGAGCGCCTGCGCGAATTTCGGGTTCTCGGACAGGAAACCGTAGCCCGGGTGCACCGCCTGCGCGCCGGTCTTTGCGATGGCATCCATGATCTTGTCGATCACGATGTAGGACTGGTTGGCGGGCGGCGGGCCGATGTGCACGGCCTCGTCGGCCATCTCGACATGCAGCGCGTGCTTGTCTGCGTCGGAGTAGACGGCCACCGTCTTGATGCCCATCTTGCGCGCGGTCTTGATGACCCGGCAGGCGATTTCGCCCCGGTTCGCGATCAGGATCTTTTCAAACATCTCTCGTCCCTTCGTTCGTCACGCCGAGGGCGTGTTCCTTGTCGTCACGCCCCGGGCGTGTCGTCTGTCGCCCCGCCTCGGCAGGGAATGTGGGCACACGAAAACGCCGCCCGGGGACAAAGCCCCGGACGGCGTGTTTCCGTAACTGTCGGCCCGAATGCGCCGCGAAGGCGCAGGCCGGATGTCAGCTTGCGATCAGTTGCAGAGCTGCGGTGTGACGTCGTCGCAGACCACACCGGCTGCGCCGCCGATGGCTGCACCTGCCGCCACGTTGCGGTTGGTCGCTGCCGCGGTTGCCGCGCCGATACCGGCCCCCAGAGCGCCGCGCTCCAGATCGGTGCCTTCGCAGGCCGCAAGGCCGAGAGTCGCAGCGAGAGCGGCGGTGAGGGTGAGAATGCGCATTGGATGTCCTCCTTGGAAAAGGCCGGATAGTGTTGATTATTCGTACGACCATACGCACGCGCGGGGCACAAGGGTCCCGGGTCTTCGTCATTTTTCAGAAAATTTTTGACGAAAACCCCGGCACGCGCGCGTATCGTCCTGTTTTCAGCAGCGCGACGGATATGTCCTGCAATAGGCGATGTTGGCCGCGGCACCGACGGCCGCGCCCGTGATGGCGTCCTTTTCAAGGACCATGGCTGCGGCGCCACCGGCGCCCATGCCCACGACGGCCTGCTCTCCAAGCGTGTCGCCACAACTTGCAAGCAGGAACATCGCCAATATGGCGAAAGATATACGAAGGGTCTGCATCTGTCTGCCTCAGGCTTATGTTTTTTCTGCTCTGCGGTCAGAGTCGCCCAAAGAGGTGCAAACTTCCAGAAGTTTCTCCGCATGACGTGGCATGACACACACTCCTGACGATCCGACCATTCCTGGAAGTGCTCCCAAGGGCGGGGCGACCGTACTGGGGACAAGTGCGGCCGCCCCTTTGGGGAACGGGCAAGGGCGGAACGGACAGCCTTGTACGGACTGAACCCTTGACCTGTCGTCAGGCTGGCAGAAGCGGCGCTCGCGGCAAAGTGTGAAATGGCCTGCAGATTCCCGTCGGCATTGTGCCGCGCATAAAATCGGGAGATCGGCAAAACCACGCGCACGGTCATTTTTCCCACGGCTCCTGGTCGTCGAAGGCCTCGGGGAAGGATGCGCGCGCGGCGGTCTCGTCGATGATCAGGCGGGCCTCGTAGGACTCCGGATCGAAGGGGTCGTCGTAGGGCAGGACCTCGCGGCCGAACAGCCACGACAGACGTCCGGCATCGAGGTTGCCGCGTTCGAAGGGTTGGTCGCCGAAGTGATACCACAGCGCCGACATGAAGACCCAGTCGGCCTTGCGGTCTGGCGCGCGCCGGTCGCGATAGCGGTCGCGCCGTACGATAGGCGTCGCGCCCTTAGGATTGGCGCGACGGATCGTGAACTGAAAGTCCGTGCCTGGCAGGCGGCCCGGAAAACCGCGGTGCTTCAGCATGTCCGGCCCTCGTTCGACGGGGCCCGATCAGCCGTGCTCGATAGAAATGTCGGGACGAGCGGGGTTACCACCCGCCCCGATAGGTTCTTACTTGTACTTGCCCGTGTACACCGGCTCAACGCTGATCGGCTCAGGGTTGACCACGACGTACTCTTCTTCTTCCTGCTGTGCGCAAGCCGAGAGGCCGGCGACAACCGAAAGCATGGCAAGCAGTTTGATGCTCTTGGACATCTCTTGCTCCTGTCATTGAACGGGAGGCCGCACTTTGCCACCCCCCTTTCGAGGTGTCGATTGCTTGGGTGCAATCGCGTGTCAGAATAACGGCCTTGCGGGGGAAAAGATACGCGGTCCGAGCAAGCGATTTCACCTGTGACTCGGAAGACGCATAAACCCGTCCAGATGGGGCGTTTTGCGCTAGATATAGTGGAGTCATCAGTAGACCTCCCAGATGCAGAGGCCGTCTTCGACCGTGTAGCTTTCGAAAAACTGGCGGATTCCGGGCATCGCGGCGCCGAATTCCACCGGCTCCTGCATCAGCGTGACGACGATGTGTTCGGGTGACGCAGCGACAGCTTCGAGACGCGGCAGCGCCTCTTCCTGGCACAGCCACGCCATGTCGTCAGATACCGATGCGTAGTCCACGTCCTCGGACGCGAGGCCGGGCGCGGTGAAGCGGATCCGCCATGTCGGCGTGTCGTCGATCAGGTCGAAGAAGGCGACGGAAAGACCGGATACCGGCAGGACGCGCTCAACCTCCGGTTCCCCTGCCGCGACAGGCGCGGAAAGGGCCGAGATCAGCGATACGAACAGCGCAATCCGGGTGATCATGTGGCAGCCCCGGCACGTTCGCTTTGACGCGCTCGCTCCTCCCGCCGGGGCCGCTGCTGCCCCGGGCGCACCCGGGGCATGGTGTCTCATTGCGCTCATTGCGTGCGCCTCCGGGCCCATGTGATCCACCGCTCACGATTGGCGGGGTTGTCCAGAAGGGCTTGAATCTGCGAAGCGATTCCCCGTGGCGCGCGTCCGCAAACGCGCCCTCCAGCGGTAACAGTCATTCCCTGTAACGTAAAGTGAATTTGCACGATGGGCGAGAATCCACGCATATTTTTAAGGGCTCTCCAGAGGTCCTGACGAATTTGCCGGGCGAGTCGCGAGGCGCTCAGATCCGGAAAGGTTGACATGGCGGAAACATCCAGTCGCGGCGGCCATTCGCGGGCCAGAACATAGCCCTCGGCCGACCGTTGCTCGACCCAGCCGCCCTTCAGACGGCGGATTGCGACCTCCCCCTGCATCATCGGCTCACAGCGGAATGTTGTCGTGTTTCTTCCACGGCATCGACTGCCGCTTGTTGCGCAGCATCGCGAAGGCGCGGGCCACGCGGCGCCGGGTCGACCGCGGCTGGATGACCTCGTCGATGAAGCCCCGCTCTGCCGCGATGAAGGGGTTGGCGAACCGCTCCTCGTAGGCATCGGCGTGGGCCTTGATCTTCTCCGGGTCGCCCAGATCGGCGCGGTGGATGATCTCTGCCGCACCCTTCGCGCCCATCACCGCGATCTGCGCCGTGGGCCAGGCATAGTTCACGTCAGCTTTCATATGCTTCGACGCCATCACGTCATAGGCGCCGCCATAGGCCTTGCGGGTGATGACCGTGACCATCGGCACGGTCGCCTCGCCGTAGGCGAACAGCAGTTTCGCGCCGTGCTTGATGACGCCGTTGTATTCCTGCGCGGTCCCCGGCAGGAAGCCCGGCACGTCCACGAAGGTGAGGATCGGGATCTCGAAACAGTCGCAGAAGCGCACGAAACGCGCGGCCTTGCGGCTCGAGTCGATGTCCAGAACCCCCGCCAGAACCATCGGCTGGTTGGCGACGACACCCACGGTCTGCCCTTCAAGGCGGATGAAACCGGTGATGATGTTGCCTGCAAAGTCCTGCTGGATCTCGTAGAAATCGCCCTCGTCCGCGACCTTGTTGATCAACTCATTCATGTCGTAGGGCATGTTGGGGTTGTCGGGGATCAGCGTGTCGAGCGACGCCTCGACCCGGTCGACCTCGTCGAAGAACGGGCGCACCGGGGGCTTTTCGCGGTTGTTGAGCGGCAGGAAGTCGACAAGGCGGCGCACCTCGGCCAACGCCTCCACATCGTTCTCGAAGGCACCGTCGGCGACCGAGGACTTCTTCGTGTGGGTGGACGCGCCGCCCAGCTCCTCGGCGGTGACGATCTCGTTGGTCACGGTCTTCACCACGTCGGGGCCGGTGACGAACATGTAGGAAGTGTCCTTCACCATGAAGATGAAGTCGGTCATCGCGGGCGAATAGACGGCACCGCCGGCACAGGGCCCCATGATGACAGAGATCTGCGGGATCACGCCCGAGGCCTCGATGTTCTTCTGGAAGATGTCGGCGTAGCCCGCCAGCGCGTCGACGCCCTCCTGGATACGCGCACCGCCGCTGTCGTTCAGACCGATGACCGGCGCGCCGTTCTGCATCGCCATGTCCATGATCTTGCAGATCTTCTGCGCGTGGGTGGCGGAAACCGAGCCGCCCAGCACGGTGAAGTCCTGGCTGAAGACATAGGCCATGCGGCCGTTGATCGTCCCCCAGCCGGTCACAACGCCGTCGCCGTAGGGGCGATTCTGCTCCATGCCGAAATCGGTGCAGCGGTGGGCGACGAAAGTGTCGTATTCCTCGAAGGATCCCTCGTCGAGCAGCAGCTCGATCCGTTCCCGCGCCGTCAGCTTGCCCTTGGCGTGCTGCGCGTCGATCCGCTTCTGTCCCCCGCCCAGACGGGCGTTCTCGCGGCGGTCGTGCAGTTCCTGGATAATGTCCTTCATCGGCGGCCCCTTTCCGTTTGGGCGGAACATACAGGGCGCGCGCGCCCACTCAAGCATTTCCTCGCAAATTTGCAAAGTATGGAAATAATCACGAATGCAAATTGCAAAATTGAATACTACATGAGAAAGACATGTATCCGGATGGACAAACGAGCCGCACCGCCCTACCCGTCTTTCGCATGACCCCCAGCAGACACGCGCGGTTTCTGGACCGCTCCACCCCTCCTCATATCCTGACGCTCGTCCTGCTGGCCAGCATGACGGCGCTGACGCTGAACGTCTTCGTTCCGGCGCTGCAGATCATGGCGGACTGGTACGAGACCGAGTACCACATCATGCAGCTCGCGATCTCTCTGACGCTGCTGATGAACGCGATTCTCCAGCTTCTGATCGGGCCGATTGCCGACAACCTCGGACGTCGGCCGGTGATCCTCGGCGGGCTTGCGATCTTCGTCCTGGCGACGATCGGCTGCATCCTGGCGACCGATGTGAAGGTGTTCCTCGCCTTCCGCATGATGCAGGCCAGCGTGGTCGTCGGCATGGTCCTGTCCCGCGCCGTGGTCCGCGACCTGTACCCCCCGGACGAGGCCGCCTCGATGATCGGCTACGTCACGATGGGAATGTCGCTGGTCCCCATGGTCGCACCGATCTTCGGCGGCGCACTGGCGGAGGCCTTCGGCTGGCACTCCAACTTCTGGCTGATGCTGGTGGCGGGTGTCCTGATGCTGGCCCTCGTGTGGGGCGACCTCGGAGAGACGGCCACCCGAAGCGGGCTGACCCTTGGCAAGCAGTTCAGCCAGTACCCGGAGCTTTTCCGCTCGCCGCGGTTCTGGGGCTATGCGCTGGCCTGCGCATTCTCCTCCGGTGCGTTCTTCTCCTACGTGGGCGGCGCGTCCTTCGTCGGCATTGAGGTCTTCGGCCTGACCACCGCCAACCTCGGGTACTTCTTCGGCGCACCGGCGGTCGGCTATTTCCTCGGCAACTTCATCTCGGGCCGTTTCTCCGCCCGCTTCGGCATTAACCGCATGATCCTCTGGGGCGCGTGCATCGTAAGTCTGGGCCTCGCCATATCGATCCTCGTCTTCGCGGCGGGCTTCGGCAGCCAGTGGACCTTCTTCGGCTTCATGACGCTGGTCGGCCTGGGCAACGGCATGACCATCCCCAACGCCACGGCAGGCGCGCTGTCCGTGCGTCCGCACCTGGCCGGAACGGCTTCCGGTCTCGCCGGGGCCATCATGCTGGGCGGGGGCGCCGGGCTGTCGCAGATGGCAGGCACGATGCTGACACCGGAAACCGGCGCATGGCCGCTTCTGTGGATGATGTTTGCCTCGTCCGTCGCCTCGATCCTGGCCATCTCGGTGGTGATCTGGCGTGAACGGCAACTGAGAGGACTGGACGTCGCCTGAGTGAAGTTGCAAAAAGTGGTTCGAGCAGCCGCAAAATTGCAAAACGCGCAGACAGCAGGACGACCATGGCGACCCAGAAACTTTATGCCGGCGCAAAGCTGCGGGACATCCGCGGGCGACTGTCGCTGACCCAGAAGGATTTCGCGGCCAAGCTGGGCATATCGCTGCCGTATCTCAACCAAATGGAAAACAACAACCGTCCGGTGTCTACCACGGTTGTGCTGGCGCTTGCGCAGGAGTTCGGCTTCGACGTCACCGAGCTGGGCCAGGGCGATGCGGAGCGTCTGGTCACCGACATGCGCGAGGCCCTGGCCGACCCGGTCTTCGGGGATGCCACGCCGCAACTGGCCGACCTGCGTCTGACCGCGTCCAACGCCCCGGTGCTGGCGCGCGCTTTCCTTGCCCTGCACCGCGCCTATCGCCAGACCCACGAACGTCTTGCCTCGCTCGACGAGGCGCTGGGGCGCGAAGGCTCGCAACTCCAGCCCTCCCCTTGGGAGGAGGTCCGCGATTTCTTCCACTACTGCGACAACTACATCGACGCCGTGGACCGCGCCGCCGAGCACTTCGCCGGGCTTCTGGCCAGCGAGGGCGACCTGCGCACCGCAGCCGTGGCCCGGCTGGAGATCGGCGGGATCAAGGTCCGGTTCTCGCAGGCCTCGCCCATGCGCGCCTTCGACACCGAGCGGCAGGAACTGACCCTCTCCTCGCTCCTGCCGGTCGAGACGCAGACCTTCCAGCTGTTCGTGCAGATCGCGCTGCTCAGGCAGAACCAGCTGCTTGAGGCGACGTTAGACCTCGCCCGTTTCCAGAGCGAGGAAGCCCGCGCCATCGCCAAGCTGGGGCTGGCCAACTACTTCGCCGGCGCGGCCATGATGCCCTACAAGGCCTTCCTCTCCGCCGCGCAGGAAACCCGCCACGACCTCGAACTGCTGGCCGCGCGGTTCGGTGCCTCCATCGAACAGGTGGCCCACCGCCTCTCGACCCTGCAACGCCCGGGCGCGAAGGGTGTGCCGTTCTTCTTTGTCCGCGTCGATCAGGCCGGGACGATCACCAAGCGGCACTCCGCCACGCGCCTGCAATTCGCGCGCTTTGGCGGCGCCTGCCCCCTGTGGAACGTACACCGCGCCTTCGAGACGCCGGGCCGCTTCCTTCGCCAGCTTGCCGAGACGCCGGACGGTGTGCGCTACATCTCGTTGGCGCGTGACGTGTCGAAGACGGGCGGGCATTTCGGCGCCCCGGTGCGGCGCTACGCCATCGCCATCGGCTGCGAAGTGCGCCACGCCGCCGCGCTTGTCTACGCCGACGACATGGATTTCACCCGGGCAAGCGCCTTCGAACCCATCGGAATCTCCTGCCGGATCTGCGAGCGCACATCCTGCCACCAGCGCTCCGTGCCGCCGCTTGAGAAGCGCCTGACCACCACGCCGAACCGGCGCGACGTGCTTCCCTACAAGCTGGATTAGGCGAGCGCGGCCTGCGCGACGGGCCAGCGATTGGCCAGATCGTGCATCAGACGCCGATCTTCGTCCTCCAACGGCCCTTCAGCCCAGGGACGGAACCGCATGCGGAAGGCGTTCAGCACGACATCCTCCCCCGCGGCCTCCACATCGTACCCGAAACGACGTGCATCGTGCAGGAAATCCCCCGGCGCTTCCGCGGCAGAGGGCCAGATCGACAGCCCCTGAAGTGCCAGCCTGCGCCAGTCGAACCGCGGGCCGGGATCGATCTTGCGTCCCGGCGCGGTGTCGGAATGCCCGACGATCCGGTGCGGAGCGATCCGCCAGCGCGCCATGATCCCGCGCAGCAGCTCTTCGACAAACGTCATCTGCAGGTCCGGGAAAGGCGCTGCGCCGGTGTTCGCGATCTCGATGCCGATGCTGTGGGAGTTCACGTCGCGGACCGGGCCCCAGGCCCCTGCCCCGGCATGCCAGGCGCGATGCTCTTCACGCACCAGCTGCCACGCGCGGCCGTCCTCGGCCACGACGTAATGGGCCGAAACCTGCGCGGCCGGATCGCAGAGCCTCTCGCACGCCGCCTCGGCGCTTTTCATCGCGGTGTAGTGAAGGACGATCATGTCCGGCGCGACACCGCCGCGCCGGTCACCAACGTTGGGGGAAGGATGCCAGACCGGCTCCGCCGTCATCCCTTCGCAGCGCGGAAGGGCGCGGGGTTCCAGCCGCAGGCGTAGCCGTCACCGTCCGGGTCCATGCCCTTGCGGTCCTTCTCCGGGCCGCCGAGCGCGAGGAACTCTTCCTGCGCAAGGTCCGGCGAGGCGAAGGCACCGCAGGAGTTCTGGTACCGCGTCTCGGCCCGCAGCGACGACCGCTTGTAAAGCGCCGTTCCGACGGGGTTCGTGGTGCGCAGGGCGTATTCCACGATGTTCGGCCGGTTGGTGCCCGGACGGGTCGGCAGATCGGTCGGCTGGATCACCTGGTACTGCGCGCGGTTCTGCTGGATCATCGCGGCGTCGGCGGCGATGTCACGCTGCGCGGAGACGGCGTCGAAATCGTTCTCGCCGGAGATCCCGGCCGAGTTCTCGACCATCTGCGGCGCCGGGTTGGAGGGCGACGCGTCGATGGGTGCCTGGCCGGAGTTCAGCGCCGCGGCCTGCTGCGAAGCGGCCGCATCCTGCGGATCGAGCGTCCCGGACTGCACGTCTGCCGGCGGCGCGATCAGGGCGGACTGGCCGGTCGCGCCGTTCAACTGCGCCTCACGCTCTGCGCGATAGCTGTCGTAGTTGTTGAAACCGACGCCCTGCCCCGTGTCGACCACCCCTGCCGCGCTGTCGGGAACGGAGGTCGTGCACGCCGTCAACGCAAGCGCCGCCACTCCACAAAGGATATACCGCATCACATGTCCTGCCTGTCCCACCGGTTCTTCAGGCGAGCGCCTTACCACCATTGCACGGGTTTGGAAACAAAGCCTGCGGCCCGTTCCAGCGCATAGGCGGTATTCAGCAGATCGCCCTCTTCCCACGGACGACCGATCAGCTGAAGCCCGAGCGGCAGCCCCTGACCGTTCAGACCCGTCGGCACAGCAACCCCCGGCAGACCCGCCAGGTTGACCGTCACGGTGAACACGTCGTTGAGGTACATCGCGACCGGATCCGCCTCGACCATCTCGCCCAGCCCGAAGGCGGCAGAGGGGGTCGCAGGCGTCAGAATCGCGTCGATTCCTGCATGAAACGCGTCCTCGAAGTCCTTCTTGATCAGGGTCCGGACCTTTCGCGCCCGATTGTAGTAGGCGTCGTAGAAGCCCGCCGACAACACGTAGGTGCCGACCATGACGCGGCGCTTGACCTCTTCGCCGAAGCCTTCGGCGCGGGTCTTTTCGTACATCTCGGTGATGCCGTCGCCCTGGCTCAGCTTCGCGCGATGGCCGTAGCGCACGCCGTCATAGCGCGCGAGGTTCGAAGAGGCCTCTGCCGGGGCGATGACATAATAGGCGGGCAATGCGTATTTCGTGTGCGGCAGCGAGATGTCGACGATCTCTGCGCCCGCGTCGCGCAGCATGTCGCGGCCCGATGCCCAGAGGGCGTCGATCTCGGCGGGCATGCCGTCCATGTGGTATTCCCTCGGGATACCGATCTTCTTGCCCTTGATGTCGCCGGTCAGCATGGCTTCGAAATCCGGCACCGCGAGGTCGGCAGAGGTCGAATCCTTCGGGTCGTGGCCGCACATCGCCTGCAGCATGATCGCCGCGTCGCGCACGTCCTTGGCCATCGGGCCCGCCTGGTCCAGCGAGGACGCGAAGGCCACGATCCCCCAGCGAGAGCAACGCCCGTAGGTCGGCTTGATCCCGGTGATGCCGGTGAAGGCGGCGGGCTGGCGGATGGAGCCGCCGGTGTCCGTCCCGGTCGCGCCAAGGCACAGGTCCGCCGCAACCGCCGCCGCCGAGCCGCCCGAAGAGCCGCCGGGCGTCAGTTGCGCGTCGTCGTTGCCGCGCCGCCACGGGTTGACCGCGTTGCCGTAGACCGAGGTCTCGTTCGAGGACCCCATTGCAAACTCGTCCATGTTGAGCTTGCCCAGCATGACCGATCCTGCCTCGAACAGCTTTGTCGTCACGGTGGATTCGTACTCGGGCCTGAAACCTTCGAGGATCCGCGACGCCGCTTGAGAGGCCACGCCCTTCGTGCAGAACAGGTCCTTGATGCCCAGCGGGATGCCGCAAAGCGACGGCGCATCGCCCGCCTTCAGCCGCGCGTCCGCCGCAGCCGCCTGTTCGCGCGCGATTTCGGGCGTTTTGTGCACGAAGGCGTTCAGGGCATCGGCCTTGTCGATCGCCGAAAGGCAGGCGTCCGTCAGTTCGGCAGAGGTCACGTCGCCGGAACGCAGCGCATCGCGCGCCTCGGCAATCTTCAGTTTCGTCAGTTCGCTCATCACTCGACCACCTTCGGAACCGCAAAGAAGCCTTCCCGGGCATCCGGTGCGTTCGACAGGACCTTGTCCTGCATGCCGCCATCGGTCACCCCGTCCTGACGGCGCTTCAGCCGCATCGGCGTGACGGAGACCATCGGCTCCACGCCCTCGACATCCACCTCGTTCAGTTGCTCGATGAACCCGAGGATGTCGTTGAAGGCATGTGCCAGCGCGGGCAGGTCGTCCTCTTCCACCTTGATCCGCGCAAGCTTGGCGACGCGGGCGGCGGTCTCGATGTCGATCGACATGGGGGCCTCTTTCGCAGAAAGTTCACGCGCCGCTTTACCGCCCCGCCGCCCGGCCCGCAAGCATGTGACGGGATAAGGCCGCGCCCTGCCTGCATACCGCCCCCGGGCTGCCCGCTTTTCCGGATATTCACGGCAACGGACCGCAGGTGGCGATCACCAGCCGCCCCCGCGCCGCCGTCGCCCCCACCAACCGGCCAATCGCGAAATCTCGCGCGGCAGCCGGATTTGCTGCGCCCCGCCTCTGGCCTTCGGGCCGCGCCCTGCTAGCCTTTCCCCCGAAGACGACAGGGAGAACAGACATGAAGATCATCTGGATGGGCCACGGCAGTTTCCGCATCGAAACCGGCGGCGAGGTGCTGCTGATCGACCCGTGGATCGACGGCAACCCGATGATGGAAGGCAAGGACGCCGAGGCGGCCATCGGCGGTGCAACGCAGATCCTCGTCACCCACGGGCATTTCGACCACACGAGCGACATCGTCAACTTGTCCGAACGCACCGGCGCGCCGGTCCACGCCATCTTCGAATTGGGCCATGCGCTGCAGGCGATGGGCGCGAAGGAGGGGCACGCGTTCAACATGGGCGGATCGATCACCTTCGGCGAGGTCAAGGTGACCATGGTCCCGGCCTCGCATTCCTCCTCGATGAAGGTCGACGGCGCGGCGGCCTACATGGGACAGGAGGCGGGCTTCGTCATCCAGAGCGGCGGTCAGGTGCTCTATTTCTCCGGCGACACCTGCCCGATGGCCGACATGGCATGGATCGCGGACTACTTCAAACCGACCATCGGCATCCTGTCGGCGGGCGGCTACTACACCATGGACATGGAAATGGCCGCCTATGCCGCGAAGACCTACTTCGATTTCAAGACCGTGATCCCCTGCCATTACCGCACCTTCGACGCGCTCGAACAGTCGGCCGACAAGCTGGCCGCGGGCCTGCCCGGCGTCAGGGTGATCGAACCGCAGGTGCTGGAAGCCATCGCGGTCTGAGCGCCCCCAAGGTCGTTCCATGACGGCCTCGGGCAAGCGCTGCGGATCGTAGGGCGGGGCTGTGCGCCGCCCTTCGTGCGCCATCACGATCAGGGCACGATCATCAGGGCATCAGCACGCCCTGCCGGTTGAAGGTCGACCGCTCGGTCGTCAGGTCGTCGTAGATCAGCTCCACCGTGACCGTCTCCACCGACTTCAGCGGGAAGGCCCGGTAGGGCAGCCCGTCGCTCTCCAGCATGGCGTTGGGCTGGGCGGTGTCCTCGTGACAGGGCGGCAGCGGCCACTCCTCGGGGTCCGCGCCGTTCACGCCCAGCTTCATCGCCACCAGCCCGCAGCGCCAGCTCCAGATGTGGGTCACGTAGATCAGGTCCTGCCCGTCCCATTCCCGCACCGCGACCCAGTTGGCCCGCGTGGCCCCCATGATCGGCTTGATCTCGAGCGCGGTAAGGAAACGGCCCGTCGCCACCTGCGGCTCGGCCTCATACGGCAGTGCGGCGGGAGCCTCTTCGGAAGATGTGACCGGCGGCGGCGCCTCCTCTGACGAGGACGAGGATGAGGCCACGGGGGCCGGTGTCTCCGCCGGCGCCAAGGTCAATGTCTCCCTCTCAGCCCCTGCCCCGCCGCCGCCCGTCGCCAGCGCGATCATCACCAGAACCACATCCAGCATCTCAATCTCCCCGTTAAAACCTGTCGGCAGATCGGCGCTTTCGGTCTGCGCGTCCTCGCGTATACTGCCGGAAAAATGCGAGCAGCCCCATCATGCCACGCCCCGCGCGCGACGCGCAAACCGTCAATATCCTCATCGTCGGCCAGAACGGTCGCCTGGCCTACGAGGCGCTGCTGTTCGCCGCCTCCCGCGCGGAACGCTCTCCCAAGGACGGGTTCCGCCTGTTCGTGGCCGAACCCGCTCCGGGCGCCCTCTGGCCCAACGATCCGACGATCCGCGACGCGGAGATCCGCGAGGCGCTGACGGAGCTTGGCGCGACCTTCGTCTCTTTCGAGTCGCGCCACTTCGGAAACAAGTACCCTTACGGCAACAAGATCGAGGCGCTCTTTGCCCTGCCCGAGGGCGAACCCTTCGTGTTCTTCGACACCGATACGCTGGTGCTGGACGACCTGGGCGCGGTGCCCTTCGATTTCGACCGGCCCACCGCCTCTCTGCGCCGCGAAGGCACATGGCCTCAGCCGGAGCTTTACGGCCCCGGCTACACCGGCATCTGGAAATCGCTCTACGACCGCTTCGGGCTGGATTTCGAGTCGAGCCTCGACCTGAGCCAGCCCGACGAGTACTGGCAGCGCTATCTCTACTTCAACGCCGGGTTCTTCTTCTACCGCTGCCCGAAGGTCTTCGGTCAGCGGTTCCTCGACTACGCGCTGGAGATCCGCGACAACCCGCCAGAGGCGCTCGTCTGCCAGTCGCTCGACCCATGGCTCGACCAGGTGGCGCTGCCGCTGGTGATCCACTCCTTCGGGGGCGGCAAGGACACCCTGCCCGAGGGCCTGCTGGACGGGTCCGTCACCTGCCACTACCGCACCATCCCGCTCCTCTACGCACGCGAATCGGACAAGGCGGTGGAGGTGCTAGAAAGCGTGAGCGAACCCAACCGCCTGAAGAAGATCCTGAAGCAGTACGACCCCTTCAAGCGCATGATCTACCAGGGCCGCGGGCAGAAGGCGCGCGCGCTCTTCGACCGCGACGACCTCCCCCGCCGCGAACAGGCCATCCGCAACACGCTGAAGCGCGAAGGATTCTGGATGCGCTAGGCGGACCGGCCGCCCGATCTACGATCGGAACGGGGCCTGTTGGCAAGGATCTGCCACCCTCCGCGCGGCAATGGGTGGATATCAACTCTTTTCACACAAGGCGCGCCGAAACTGCTAGTCTCGCGCCACGCGACAGGAGTTTAACCATGAGCCATTGCACCACCATATTCATCGGCACCACCAAGGGGCTTTTCCTTCTCAAATCCGAAAACGGCCGCGACGGCTGGGTCCTGTCCGGGCCGCATTGCGACGGATGGCCGATCAACCACGCGCTCGGCTCCGACGGCGTGATGCTTGCGGGGGGCGGCGGCGATTTCCCGGGCGCGGGCATCTGGCGCTCCGCCGACGCGGGCGCGACCTGGGAGGTGGTGAAGCTGGCCGACGGAGAGATGGACGCATGGGCGCGCGCAGACCCGGAGGCCGCCAAGATCTTCGGCCTGGACGCGACCGCCGACCCCGCCCCCTACAGCGGACGGATCAAGGCGATCTGGTCGCTGGGCAAGGCGGGCGACCGGATCTATGCCGGTGCGAAACCGGCAACGCTATTCTCCAGCGATGACAAGGGGATGTCCTGGCAGGCGGTGGAAAGCCTGACGGACCACCCGTCGGCAGAAAGCTGGCAGGCGGGCGGCGCGGGGCTGGTGCTGCACAGCATCGTCTCGGCCCCGAAGACGCCCGAAAAGGTCTGGCTCGCGATCTCTGCCGCGGGGATCTTTGCCACCGACGACGGCGGCGCAAGCTGGGAGCGGCGCAACAGGCTGGGCAACCTCGGCCCCTGCGGACACACCCACCACCCGGCCGGACCGAAAGACGGTGAAACCGGCCATTGCGTGCACAACATCGTCCGCGCGGGCGGCGACGAGGACCTGCTCTACCAGCAGAACCACCACGGCGTCTTCCGTTCCCGCGATGGCGGGCGGTCGTGGGACGACATCACCGAAGGGCTGCCCTCCACCTTCGGCTTCCCGATTGCCGTACATCCGGAGAAGCCCGACACGATCTGGACCCTGCCGCTCAACGGCGACATGGAGGGCCGCTACCCGCCCGACGCCTCCGCCGCGGTCTGGCGGTCGCGCGATGGCGGCGACACGTGGGAGGCCTGCCGCACCGGGCTGCCGCAGGAGAACTGCTACTTCACCGTGCTGCGGCAGGCGATGACCACCGACGCAGACGCGGGGCTGTGGTTCGGCACGAACTCCGGGTCGGTATTCGCCAGCTTCGACGAGGGCGACAGCTGGCAGGAACTGGCGCAGCACCTGCCCACGGTGCTCTGCGTCGAAGCCGCGCGCTGACCCCTAGGGCGGGGGGGCGCCCCTCCGCCCCGCGTCCCCTGCCCGCCCGACCTGACGCTGGGGCAGCTTTCCTCCGGCGCGCGCGTCCGGCGCGGGCGCTTGCGCTTGTCCGCCCCCGTCCCTTCGCATACCGTCGCCGCGAATACCCAAAGGGAGAGGGACAGATGACTGACGCACCCCAGTTCGGCTTCGACACGCTGCAGATTCACGCGGGCGCCCGGCCCGATCCGGCCACCGGCGCACGGCAGGTGCCGATCTACCAGACCACGGCCTATGTCTTTCGCGATGCCGAACACGCCGCCGCACTCTTCAACCTTCAGGAAGTGGGCTACATCTATTCCCGCCTGACCAACCCGACCGTTGCCGCCCTGCAGGAACGCGTCGCGGTGCTCGAAGGCGGTGTGGGCGCGGTCTGCTGTTCTTCCGGCCACGCCGCGCAGATCATGGCGCTGTTCCCGCTGATGGGTCCGGGGCGTAACATCGTCGTTTCCACCCGGCTTTACGGCGGCTCGATCACCCAGTTCAGCCAGACCATCAGGCGCTTCGGCTGGTCCGCGAAGTTCGTGGACTTCGACGATCTCGACGCCGTGGCCGCGGCCATCGACGACGACACGCGCGCGGTGTTCTGCGAATCCATTGCCAACCCGGGCGGCTACATCACCGACCTCGACGCAATCGCCGCCATCGCGGACAAGGCCGGGCTGCCGCTGATCGTCGACAACACCTCCGCCACACCCTACCTCTGCCGCCCCATCGAGCATGGCGCAACGCTGGTCGTGCACTCGATGACCAAGTACCTGACCGGCAACGGCACGGTCACCGGCGGCGTGGTGGTCGATTCCGGCAAGTTCGACTGGTCCGCCTCCGACAAGTTCCCGTCGCTCTCGGCGCCGGAACCGGCCTACCACGGGCTGAAATTCCACGAGACCTTCGGCCCGCTGGCCTTCACCTTCCACGGCATCGCCATCGGCCTGCGCGACCTCGGCATGACGCTGAACCCGCAGGCGGCGCATTACACGCTTCTGGGGATCGAGACGCTGAGCCTCCGGATGCAGAAACACGTGGAGAACGCCAAGGAGATCGCCGCCTGGCTGGAGAAGCATGAGGCGGTCAAGGGCGTGACCTATGCCGGTCTCGCCAGTTCGCCCTACCACGACCGCGTGGCGCGGATCTGCCCGAAGGGCGCGGGCGGCCTGTTCACCGTCGCGCTCAAGGGCGGTTACGACGCCTGCATCAAGTTCGTGGATTCGCTGGAGATCTTCAGCCATGTCGCCAACCTCGGCGACACACGCAGCCTGGTGATCCACTCCGCCTCCACCACCCACCGCCAGCTCACCGAAGAGCAGCAGGTCGCGGCCGGGGCGGCGCCGGACGTGGTGCGGATTTCCATCGGGATCGAGGATGCGAAGGACCTGATCGCCGATCTGGACCAGGCGCTGCACAAGTCGCTGTCGTAAGACGCCGGCAGCGTGACGGCAGGGCGGATCACCTCCGCCCTGCCCCGTAACTTACTGATCCAGCGCGTAGGTCATCGTGACTTCGGCGCGGATCTCGATCTCGCCCGCCGCGACCGGCACGTCCTTTGCGGCACGCGCTTCCATCACCACCGGCTCTGCCAGGTCCATCGGGCGCACGATGGGCGTCGCGCTGTCGGTCAGCGTCACCAGCGAACCCAGCGACACGCCTGCCGCCTCTGCGTAAAGTTCCGCCTTGGCGCGGGCGTCCGCGACGGCCTGGCGGCGCGCCTCGTCCTCGACCTCGCGCGGGTCCTGAAGCGTGAACTGCAGGCCCTGCATCCGGTTCGCACCTTCATCCAGAACGTCGCCGAGAATCGCACCCAGCGCGTCGAGGTCGTGCACGCGCACCTCCACGAGGTTCTCCGCGCGGTAGCCTTCGAAGACCTCGACCTCCTGCTCGCGGTCCCAGCGCCGCTCTTCCGAGAGGTTGAGCGAGGTCGTCTTGATGTCGTTCTCCGCGACACCGAGTTCCTGCAACCGGCTCAGGATCGCCGACACCGCGGTCGAGGTCGAATCCATCGCCTCCGCCGCCGTCTCTCCGCGTCCCTGCGCACCGAGGCTCAGGACCGCCATGTCGGGGGTCGCCACGACCTTCGCCTCGCCCGAGACGGTCATGCGGCCGGGGGCCTGGGCCGGCGCCTGTGCGGGCGTTTCCTGGGCGAAGGCAGGCCCGGTCATCGCCACAAGTAAAATCATCGTTATGAAGCGCATCGCAACATCCTCAAATCAGGGAACATTTCTGTGTGAAGGTCGGTCATCGGGCGGTCGGCGTCCATCCCCTGAGCGAGGTCTTTCTTCCCCTCGGCGAAGAGTTGCCATATACTTCGTGGAAAAGGGATAAACCCTCCCCCGAGCACGGCAGGACTGGTAAGACCCGCGCCATGGTATCGAATTTTGCGCTCGCCCTTTCGTTCGAAGGCATCGCCTTGCTGCGTCGTGTCGGGTCCTCCTGGGCTCGCATCGAAGAGGTGCCCATCGACCACCCGGACCTTGATGTCGCGGTCATCGCCATGCGTGACCGCGCCGAAAAGCTCGACCCCAAGGGGGCCGAGGTCGCCATCGTCATCCCGACGGAGCAGATCCGCTTCCTCGACCTGCCGGACTTCGGCGGGGACGCCTCGGCGCGCGACGTGGCGATCCGCGCCGCGCTGGACGGGGCCACGCCCTACCCGCTGAGCGCCCTGGCCTACGACCACGCGCTGGTCGGCGGACGGTTGCAGATCGCCGCCGTCGCCCGCGAGACGCTGGACGAGGCAGAGACCTTCGCCAAGGAACACGGCTTCACGCCGGTCTGCCACCTCGCGCAGGCGCCCGACGGCGCGTTCGACGGCGCGGTCTACTTCGGCAAGGCCCGGACATGGAAGCGCGCGGCGGACCGCCCGTCCCGCGCCATCGAGATCGTGCCAGCCACCGAAGCGGCGCTGACCCCGGTCTCCGCCGCCGCCCCGGCGCCCCGCAAGCCCGATCCGGTGGCCGCGCCTGAACCGCTCAGCACGCCGGAGATGCCCGACCATGTCGCGGCGGAACTCCCGGAAGCGCGCAACATGGCGCCGGTTGCCACCAAGCAGGTTGTCACTACGAAGGACGACGCCCCCGCGCTGCCGCTGCGCGACGAGGCCCCGGTGCACCGCGCCCCGGCCAACTTCGCCCCGGCAACAGATGAAGAAGAGGCCGCCGCGCTGCCGCCTTCGGGTAACGCGAACCACGCGGTGTCAGAGCCCGAAACGGCACGCGCCGCTTCCGACGACAGGACGATCCCCGCATCAGCCGCACCGGCCATGCCGCGGAAGGCCGCGATGCCCCCTGCAATGCCGGTCCTCCCGGACGTGGACGCCCCCGCGCGCCCCGACCCCGTCGCCACGCACAAGACCGATGCCGCGCCGCAGCCCTCGGACAGCGGCACCGAGGCCGCCCCCGCCGAGGCGGCGCCTGTCGCCTTCGCATCGTCCCGCACGCTGCGCGCCGACGGGCGTGTGCCCCCGGCGCCGCGCCCGAACCTCGTGCCCTCGACAGACGTGCCGCCGCGCCGCGCGCGCTTTACGCCGCTGGCCACGCCCGAGATGCGCACCCGCGACTCGCATGTCACCTCCGATCACATCGAGGGGCTGCCGGATCTGAAACCGGCGGCCATGCCGATGGGCCACGCACCCGAAGCGCCGAAGCCTCAGGCACAGGCCACGCCCCCGGCGCCCGGCACACCGCTGACGGCCCGGACGGACGAGACCACGATCCCCGCAGGCACCCTGCCGCTTCCCGCAGCCCCGGCGCCGCGCACGGATGAGCCCGCGCTCGCCGCCGCGTCCCGCGCCGTGGGCCCGGCAGGCGACCGTCAGGGCGGAACCCCGGCACGCGCGCTTGGCGCACCGTCCCATCCCGACGCCAACAATGCGGCCCCCACGCTCGGCGCCGCCGGACGCGCCGACGCCGACACCCAAGCCCGCCCGCTCGGCGTCCCCTCCCGGCCGGAGGCAGGCACCGCCGCCCCGACACTCGGCGCCGCCAGCCCGCAGACCGGAGAGGCCCCGCGGTTCGGATCGGCCCTGCCGCGCACGACCTCCAAATCCGAGGGCGAGGCGCGCCCGAAGACACCGAAGAAATCCGGCCTGCGCCTTGGCCGCAAGGACAAGCGCAGCGCCCCGGCCACGGAGCGCCCGGCCTTCGCTGACCCCGCCCCGCAGGCGGCAGCGGCAGAGGCCCCGGCGAAACGCAAGTCCGGCCTGCGCCTGTCCCGGCGCGACAAGACGCCCGCGCCTGCCCCTGCACCTGCGAACGTCGCAGCACCCGCGGTCGCAGTGGCCGCCTCCGGCGCCAGCCCGCTTGCACGGCTCGCGGCCCTGCGCGCGCCCGATGCGGTGCCGCCCGCCGCCGCGCGGGTCGCGAAGTTGGCCAAGGTCACAGCCGCCCCGGAACGTATTCCACCCGCGCCCACCGGCGCGGCGCTCTCGCCGCTGAAGATCCAGCCCGATCCCGAAGCGGTCGACGATCTCCCGCTGCCGGTCTCCAAGCCGATGGCGCGAACCGCGCCCAATATCGCGCCGGTCACCCCGGGCAAGCCCGCGCTGGAACGCGACCGGCGCAGCCAGATGAGCCCGCGCGAGGAACGCGACCGCATGACCGTCTTCGGCGCGCGGGAACAGCAGGCCGTGGGCGGCAAGCCCCGCTTCCTCGGCCTGATGCTGACCGCCGGGCTGCTGCTGTTCCTCGTGGGCGTGGCGGCCTGGGCTTCCGTCTTCCTCGAGGACGGGCTGGCCCGCTTCTTCCGCGGACAGGACGAACCGACTGCCGTGGCGGCACTGCCAGACCCGGTCGCCACCGAAGACCCCACTGTGTCCTCTTCGGCGACGCCGGAGGCGACGGCCAACGACCAGACCGGCACCACGGCAGGCACGGAAACCGCCCCCGAAGCGCAGGAAGACACCGTCGACCTCGCAGCCGCGCAGCCGGAGCCGGCAGACACCGCCGACGCGCCTGCGCCGCGCAGCACCCCCGTCCCGGCCCGCGCGCTGACCCCGGAAGAGGCCGACGCGACCTATGCCGCGACGGGCATCTGGCAGCGCTCGCCCGCCTCGCCGCTGACGCCGCCGGACGACGGGGTGGAGAACGTCTACGTCGCCTCCATCGACCCGTCTGTGCGGATGTTCGACGCCGTGGCCCTGCCCGAGGCGCCGGATCTGCTGTCCCAGCCCGTCCCCGTGGACCCGGGCCTGCCGCCGCCCGCGGGCATGACCTTCGACATCGACGAGCGCGGCGTGGTCCGCGCCACGCCCGAAGGCGCACTGACCCCGGACGGCCTGCGCGTCTACACCGGCCCGCCGCCGGTGGTGCCGCCGCTGCGCAATCCGCCGGTCGAACTGGCCGCGCTGCCCGGACCGGACACGCCCGTCACAACCGACGCGCCTGACGCGACCGATACCCCCGATGCCGCGCCGGCCGTCACCGATCCGCTGTCCGACTTCCGCCCCGAGGCCCGTCCCGACGATGTGGTGGAGCAGCAGGAGCGCGCGACGCTTGGCGGCATCTCCCTGCAGGAGCTCGAGGAATTCCGCCCGCTGGCCCGCCCGCGCACCGCGCAGGAAGAAGCCGTCGAGGAGGAACCCTCGTCGCCCGCCACCGACCTCGCCGTCCGCAATTCGCTGGAACCGGTGGGCCGCCCGCGCAACATGAGCGCCATCGTCGAACGCGCCGAACGCGAACGCCCGACAGAGCCGGTGCAGACCGCCGCCGTGGCGCCGCGCGTCGTGGCCCCCTCGGTGCCGTCGAGCGCCTCGGTCGCATCATCGGCCACGGTGCGGAACGCGATCAACCTCAGCCGGATCAACCTGATCGGGGTCTACGGCACCCCGGCCAACCGCCGCGCGCTGGTGCGCCTGGCCAGCGGCAAGTACCTGAAGGTGAAGGTCGGCGACAAGCTGGACGGCGGACGCGTTGCCGCCATCGGCGACTCCGAACTGCAATACACCAAGGGCGGCCGCAACGTGACGCTGCAGATGCCGCGCGGCTGACCTGCACGGCACAGAGCCTTTCCAAACGGGTCCGCAGGGCCCGTCCCATCGGGCCATGGCCCACCCCGCCGCGGTGCGCAGCACCGGCCCCGGCGGACGGTCCCAAGCAAGCTTCCGCCTGACCCGATCCTTTTGTCAGGCGCCCCTTGCGGCCGCATTGAAGTTTGCCCGTCCCTCACCACTTACGCTCGACGCGCCGCACGTGATGCGGCTGGAGGATCATCATGTTCGATACCTGGGTGCCACTCATTGCGGGGCTTGTGCTTCTCGTGATCGGGGGAGAGTTGTTGGTGCGCGGCGCCGTTCAGGCCGCGGAACGGATCGGGATATCGCCGCTTGTCATCGGCCTGACACTGGTGGGATTCGGCACCTCGATGCCGGAACTCGTCACCTCGGTGCAGGCCGGGCTGAGCGGATCGCCGGGCATCGCCTATGGCAACATCGTCGGCTCCAACATCGCCAACATCCTGCTGATCGCAGGCATCTCGGCGCTGATCTGCCCGGTCATCGTGGCGCGCTCCGCGCTGCGCCGCGACGCCATGGCGATGCTGCTGGTGGCCGTGCTCTTTGCCGTGCTCGCCGTTCTCGTGCCGATGGGGCGGATCGTCGGTGCGGCGCTTGTCGCGGCCCTCGTGCTTTATATCGCCTTCGTCATCCAGCAGGAGCGCACCGGCCCCGGCGGCGGCGCGATCCACGACAAGAGCCTCGCCCTGGCGGAGGCCGATCCGGGCCTTGCACCGCCGCACCCCGCAAGACACCTCGCCATCCCGCTGCTCATCGCCCTGGGCGGGCTGGTGATCGTGGTGGCGGGCGGCTCGCTCCTGGTGAACGGCGCGGTGGCGCTGGCGCGCGGATTCGGCGTGTCCGAGACGGTGATCGGCCTGACCATCGTGGCAGTGGGCACCTCGATGCCCGAACTCGTCACCTCGGTCATCGCCGCTTTGAAGCGGCAGGGCGACGTGGCCTTCGGCAACGTGGTGGGATCGAACATCTACAACATCCTCGGGATCGGCGGCACCACCGCGCTGATCGCGCCCTCGCAGGTGCCGTCCGAGATCGCCGGGTTCGATGCGCCGCTCATGGTCGGCGTGTCCGTCCTGCTGGTGATCTTCGCGGCAACCGGCCTCAGAATCGCGCGGCGCGAAGGCGCGGTGCTGGTCGCGGGCTATGCCGCCTATATCTGGATGCTCTGGCCCTGACGCGCCCCCCGGCCGGGACCAAAGAAGAAGGGCGCCGCGAACGGCGCCCTTCCCCCTCTCCTCCCTGGGTCGTCTTGTTCGGGCGCACGCGCGCCCCGGGACCGATCATTCCGCGGCGATTTCGCCGTTCTCGATCTGCTCCCGTTCGATCGACTCGAAGAGCGCCTTGAAGTTGCCCTCGCCAAAGCCGTCGTCGCCCTTGCGCTGAATGAACTCGAAGAAGATCGGTCCGATCACCGTCTTCGAGAAGATCTGCAAGAGGATGCGCGTCTCGCCCCCGTCGACCACGCCTTCGCCGTCGATCAGGATGCCGTGTTTCTTCATCCGGTCCATCGGCTCGTCATGGCCCTGAACGCGGTCGTAGGACAGGTCGTAGTAGGTGTCCGGCGGCCCCGGCATGAACTTCAGGCCGTTGTCGGCAATCGCGTCGGTCGCGTCGTAGATGTCGCGCGCGCCCACGGCGATGTGCTGGATGCCCTCGCCCTTGTACTTCTTCAGGTAGGCCACGATCTGCCCGGTCTCGCCCCGGTCCTCGTTGATCGGGATGCGGATGCGGCCGCAGGGCGAGGTCAGCGCGCGGCTCAGCAGACCGGTGTACTTGCCCTCGATGTCGAAGAACCGGATCTCGCGGAAATTGAACAGGTCGCCGTAGAACCGGAACCACGTGTCCATGTTGCCCTTGAACACGTTGTGCGTCAGGTGGTCGAGATAGTAGAACCCCACGCCCTTCGGCTTCGACTGGGCGATCCAGTCGAATTCCTCGTTGTAGGGCGAGGTGTCGTAATACTGGTCGGTGAAGTACAGGAGCGACCCGCCGATGCCCTTGATCGCGGGCCAGTCGACGGTCTTGTCGGTGCCCTCGTAAGGCTCCGCCCCCTTGGCCACCGCGTGTTCAAACGCCTTCTGCGCGTCGACCACGCGCCACGCCATCGACGGCGCACAGGGGCCGTGCTCTTCCACGAACCGGGCGGCAAAGCTGTCGGGGTCGGCGTTCAGAACGTAGGTGATGTCACCCTGCTGCCAAAGCTCCACCCGCTTCGTCTTGTGGTTGGCGACGTGCTCATACCCCATGCGGCGGAAAAGCGTGCGCAGCTCTTCCGGATCGGGATGGGCAAATTCGACGAATTCGAAGCCGTCGGTGCCAGCCGGGTTCTCGGCGGTGATGGTGGACTGCGGTGCGTCGTGCGGGAAAGGTCCCATGGTGTCCTCCTGTTCGTGCGTATTTCTGTTTCCTGCCCCCAGTATGCCTTTACCGGCGCGCGGCTTGCGCGCATTCTTCGCCCTAATGGAACGCTGCACGCGCAGGATTCGCACGAACCGGAGGAAACATGCACGAAAACCGCGCCAATCTGGACCAGACCGACATCGCCCTGCTGGAACGGCTGCAGACCCGCGGGCAGGCCACCGCGCAGGAACTGGGCGAGGCGCTGAACCTGTCGGCCAGCCAGGCCGGGCGGCGGCGGCAGCGGCTGGAGGAGACCGGCGTGATCCGCGGCTACCGCGCGACGCTCGACCCGGCGCGGCTGGGGCTCGACGTGCAGGCCTTCATACAGGTGCAACTGGCCCGCCACGGCGCCGAGGAAGGCGCGGCCTTTGCCCGGCTCCTGCGCACCCGGTCCGAGATCACATCCGCCTGGACCATGACCGGTGAGGCCGACTACCTCCTGCGGGTCTACTGCTCCGACCTGCCCGCGCTCAACACGCTGATCCACGAGGTTCTGCTGGCGCACCCCGTGGTCTCGCGCGTGCACAGCCAGATCGTCATGGACCAGCCCAAGGCCGACGCGCCCCTGCCCATCGGCTGAGGCAGGGCACCTCCGACAGGCCTTCCGCGCCCCCTCATCACAACGCAACAGCGCCCCATTGACGGCATCGCGAACCCGGCGTATCCGCCGCTCCGCACGGACCCCGATCCGTGAGACTCGTGCCGTCCGCCGCGTGCCCGTCCCTGAAGGATGCGGGAAACAAGCGGGCCCTATGAAGTGACAAGGAATGACCGGAGTTCTCTTCTCCTCCGGCGTGCCCGCGGCCGACAGCCGCGCCGGTTTCGCCGAAAACATGGCGTATCTGGGCGACCTGCCCGCCGCCATCGACATCCTCGAACAGGCGCTTGCGCTTGCCCCTGACTGGGCTGCCGGATGGTTTCGCCTGGGCGAGTACCTGAAGGCCGCGGGCGACCTCCCCGCCGCCGCCGAGGCCTGGACCCGGGCGGTCGAGGCCGACCCGACCGACCCGCTGGGCGCGGGCATCAACCGCGACCTCGCGCGCGACGTGCCGATCACCGAAACCTTGCCCCCGGCCTTCGTCGAACTGCTCTTCGACCAGTACGCGCCGCGCTTCGAACGCTCCCTGCGCGACCGGCTCGCCTATCGCGGGCCGGAGGTGGTGCTTGCCGCGCTGAAGGCCGCCGGGCTGGACCGGGCAGACCATGCGCTGGACCTCGGCTGCGGCACCGGCCTGATGGGCGAGCTGCTCCGGCCGCACGTGGCGCGGCTCGACGGGTTGGACCTGTCGCAGCACATGCTGAACGAGGCGGAGGCCAAGGGCCTCTATGACCACCTCGAAAAGCAGGACATCGCCACGCTGGACCGGCGCCCGGACCGCTATGACCTGATCGTCGCGGCGGATGTGTTCAACTATCTCGGCGCGCTCGAACAGCCGGTGGCCTGGGCGGTCGATGCCCTGCGGCCCGGAGGGCTCTTCGCCTTCACCGTGGAACTGGGCGACGCCCCCGTCCTGCTGCGCGAAACCCGGCGCTTTGCCCATTCCCGCGACTACGTCGAGACGCTGCTGAAGGATGCGGGCCTGACCATCGCCCATATGGCCGAGGTCGTCCTGCGCGAAGATCGCGGCGAAGCGGTGCACGGGCTGACCGTGGCCGTCCGGCGCGGGATGCCTTTGGGCCACGCCACCGACGGATCGGAACTGGCGACCGCCGGCTGACCCGCCGCCCCGGGGGCTACGACATACCCATGAAAAGGGCGCGGAGGTGCTCCCCCGCGCCCTTCCCTTTTCTGGCCCCTAAGGGCCCGGATCACTCCATTTCGACCAGCAGGTCCTTGGCGTCGATCTGTGCGCCCGCGGCGACATGCACGGCCTTCACCGTGCCGTCGCGTTCGGCGTGCATCCCCGATTCCATCTTCATCGCCTCGATGGTCAGCAACAGGTCGCCTGTCTTGACCTTGTCGCCCGCCTTCACGACGATGGAGGACACCACCCCCGGCATCGGCGCACCGATGTGGTTGGGGTTGCCGACCTCCGCCTTGGGCTTTGCGCCACCGGCCGCCTTGGCCTTGCGGTCGGGCACGCGGATGGTGCGCGGCTGGCCGTTCAGTTCGAAGAACACCCGCACCTCGCCATCGTCCTGCGTGCCGCCCACCGCCTGCAGCCGGATCTCCAGCGTCTTGCCGGGGTCGATCTCGGCGGTGATCTCCTCGCTGGGCTCCATGCCGTAGAAGAAGGTCCGCGTCGGCAGCACCCGCACCGGGCCGTAGGTCTCGTGGCGCGCGGCATATTCGGTGAAGACCTTGGGGTACATCAGGTAGCCGTTCAGATCCTCGTCGTCGAACTCCACGCCTTCGATGGTCTTCTCCAGCTCGGCGCGTTTCTCGGCGATGTCGACCGGCGCCGCCTTCAGGCCCGGACGCTCGGTGAAGGGCTTCTCGTCCTTCAGGATCTTCTTCTGGATCTTCTTCGGCCAGCCGCCCGGGGGCTGCCCGAGGTTGCCCTTCATCATGTCGATGACCGAATCCGGGAAGCTCAGGTCGGTCTTCGGGTCCTCGACCTGTTCGCGCGTCAGGCCCTGGCTGACCATCATCAGCGCCATGTCCCCCACGACCTTCGAGGACGGCGTGACCTTCACGATGTCGCCGAACATCTGGTTCACGTCGGCATAGGTCTGGGCGACCTCGTGCCAGCGCTCCTCCAGCCCCAGGCTGCGCGCCTGAGCCTTCAGGTTGGTGAACTGCCCGCCCGGCATCTCGTGGAGGTAGACCTCCGAAGCCGGGGCCTGCATGCCGCTCTCGAACGCCGCGTACTGGCCCCGCACCGCCTCCCAATAGTTGGAGATCGCGCGGATCGCCGCCATGTCGAGGCCGGTGTCCCGCTCGGTAAAGCGCAGCGCCTCGACCACCGACCCCAGCGTCGGCTGCGAGGTGTTGCCCGACAGCGCGTCCATCGCGGCATCGACACAGTCCACACCGGCGCGCGACGCCTCCATGATCGTGGCAATCGCCGCGCCCGAGGTGTCGTGCGTGTGGAAGTGGACCGGCAGACCGACCTCTTCCTTCAGTGTCTTGACCAGCGTGTAGGCGGCATTGGCCTTCAGGAGGCCCGCCATGTCCTTCAGACCCAGCACATGCGCGCCCGCGTCCCGCAGCTCCTTCGCCATGGAGACGTAGTACTTCAGGTCGTACTTCGACCGGTCCGGGTCCAGCATGTCGCCGGTGTAGCAGACCGTCCCTTCGAGGATCTTGCCCGACTCCAGAACCGCGTCCATCGCGACGCGCATGTTCTCCACCCAGTTCAGAGAATCGAACACGCGGAACACGTCGACGCCGGTTTCCGCCGCCTGCTTGACGAAGAACTGCACTACGTTGTCGGGGTAGTTGGTGTAGCCCACCCCGTTCGCGCCGCGCAGCAGCATCTGCGTCAGCAGGTTGGGCATCCGCGCGCGCAGGTCGCGCAGGCGCTGCCACGGGCATTCCTGCAGGAAGCGGTAGGCCACGTCGAAGGTCGCCCCGCCCCAGCACTCCATCGAGAAGAGCTGCGGCAGGTTGTGGGCATAGGCGGGCGCCACGCCGATCATGTCGATCGAACGCATCCGCGTCGCCAGAAGCGACTGGTGGCCGTCGCGCATCGTGGTGTCTGTGATCAGAAGCTGCTTCTGCTCCAGCATCCAGTCGGCAACCGCCTTCGGGCCCTTCTCCTCCAGCAGCGTCTTGGTCCCCGGCGCGGGCGCATCGGCGCGCAGCTTCGGCGGCTTCGCGGGCTTCAGGTCCGGATGCGGCGTCGCGCGGCCCTGCACCTCCGGATGACCGTTCACCGTGATGTCGGCGATGTAGGTCAGCACCTTGGTGCCCCGGTCGCGGCGCTTCTGGAAGTCGAACAGCTCCGGCGTCGTGTCGATGAACTTCGTCGTGTACTGGTTGTTCAGGAACGTCGGGTGTTTCAGCAGGTTGATGACGAACTCGATGTTCGTGGTCACGCCGCGGATGCGGAACTCGCGCAGCGCGCGGTCCATCCGCTTGATCGCCTTCTCCGGCGTCGGCGCCTTGGCCGTCACCTTCACCAGCAGCGAATCGTAGTAGCGCGTGATGACCCCGCCCGCATAGGCCGTGCCGCCGTCCAGGCGGATGCCCATGCCGGTCGCGCTCCGGTAGGCGGTGATGCGGCCGTAGTCGGGGATGAAGTTGTTGGTCGGGTCCTCGGTGGTGATCCGGGTCTGCAGCGCGTGGCCGGTCAGGCGCACGTCGTACTGCGATGCCTTGCCCGTCGCCTCGGACAGCGACTTGCCCTCCGCGATCAGGATCTGCGCCTGCACGATGTCGATGCCGGTGACTTCCTCGGTGACCGTGTGTTCCACCTGCACGCGCGGGTTCACCTCGATGAAGTAGAAGGACCCGGTGTCCATATCCATCAGGAACTCGACCGTGCCCGCGCATTCATAGTTCACATGAGCGCAGATCTTGCGGCCCAGTTCGCAGATCTCCTCGCGCTGTGCCTCGCTCAGGTAAGGCGCGGGCGCGCGCTCGACGACTTTCTGGTTGCGGCGCTGGACCGAACAGTCGCGTTCATAGAGGTGGTAGATGTTGCCCTGCTTGTCGCCGAGGATCTGAACCTCGACATGGCGGGCGCGTATGATCATCTTTTCGAGATAGCCCTCGCCGTTGCCAAAGGCCGCCTCCGCCTCGCGCCGGCCTTCCAGCACCTTTTCCTTCAGTTCCTTCGGACCGTTGATCGGGCGCATCCCGCGTCCGCCGCCGCCCCAGGAAGCCTTCAGCATCAGGGGATAGCCGATCTCCTCGGCCTCCTTGGCGATGGCCTCGAAATCGTCGCCCAGCACTTCCGTCGCCGGGATGACCGGCACGCCCGCCTCGATGGCGACCCGCCGGGCCGAGGCCTTGTCGCCAAGCGCGCGCATCGTCTCGGCCCGCGGCCCGATGAAGGTGATGCCCGCCGCGTCGCAGGCGTCGACGAAATCCGGGTTCTCGGACAGGAGGCCATAGCCCGGGTGGATCGCGTCCGCGCCGCTTTCCTTCGCAACGCGTATGATTTCATCGATCGCGAGATAGGCCTGCACAGGGCCAAGCCCTTCTCCGATTCGGTAGGCCTCGTCCGCCTTGAAGCGGTGAAGGCCCAGCTTGTCCTCTTCTGCGAAGACCGCGACGGTCTTCTTACCCATCTCGTTCGCAGCCCGCATGATGCGGATCGCGATTTCACCGCGGTTGGCGACGAGAATCTTCTCGAAATCGGGCATGTGTGTTGGTCCTCTCGCGCATGATTGTTGTCAGTTTGCGCAACATTATTACTTTGACGCCTTGCCGCACCGCGGCGCAAGAGGGGTTTGCAAATTAATTTTTCAGCAAGGCCAGGTTTGCAAACGCACCGGCTTAATCCGTCATTAACGCTGACGATCTATTCGGTTGCGGAAAGACCCGGGTCAAGGAGCCCACCATGTTCGACAGATCCGAACGGCCTGCGGGCGCGCTGGCGCGAAACCTCATGGCGCGCCCCGACTGGATGATCAGCCAACACCTCGATCACCTCGACCGGGAGATCAGGACCTTCGGCTGTCTGACCCTGTCCCGAAAGGCGTGGAAGCCCTGCACGATCGAGACTTATGACCGGACGATCGTGCTCTATTCCGTCGAGGACCTCGAAACCGCGATGCTGGCGCAGGCCGACGACGACCATACCCGCGGCATCGAGCGCACCCTCCGCGTCGTCACCAAGGCAGAGGCGATTTCCGACAAGCGCATCGACGGCGTGGTGATCACGGCACGCAAGATCGACGACTTCTTTCCGGACCACCCGCTGCGCGCCGACCTGCGGCTGACACGGTGCGGCGACGACTGGCAGGTGTCCCACATCATCGCCCATATCGCGGCCGAGTGCTGGGCCTTCACCCGCCCGTTCCTGGCAAACCGCTGAGGATCTCGGTCCGGCCACGCAGTTCCGAAGGCCGCGCCACGCCAAGCTGGCCGATGGCCGCCACCAGATCGCGGCGCAGCATCTCGGTCAGGTGCGCCGGGCCGTCCTCTCCCAGCGCGCAGACGGCGTAGTGCCAGGCGCGGCCCAGCATGATGAAATCCGCGCCAAGCGCGATGCCCCGCAGCATGTCCAGCCCCGACTCGAAGCCACTGTCGGCGATCACCGGCAGGGTCGTCGCGGCGCGCACCTCAGGCAGCACCTCGGCCACGGCGGGGGCGCCGTCGAACTGGCGCCCGCCGTGGTTCGACACCCAGATGGCATCGATGCCCGCCGCCTCCAGCCGCGCGGCATCGGAGGCGCGCATCACGCCCTTGACCACCAGCGGCCCGTCCCAGTGGTCCCGGATCCACGCCACGTAGTCCCAGTCGGGCGCGGTGCGCAGCAGGTAGCCCACATGTGCCGTCGGATCGCGGGTCGACAGGTCGGTCGTGTACCGGTCGAGCGTCTTCATCCGCGGCATCCCCGCCCGCATCCGGGCCAGCGACCACGCCGGCCGCAGCGCACATTGCGCGGCGATGCGGGGCGTCAGGCGCGGCGGCTGCACCAGCCCGCCCTTCACTTGCGCCTCCCGCCGCGAGGCCACCGGCACGTCGACCGTCAGCACCAGCACGCGGAACCCGCTGTCCCGCGCCCGCGCCAGCATGTCGAGCCGCACGTCCACGGCACGGGGCGGATAAAGTTGGAACCACCCCTGCCCGCCGGTCAGCGGGCCGATCTCCTCGGGCGTGGCGGTCGCCACGGTAGACAGCGTGTAGGGGAGCCCGGCCTGCGTGGCGCCCCCGGCCAGCGTCGCCTCCGCGCCCGGCCACAAAAGGCCCGACTGCCCGACCGGCGCCACCCCGAAGGGCAGCGGATGGGACACGCCCAGAAGCTCCGTGGCAAGGTCCGGCGCCACTTCCCCGTCGAGGATCGAGGGCATGAACCCGACCCGGTCCAGCGCCGCACGGTTGCGCCGGGCGGTCGCCCCCGTTCCCGTCGCGGTGTCGAGATAGGCCCAGGCAAAGCGCGGCACGCGGCGCCGCGCACGCGCTCTCAGGTCGGCCACGGTCATGTATGTCTGCTGCGGATCCATGGCCCTTGTCTCGCCCGAAATCCCCGCCCGCGCCAGCCCCCGCCGCATTCTCCGCAAATGTTCAGTTTATTTTAAGCGCGATCGCCGAGGCTCTGCCCCGAGCGTTCCCGAACACCGGAGTAGACCATGCACGCGATGCTGTTGGACAGTGACATTCCCCGCCTGGACCGCCTTCAGATCGCCTTCCTGGAGGCGGGCATTCACGTGACCGGCTCCGGCAGCATCTCGGTCGCCGAATGCTGCCTGCGCCGCGCCGTGGCCGACGTGCTGCTGGTCGACCTCGACACCGCGGGCGCCTACCTGCCGGAAATCGTGACGCTGGCGGAACGCCGCAATCCCCGGCTGGTCACGCTGTTCCTGTCGGACGCCGTCTCTGCCGCGACCGACCGCTGGTCCGACCGCTTCGGCTCGCTCCACTGCGTGCTCGAAGGCGTGTCCGAGGCGGGGCTGGTCGC
Organism: Sagittula sp. P11; assembly: GCF_002814095.1. Taxonomy (NCBI): domain Bacteria; kingdom Pseudomonadati; phylum Pseudomonadota; class Alphaproteobacteria; order Rhodobacterales; family Roseobacteraceae; genus Sagittula; species Sagittula sp. P11. Next base: position 376,912 of record NZ_CP021913.1, read on the forward strand.
CCGCATGGCCCGCGCCTCGCTCGCCGGGCGCGCCCGGTGTTCGGAGGTCGCGCAGAAGGCCGCGGCCGAGGTGCGCGCCGCCGCCGAACAGACCACCCGCCAGCGGGCGGAGGCGGCCCGGTCGCAGACCGCCGCCGCAGACACGCCGCCGCAACCCCGGCCACAGGACATGACCGCCGCCGCGCAGCCCGTTCACCACGATCCCTCCGTCGCCGCGCGAGAGGCACACCTGAAGCAGCAGACCGCCGCCATGCGAAGCACCATCGCCCCGCAGTCCGACACACCCGTCCCGCAGACGGCAGAGACCGAACAAACTGCGGCCCAGCCCCCCCAGCCGAACCACTACCCGGCGATTCGCATGCACCCGGCGCTCGCCGCCCAACGCGCCGCCGAAGCCGAGGCCCGCAACTCCGCCGCACGGAAAGACGCGCCGGCACCGGCCACACGGCCCACAGTCCAGCCCGCGCCAGCCTCCATCCAGCCGCTGCGCGTGCAGCCCGCCGCTGCCGCCGTCCAGCCGCTCCGCCCGCAGCCTGCGCCCGCGGCGCCACGCGCCTCCGCACCGGAAACGGGGGGCGCCGACGACACGCCGCGGCCCGTCTTCCAGACCTCCCGGCGCAGGCTCGGCGTGACCTCAGGCGCGCTGATGTCCGCCTGACCCAAGAAAACCCGCGGAACACAAGGCGAACACACCTTCCCCTTCCGGCGCCCCGGCGTTAGATTGACGCCATGAGCAGCTACGACGAATTCGACGCATTCGAGGCGTCTTCGCTTTCCGCCCGCGCCATGGCCGCGCGCCCGCACCCCTATCTGGACGAGCTGAACCCGGCCCAGCGGGAGGCTGTCGAACATCTCGACGGGCCGGTCCTGATGCTGGCCGGGGCCGGCACCGGCAAGACCAAGGCGCTGACCGCCCGCGTGGTGCACCTGCTGAACACCGGCCGCGCCCGCCCGAACGAGATCCTCAGCGTGACCTTCACCAACAAGGCCGCGCGCGAGATGAAGAACCGCGTCTCGAACATGCTGGGTCAGGTGGTGGAGGGGATGCCATGGATGGGCACCTTCCACTCCATCTGCGTGAAGCTGCTCCGCCGCCACGCCGAACTCGTGGGGCTGAAGTCGAACTTCACCATCCTCGACACCGACGACCAGCTCCGCCTGCTCAAGCAACTGGTGCAGGCGCATGGCATCGACGACAAGCGCTGGCCCGCCCGCCAGCTGGCCAACATCATCGACGGCTGGAAGAACCGCGCGCTGACGCCCGACAAGGTGCCCGCCGCCGACGCGGGCGCCTACAACCACAAGGGCCCCCGCCTTTACGCCGAATACCAGGAACGCCTGAAGGAGCTGAACGCCACCGACTTCGGCGACCTGCTCCTGCACATGGTGACGATCTTCCAGACCCACCCGGACGTGCTGGAACAGTACCAGCGCTGGTTCCGCTACATCCTCGTGGACGAGTATCAGGACACTAACGTCGCGCAGTACCTCTGGCTGCGGCTGCTGGCGTCAGCGCACAAGAACATCTGCTGCGTGGGCGACGACGACCAGTCGATCTACGGCTGGCGCGGCGCCGAGGTGGGCAACATCCTGCGGTTCGAAAAGGACTTTCCCGGCGCGCATGTGGTGCGGCTGGAACAGAACTACCGCTCCACCCCGCACATCCTCGCCGCCGCCTCCGGCGTGATCCGGGGCAACTCGAACCGCCTCGGCAAGGAGCTCTGGACCGATCGGCAGGAGGGCTGGAAGGTCCGCCTGATCGGTCACTGGGACGGCGAGGAAGAGGCGCGCTGGGTCGGCGAGGAAATCGAATCGATGCAGAACGGCACGCGCCGGATGCGGCCGTTCAGCCTCGACGAGATGGCGATCCTCGTCCGCGCCTCGCACCAGATGCGCGCCTTCGAGGACCGCTTTCTGACCATCGGCCTGCCCTACCGCGTCATCGGCGGCCCCCGCTTCTACGAGCGGATGGAGATTCGCGATGCCATGGCCTACTTCCGGCTGGTGGTGTCGCCCACCGACGACCTCGCGTTCGAGCGGATCGTGAACACGCCGAAGCGCGGCCTCGGCGACAAGGCCCAGCAGACCATCCAGCGCATCGCCCGCGAAAACGGCGTCTCCCTGCTGGACGGCGCGGCGCTGGCGGTCGAGCAGAAGGCCATCACCGGCAAGGGCGCCAAGGCGCTGGGACAACTGGTGGCCGACCTCGCGCGCTGGGGCCGGATGACCCGGGCCACGGTCGCGGTGGACAGCGACGACGACGTGATCGACGACCTGGCCCAGCCGATGAATGCCCGGCCGGAGGTCAGCCACGTCGAGCTGGCGCAGATCATCCTCGACGAATCCGGCTACACGGAGATGTGGCAGAACGACAAGACGCCGGAGGCGCCGGGCCGGCTGGAAAACCTCAAGGAACTGGTCAAGGCGCTGGAAAGTTTCGAGAACCTGCAAGGTTTCCTCGAACACGTCAGCCTTGTCATGGACAACGACACCGACGAATCCGGGGCCAAGGTCTCGATCATGACGCTGCACGCCGCCAAGGGGCTGGAGTTCCCCGCCGTCTTCCTGCCCGGCTGGGAGGACGGCCTCTTCCCCTCGCAGCGGTCGATGGACGAAAGCGGCGTTAAGGGGCTGGAGGAAGAGCGCCGGCTCGCCTACGTCGGCATCACCCGGGCCGAGGAATGCTGCACCATCAGCTTCGCGGGCAACCGCCGGGTGTTCGGCCAGTGGCAGTCGCAGATGCCCTCGCGCTTCGTCGACGAGCTGCCCGAGGAACACGTGGAGGTGCTGACGCCCCCGGGCCTTTACGGCGGCGGCGGGTTCGGCGCGGCGCAGGGCGGGTTCGGCGGGGCGTCCTCGACGCTGGAAACCCGCGCGGCAGAGGCGAATGTCTACAACTCGCCCGGCTGGAAGCGCCTGCAGGCGCGCTCCGGCGAACGCCCGGTCAGCCAGCCGCGCGAATCGAAGACGCAGGTGATCGACATGCAGGCGGTCTCGGCCTTCACCGTGGGCGAACGCGTGTTCCACCAGAAGTTCGGCTACGGCGCCGTCACGGGGATCGAGGGCGACAAGCTGGAGATCGCCTTCGAGAAGGCCGGGACGAAGAAGGTGGTCGCCCGATTCCTCTGCGCCGCGGACGACATTCCGTTCTGATCTGGTCTGACCTGATGCCGGGCCGCGCGGGCCTCCGGGGCCGAAATCCGCGCAACCGTGCCTTCGCCTGTTCGCAAGCGCCGCGCGGCGTGCTATCCCGTTGCCCACGCTCACATTCAGGGAAGTCCCGTGCACCGCAAGACACCGCTCCGGATCGCCGCCGCGCTGGTCCTTTGCCTTCTGTCCGGTCCACTGGCCGCGCAGGACCCGGTGGTCAACTTCGCGCCCGAAGACGCGGACATGGCCGCCGCCATCGAGGAGGCGCGCAGCAATCTCGACTTCGTCCTGGCCCGGCTGGCGACGGAGGATGGCGGCCTGCACCCGGCGCTGAACCTCAAGGCACGGCTGCCCGTCAATCACTTCGACGTCGATGACGAGGTCATCTGGGTCGAGAATTTGGCCCTTGCCGAGGACGGCACCTTCACCGGCCAGCTCGCCAACGATCCCGCCTACCTGCCCGGCCTGACGCTGGGCGACAGCGTCAGCTTCGGGCGCGACCAGATCGCCGACTGGTCGGTGCTGTCCACCGACGGGCGGATGTACGGCCATTACACCACCCGCGTGATGCTGCCGCACCTCTCGCGGGCCGAGGCGGAACAGGTGGGCGATCTGCTGTCGCCCGATCCGATCCCCGAGGCCTGGCGCTGAACAGCGGGCTATCCTGCACGAAACACGTCGCTTTCGGCACGAAACGCCCGGCACAAGGGCATTCTGCGCCGGATTTCCGCCCTCGCCTTCCGCGCCGCCAGCTTCTACCTTGACCGCAGTGCTTCGAAACGGACAGCTTGCGACACCATGGAGAAACTCAACGTAACCGCGGCCCGCATGGTCGCCGCCGCCCGCGCCCGCATCCCCGAAATCGGCACGGCCGAGGCGATCGAGATGCTCAAGGACCCGGACGTCGTCTTTGTCGACATCCGCGATGTGCGCGAACGGCAGAAGCTGGGCTACATCCCCGGCGCCGTGCACGCGCCGCGCGGCATGATCGAATTCTGGGTCGACCCGGAAAGCCCCTACCACAAGCCGGTCTTCGCGCAGGAGGGCAAGCAATACGTCTTCCACTGCGCGTCCGGCTGGCGCTCTGCGCTGACCGTGGCCACCCTGCTCGACATGGGGTTCGACGCGGCGCACCTGCGCGACGGCTTTTCGGACTGGGTGAAACAGGACGGCCCCGTCCAGAAGGACGACTGATGGGCCTGACCCTCGCCGCCTTTGCCTTTCTCGTGCCGGAATACGACGCGGGCATCGCGTTCTTCCGCGACACGCTGGGATTCGAGCTGAAGGAAGACACCGACATGGGCGGCGGCAAGCGCTGGGTCCGCGTCGGCCGTCCCGGCCACTCCACCGAGATCCTGCTGGCCCGCGCCGTGGGAAACCAGCGCGACACCATCGGCCAGCAGGGCGGCGGGCGCGTCTGGCTGTTCCTGCACACCGACGACTTCGCCCGCGACCACGCCGCCTTCACCGCGAAGGGCGTGATCTTCGACGAAGCGCCGCGCCACGAACCCTATGGCACCGTCGCCGTTTTCCGCGACCCCTGGGGCAACCGCTGGGATCTGATCGAACCGAAGGCACCCGCCGCCTGACCGATACCCGTTTCCACCTGTCAATTCTGTCAGGTGAGGGAAAACCGGACTGCCCTCCGCCCGCGTCCCGCGCAACAGTGCGGCCATGGAACATTTTGATGGCGCGGCCGTTGCGGCCACCGAGACATTCGTACCCGCACGGCTTTTGGATTTTCTTTTGAGGCTCGAAGCGACCCGCACAACCGACGCGGTCTGGGAGCTGTTTCTCGATCTCGCCCACGGGCTGGAGCTGACCGTGGTCGATTACGTCTATGCCACGGACTTCCGCAACTGGGAGCAGGCGCAGTTCATCCGCACCACCTTCACCTCCGACTGGCTGGAGCGGCTGCGCGCCTATCCCCACATCCGCGACACCTCGAACTTCCGGATGCACGGCTGTCGCTACCTCACGCCGCTGAAGATCGGCCCCGCCTATCTGCCGCTGATGGGCGAGATCTCGGACGACAAGCGGCGGCATGTGCACCTCGCGGCCGAACAGGGCCTGAACGCCGGCGTGGCCTTCCCGCTGCGCATGGGCGACCCGGGGCATGCCGCGCTCATCGCCTTCGGCGGCAGCCACGGCGCAGAGGCCTTCGATGCCCTGCTGACCCGCCACGGCTGGACGCTGCACGCGGCGGCCTTGGCAGGGCACGCGCGCTACGCGGAGCTCTTCAAGACCGAGTTCGTGAAGCGCAACCACCTGACCCCAAAGCAGAAAGAGCTTCTGCGCCTGGTCGGCCACGGGATGATGGACAAGCAGATAGCGCATGCACTGGGCATCTCGTTCTCCGCCGTGCGGCAGCGGCTCTCGTCGGTACAGGCCAAGACCGGCGCACAGAACCGGGCCGATCTCGCAGCGCTGGCCGCCCGCATCGGGCTGGTCCCCGACCCGCTCCTGAAGGCACATGGCGACGACCTCACCGTCTTCGTCTGCACCGGCGACGGCCGCACCGGGACAGAGGTCCGGCCGCCCCGCGCGTGTGCCCACGAAGCGGCGGAATGAACCCCGCCGCCCGCCCCCGGCGCCGCGCAGGGCGGGGCTGCGCGCCGCCCCGTTCACAATTTTCCGCGGGCTCCGATTTTTCCGCTTGCGCCCCTCCCGCGGAAGTCTTAAACGCCCCCTACCATTTGGCACGCGGGCGTAGCTCAGGGGTAGAGCATAACCTTGCCAAGGTTAGGGTCGGGCGTTCGAATCGCCTCGCCCGCTCCAAGTGGCCGGACACCGAAGCAGCGCCGCACGCGCAGGACGGGGTCCAGATGACAGACTGGTTCGCGGGCGTAGCTCAGGGGTAGAGCATAACCTTGCCAAGGTTAGGGTCGGGCGTTCGAATCGCCTCGCCCGCTCCAGTCGTCAATCTTCCACATGCCGGACCAACACCGCAGCGCCACGGCGACACCCGCCGGGCTTTCGGCGCGCGCCCTCTTTCCGCGCCTGCCCCGCCCCCCTATAAGGCGCCGACCAGCAAGAGGACGACCGATGCGCCGCGCCACCGTGACCCGCAAGACCGCCGAGACCAGCATTACCGTCGAGCTCGACCTCGACGGCACCGGCACCTACGACAACCAGACCGGCGTGGGTTTCTTCGATCACATGCTGGACCAGCTGTCGCGGCACTCGCTGATCGACATGACGATCCGGGCCGAGGGCGACCTGCACATCGACGACCACCACACGGTCGAGGACACGGGCATCGCCATCGGGCAGGCGCTGGTGAAGGCGCTTGGCGACAAGCGCGGCATCCGCCGCTATGGCGCCTGCCTCCTGCCGATGGACGACAGCCTCGTGCGCGCCGCGCTCGACCTCTCTGCCCGGCCGTACCTCGTGTGGAACGTCGACCTGCCCAGTGCCAAGATCGGCACCTTCGACACGGAGCTGGTGCGCGAGTTCTTCCAGGCGCTCAGCACCCACGGCGGCATCACGCTGCACGTCGACAAGCTGCACGGGCTGAACAGCCACCACATCGCGGAGGCCGCCTTCAAGGCCGTCGCCCGGGCCCTGCGCGACGCGGTGGAACCCGATCCGCGCAAGGGCGACGCGATCCCCTCGACCAAGGGCGCGCTCTAGGCCGCCCCTCGGGCCGCGACCGGCAGGCGGCGGGCACGGTCCCGCCGCAACCACCACTCGATCAGCATCAGATTCGGCACCCACGACGACCACGCCGTGATGACGTAGATCGTCTCGAACCCCACCAGCGGCGCGAACAGGCCCAGTTGCAGCCGCAGGGTCACCGCGCCAAAGGTCATCGCGGCCGAGCGCAGCATCCAGACCCGGTGTTCCGCGATTCGGCCCGCACGCGCCAGCCAGACCGCCCGCGCCGTGCTGCCCAGCCACAACACGGCCAGCAGGCCGAAGCCCCAGGCCGCCACCGGCCCTGCCGAGGTGCCCGGCGCCAGCCACAGCCCGCCCAGCCCCGACAGCAGCACCGCAACGGCATAGACCCGCCCCGTCCAGCGGTGCAGCGCCGGGCGGCGCGCCCGCAACCGTGGCCAGAACTGGAACGGCATCGCCGCCAGCGCCACCGGCGCCAGCAGGATGTGCGCGTAAAGCGCCACCGCCCGCCCGTCGAGGTGATGCGCCATGAACGGCATCGCCTGCGCCACTCCGAACACCAGGAACCGCCACGACGCCAGCGCCACCGCCAGCGACAGGACCGCGATCAGGATCGTCCTTGTCTTCGTCATCTTCTTCGCCTCCGATGAACTTTACAGTGTCAAGTTACCCGGACGATAGCCACGCAAACTTGACAGTGTCAAGCGGCAGACATATCCCGGCGCCATGAGCAGCACGGACGACAAGACCCGCCACCATCACGGCAACCTGAAACCCGCGCTGGTGGAGGCCGGGGTCGCGCTTCTGGAGGAAGGCGGGCTGGAGGCGCTCAGCCTCAGGAAATGCGCCGCCCGTGCCGGTGTCTCCCACGCCGCCCCCGCCCATCACTTCGGCAACGCCGACGGGTTGCGCCGCGCCATCGCCGACGAGGGATTCGCCCGGTTCGAGAAGGCCATGCTGCGCCATGCCGAGGCCGCGCCGCAGACGCCCCGTGACCGCCTGCGCGGCATCGCGCGCGGCTACCTCGCCTTCGCCCGCTCCGAACCTGCGCTTTACGACCTGATCTTCAGCTTCCGCGAGGCCAGCCCCTTCACCGAACAGGAACGCGGCGCCTCGGCCGCCTACCGCGTCCTGCGCGACACCTGCGCGCCGCTCGTGCCGCCGGGCACCGACCCGCTGGTGATCGAGACGCAGGTCTGGGCGCTGGTCCACGGCTTCATTCTGCTGGAGATGACGGGCCGCATCGGCGACGCCCTGCCCGACGACGAGGCGATCCTAGCCCTGCTCGACCACGTCGGCCGCGATCCCCAGCCCTCTTGACGCCTGCGCCGTTTCGCGCGACCTCCGGGGCGGACAGGAAAGGACCGCCCATGCTCACCGCCATCATCGACTACGAAAGCGGCAACCTGCACTCCGCCGAGAAGGCCTTCCAGAAGATGGCGGCCGAAACCGGCGCGGGCTCGGTCGTCGTGACTTCCGATCCGGAAACCGTGGCGGTGGCCGATCACATCGTCCTGCCCGGCGACGGCGCCTTTCCCGCCTGTGCGGCGGCGCTGCGCGCCTCGGGCTGTTTCGAAGCGATGGTGGACGCGGTCGAAAACCGCGGCCGCCCGTTCCTCGGGATCTGCGTCGGCATGCAGCTCATGGCGCGCGAGGGGCACGAATACGAGGCGACGCAGGGGCTGGGCTGGATCGACGGCTCGGTCGAGCTGATCAAGCCCTCCGACCCGGCGCTCAAGGTGCCGCACATGGGCTGGAACGACCTTGTGATCGACACGCCCCACCCGCTGCTCGACGGGATCGAGACCGGCGAACACGCCTATTTCGTCCATTCCTACCAGATGCGGATGCTGGCCCCCGGCCAGCGCGTGGCGCACGTCGACTACGGCGGCGACGTCACCGCCATCGTGGCCGAGGGCACGAAGATCGGGCTGCAGTTCCACCCGGAGAAAAGCGCGGGCGCCGGCCTGCGCATGATCGCCAACTTCCTGACCTGGCGCCCGTAATCACGCCCGAAGGCGCCTCAGTTCACGCGCGTCCAGACCTGCCCGTCGCAGACCGGCCCCTTGCAGCCGGTGACCTCAAGCTGGTTGCCGGACAGGCGCGCGCTTGCCCGTGCGGTCACGTCCAGAAGCGGCACCCAGACGGTGCCGTCCTCGTAGTCGCCGCCGCCCGCGGGCTTCAGGTCCCAGAACAGCCGCTTGCCGACGTTGGCGGTCTTCACCTCCTGCCCGGAGGCGTCGAAGGCCTTTGCCACGGTCCCGCACAGCGCGTTGCCGCAGCTCGTGACGCTGATGTGGCTGGTCAGGTTCTTGCGGTCGGGTTCGGTGCGCCAGGTCCCCTCCATCGGGTCGGCCAGCGCCGGGGCGGCAAGGACACAGGCCATGGCGGCATACATCGCGGGACGGATCATGGTGAGCTCTCCCTCAGTGATTGTAACGTCTTTCCCTGTTGATATGGGGCCCGATGCCGCGGCGTGAAGGCCTGCATTCCGTGCCAGCAAGGACCTGCCGACCCCGGCCCGGCCAACGCATCCGCGCCCCTGTCTGCGATTTCCAGATCGGCCCGCCCGGAAGAACGCCTCGCATGACATCGCCTCCGTCAATCGGAGCCTGCCTGCCGTTCCGCCAAAGAACAAAAGACGACCGGGCGGGACGGCTTCGCGCCCTGCCCGGCCGAGGGTCACGTCACGCGATCACTTTACGCGCGCCCAGGTCTGCTTCTTGCAGATCAGGCCGCCCGCGACGCAGCCCGCAAGCTGCAGGCGGTCGCCCGCGAGGTCCATCTTGCCCATGAAGATGCGGTCCTTCGACGGCTGCCAGACCTGTCCCTGGTACTTGCCGCCGCCCTGCGGGGCCATGTCGATGACCAGCTTGCGGCCGATGTTCGGCGACTTGTATTCGCCCGACGCGTTGAACGTCCGGGTGATCACACCGCAGAGCTTCGCGCCGCAGGGTGCCATGGTGACATGGGCAAAAGACCCCTCGTCCGGCTGCGTCTGCCACACCCCCTCGACGGGGTCCGCCTGTGCAGCCGCGGCGAATAGCCCCAATGCGGCAACATATGCCAACAATCTCATTGTCTTGTCCTCCCTCTTGGTCCATTCGACTTGACGCGCATGACGGCTTTCGGACAAGGATGACGTTAGGTTCATCTTCGTTTCGTGGCGTGACGTCATAATAAGCGGGCCCCCAAGGCCCCAGGACAGGCGGGCCCACCGGCCCAAGGGCAAGTTTGAGAAGGGCAGTCCGATGATCCTCTATCCGGCGATCGACCTGAAGGACGGCAAGGCCGTGCGGCTTCTGCGCGGCGACATGGACAAGGCCACCGTCTTCAACGACGACCCGGCCGCACAGGCGCTGGAATTCGTGGCCAAGGGCTGCGAATGGCTGCACCTCGTCGACCTGAACGGCGCCTTCGCGGGCCAGCCGGTCAACGGCGCCGCGGTCGAGGCGATCCTGTCCCAGACCGGCACCCCGGCGCAGCTTGGCGGCGGCATCCGCGACATGGCGACAATCGAGACATGGCTGTCCAAGGGCCTCGCCCGCGTGATCCTCGGCACCGTGGCCGTGGAAAACCCCGCGCTGGTGCGCGAGGCGGCGGCGGCCTTCCCCGGCCAGATCGCCGTGGGCATCGACGCCCGCGACGGCAAGGTGGCCACCAAGGGCTGGGCCGAGACAACCGACGTGGACGCCACCGACCTCGCCCGCAGCTACGAGGACGCGGGCGTCGCGGCCATCGTCTACACCGACATCAACCGCGACGGCGCCATGCAGGGCCCGAACGTGGAGGCGACAGCCGCCCTCGCCCGCGCCGTGCAGATCCCGGTCATCGCCTCGGGCGGCGTCTCCTCGATCAGGGACCTGCGGGCGCTGCGCGACTGCGGCGCCAACCTGAACGGTGCGATCTCCGGCCGGGCGCTCTACGACGGCGCCATCGACCTGAAGGAAGCGCTGCAGGTCCTGCGCACCTGACCGCCACCGCCTGAACGGTGTGCCGCCCCGGCGCGGCCCGCCGTCACTCCGCCGGCAGGTCGGCGGCCTTCTCCGTCAGCGCCCGCAGCGCGTCGACGATCTCTTCCTGGCCGTCCACACCCTCGTCCACGTTGACGGAATCGAGCATCGGCACGACCTCCTGGTACAGCAGCCAGGTCTCGCCCTCGTCCTTGAAGGCCAGCACCCGCAGCGGCAGCACCAGCCCCGCGCGCATGTTGTCCTTCATCACCGGCGTGCCCAACTTGGGGTTGCCGAAGATCAGCAGCTGCGCATCGGTCAGCTCGACCCCCAGCTCCTGCGCCGCGGCGGCATGGTCGATGCGGGCAAAGATCGTCCCGCCCGCCTCCTCGACCGCCGCTTCCAGCCGGTCCATCGCTTCCGGAACCGTGCCCTTCGCCTTGACCCAGTTCAGGTTCTCGTCGGCCAGTGCGCCCAGTGGCAGAAGGGCCAGCGCCGCGGCGATCAATAGTCTCATGAAGTGTCTCCCTGATCATCTCCACCCGGTCAACACCCCCTTCGCGCCCCCGGTTCCTCCGCTCGCGTCCTTATGATCGCCGCGCATGATTTCAACCGCAGGCGGTTGCCGCCCGCGGAGCACCGCGCACCCCTTCCCCCCATTTCGGCGAGCGCGCGCCGGTTCTTCCGCCCCCGGTTGCGCCGCGCCGCCGTGGCCCTCAGGTTCAGTCCATCGCAGCGCCGGTCCGCCCGGCGCACCCGCAGACCAAACCGATGGAGACCCATGATGACCATCCGCAAATCGATCCTCGGCACCGCAGCCATCCTCGGCATCGCTGCAGCCCCTCTGGCCCCGGCCTTCGCACAAGAGGCAGACACGGCCCCCGCAGAGGCGCCGATGACGCAGGAGGCCCCGGTCGCCGAAACCGCCAGCTTCACCGACGAGCAGCTTGAAAGCTTCGTCACCGCCGCCATGGCCATCGTCGAGATCCGCCAGCAATACACCGCGCAGATCCAGGCCGCCGAAGGCGAAGAGGCGATCACCGATCTCCAGCGCGAGGCGATGACCGAGATGCAGGCCGCGATCACCGAGACCGAGAACCTCGATGTCGAGACCTACAACGAGATCGGCGAGGCCGTGCAGACCGACAAGCAGGTCGGCGAGCGTGTGGCCGCGCTGGTGAAAGAGTTCCGCGCAGCCGACGCGCAGGACACCGAAGGCGAGGGCTGAGGCCACTCCCCCAGGCACAATCGGCCTGACGCCTTTGACGCGCCGCCTCCCCCCGGAGGCGGCGCTTTTCGTTGCCGGTTTCATGTGCCCGAAGCACGCGATCTGGCAGAAAAACCGCGCCCGCGCCCGGCTGTTCACGACGATCTCCGCAGCCCCTTCCCAACATGAAGTTTTCGCGCTAACCCCCGAAGCATGTTGAAGACGCGCATCATTCCCTGCCTCGACGTGGCCGACGGCCGCGTGGTCAAGGGCGTCAACTTCGTCGACCTTGTCGACGCAGGCGACCCGGTGGAAAGCGCCCGTGCCTATGACGCTGCCGGCGCGGACGAGATCTGCTTCCTCGACATTCATGCAACCCATGAGAACCGGGGCACCATGTTCGACGTCGTGACACGCACGGCCGAACAGTGCTTCATCCCCCTCACCGTCGGCGGCGGCGTTCGCACCGTTGGTGACGTCCGCGCCCTCCTGCTCGCGGGCGCGGACAAGGTGAGCTTCAACTCCGCCGCAGTCGCCAATCCCGACGTCGTGGCGGAGGCCGCCGACCAGTTCGGCAGCCAGTGCATCGTCTGCGCGATCGACGCCAAGACCGTATCCCCCGGCAAGTGGGAGCTGTTTACCCACGGCGGCCGCAAACCCACCGGCATCGACGCCGTGGAATTCGCCACCATGATCGCCGCGAAAGGCGCCGGGGAAATCCTGCTGACCTCCATGGACCGCGACGGCACGAAGGCGGGCTTCAACCTGCCGATGACCCGCGCCATCGCCGACGCCGTGGACATCCCGGTGATCGCCTCCGGCGGTGTCGGCACGCTCGATCACCTCGTCGAGGGCGTGACCGAAGGCCACGCTTCCGCCGTGCTCGCCGCGTCGATCTTCCACTTCGGCACCTTCACGATCCAGGAGGCCAAGGCCCACATGGCCGCCGCCGGGATCCCCGTACGCCTATGATCTCCGACGGCTCGGACGTCACGCTCCGCGAGGGCGAGACAGAGCACACCGCCTGCAACTGCTGCGGAAAGCCTACCACCGTGGTCAACGGCTACCTCGAAGTCGGCGAACGCTCCGTCGGCTGGTACTCCGTCGGCGTGACGCTCGACGCGCCCAACCACCGCCCGCTCTGCCGGCTCTACATCGGCGACTGGTCGCAATCCGCAGGCCCCCGTGAACGCTGGGGGGTGCGCATCGGCATCTCGAGCGACGGGCCGCTCCTGCTCGACTGGTCCCCCGCCGAAGATGCGGAGGCCCGCCCGGTCTTCACCCCGCTGAATCGCTCCCAGATCGAAGGCACCCCGATGGAGCCGCAGTTCTGGACGCTGATCGACCTGATCCTGAAGCACGACAGCCGCCTCTGACGGCGGCCTCTCTTTCGCACCGAACGCCTCCGGAAGGACCTCGCATGACCCTGGAAGAGCTCGAAACCATCATCGCCACCCGCGCCAAGGCGTCCCCCGACGAATCCTGGACCGCCAAGCTGCTGGCCAAGGGCCCAGAGAAATGCGCCGAGAAGTTCGGCGAGGAAGCCGTCGAGGCGATCATCGAGGCGGTGAAGAACGACCCCGAAAAGCTCGCGTCAGAGGCCGCGGATGTGCTCTTCCACCTGCTTGTCATGCTGCACGCCCGCGGCGTCACCGTGGCGCAGGTGATGGAGGTGCTGGCCGCCCGCCAGACCCAATCGGGTCTCGCGGAAAAGGCGTCGCGCGGCTGACCTCGCGTTTCGGCCCTTGTGGGCATGCGGCTTTCGGGTCGCGTCGTCCGCCCTGCGACGAAGCCGCCCGTTAACCACGTTTTACGCCCCTCCCGGCCAAAAGGTTACCAACCGGCCGGTTCGAGGGGTCGAAACGGCCGGTTCACCCCTTACAGGGCGTCAACCTTGGTGAAGAACCGGCAAACGCGGGTCTGGTCAGGGCGAATCCGCCACCACATCTGGCCACCGGCCTTACCGGAAACCACCACGCGCGCGGTCTGAACGGGGTGTTGACGGGACGGTGGGCGGGGCGCCTTTGCGCCTGCGCAAACAGCGCCGGCCCCGTGCTCAAAGCTTCGAGGAAATGATCCCGGTGTTGAAGCCGCCCATGCGCAACTCCCCGAAAAGACGCTGGTATTCGATCTTGGGGCAGCGGTTCATCACCACGTCCACACCCTTCGCCTGCGCCATCTCCGCGGCCTCCGGGCTTTCCACGCCGATCTGCATCCAGACCGTCTTCAGCGCCGGAAACACGTCGAGCGCCTCCTCGACGATCGGCGGCACATGCTCCGACCGGCGGAAGACATCGACCATGTCGACCTCTTTCGGACATTCCGAAAGCGCGCCTCTAACCTCCTGACCGAACAGCTTTTTCCCGGCGTGCCCGGGATTGACCGGGATCACCTTGTAACCCTTCAGCGAAAGGTAGCGCGCCACGTAGTAGCTGGGCCGGACCGGGTTCATCGACACGCCGACCACCGCCACCGTCCTGGTGCGGGTCAGCACGTCCTTCAGGAATGAGTCGTCGTATTTCATGACCGCCACCGTACGCAGCCTTCAGGCAAAGAAAAAGCGCCCGGGATAATTTCCCGGGCGCAAGTCACGGAACGAGGGACAGTGAAGGTCTCGCGGGAGTTCCGGTCCCGCGATCCTGACAAAGAGATAGGCGCAAAAGGCACAGGTTAAAGGGCAGTAAATAAAATGTGAGCCTTTTCGCTTGACCTCGGCGAAAAACCTTACTCCGCGGGCGCGCCCGCGGGGAATGGCACATCGATGCTTTCGTGCAGCCGCTCCGACGGGTCCCGCCCCAGCACCCGGCGCCGCCGGTTCAGGAACAGCTTGCCAAAGCCCTGCCACGTCCCGACCGAGGGCGCATCCACGTCGCAGGGGAACCTGTCCCGCCAGCCCGGCGGCAGCGCCACGGCACAGCCCTCCAGCCGCTCCAGCATCCAGACCAGCGGAATGTTCGCCAGCGGCCGCGCCGCCGTGAAACTGCCGATCTGCCCGCCCACGTCGCCATGGGTGCCGCGGAACCAGACCTGCTCCATCACGCCCCGCCAGTCCGGAGGGCGTTCCCACATCACCGGGCTGAACGTCTCCCGCGTCTCGTCCAGCGCCAGCGCGTGGAACCCGTGCCGCACCGAATTGCCCAGCGCGTGGTTGTGAAAGGCGTGGGTCGCATCCGTCATCCGCCAGAGAAGCGGCAGTTGCAGGCCCAGCGCCTTCACCGTGTCCCAGACGCCGACCATCTCCACCAGCGTCACGTCATGGCAGTAGAGGCGCGCAAAATCCTCCGCCGTGTCGCTGTCGGGCGCGTACTGGTAGAGCCTGTAGGCCTGGGTGATGTTCCGCTCCGTCGCGAAGTCGGGCCTCAGCAGACCCACCCGGTCGATGATCCCCGCCAGCGACCGCGCGGCATAGGCCCCGCGCGAAAACCCCAGCAGGAAGATCCGGTCGCCCACCCGGTAGCGCGATGCGAGGTAGCCATAGGCGCGCCGGATCTGCCGGTTGATGCCACGGCCCGAGACCACGTCCCAGGTCGACATCCACGCTTCCCACTGGATACCCGCCTCGTAGTACAGGGAGGTCCGCCCGACCTCTTTCAAAAGCTTGTAGGTCAGGCCAGCGTTGCTCTCCATCCCCGGCTCCAGGGTAGAGGCCGTGCCGTCGAGGATAATGATGTGATCGCGCGGCCCACGCCGCGGCTCATAGGGCGTGTGGCCGGTGGCAAACCGCTTGCGGACCCAGCCCAGAACGGTGTTGGCGATCTGCGTGCCGATCATGTCCGGCCTCCCTCGCCAGGATGCATGGGGACGGTCCGGACACAGGGCGCCGGGGCAGAGGCTGAACGCCCGCCCCGTCCGCCCGTTCCATCATTCAGCCGCGATCCGGTCATTCTCCAGCATCGCCCAGACGCGCATTGGCGTGAAAGGCATGTCCACTTGTCTGATTCCGCGTTCCCACACCGCATCCTGCACCGCGTTCGACACGGCTGCCAGCGCGCCGACGGTCCCCGCCTCGCCGCAGCCCTTCATCCCCATCGGGTTGGCCGTCGAGGGCACCGGCTCCGTCTCGAACCCGATCATGGGTATGAGATCGGCACGCGGCATCCCGTAGTCCATGAACGTTGCCGTGAGCAGCTGCCCGTTTTCATCGTAGACCACATGTTCGGTCAGCGCCTGCCCAAGCCCCTGCGCCACCCCGCCGTGCACCTGCCCCTCGGCCAGCATCGGGTTGATCAGGTTGCCGAAATCGTCGACCACCGTGTAGCGGTCGCAGACGACAAGGCCCGTCTCCGGGTCGATCTCCACCTCTGCGACGTGGCAGCCGTTGGGATAGGACCGGCCCGGCAGCTTCGCCGTGGTCTGCCAGACCAGCAGGTCCTCGCGGCCCGCATCCCGCGCCATCTGCGCCACCTCCAGCATCGTGGGCGTCAGGTTCGACCCCTCCGCGCGGAAGCGTTCGTCGTCGAAGGTCACATCCTCCGCCGCGACGCCCATTTCGCCTGCAAGGAAGGCCGAGAACCCCTCGACCATCTGCGCCACGGCCTGCAGCGTCACGTTGGTCTGCGTCGTGACGGACCGCGATCCGCCGGTGCCGCCGCCCGACGCGATCCGGTCGCTATCACCCTGGATCACCTCGATCTTTTCCGCCGGGATGCCGGTCTGGTCGGCAAGGAACTGGCGGAACACCGTCTCGTGCCCCTGCCCGTTCGACTGGGTCCCGACGTAGATCAGCGCACCGTCACCGACAAATTCCACTTTCACATCCTCATGCGGCTGCCCGAGGATAGACTCGATGTAATAACAAACCCCCAACCCGCGCAGCTTGCCCTCCGCGGCGCTGGCCTCGCGCCGGGCGGCAAAGCCAGCGACGTCCGCCGAAGCTTCGGCATGGCCAAGCACGCGGGCGAATTCACCCACGTCGTACATTTCCCCGGCCACGGTGGTGTAGGGAAACTGGTCCGGCCTGATGAAGTTGATCCGGCGCAACTCCATGGGATCGACGCCCAGCTCGCGTGCGGCACGGTCCATCACACGCTCCAGCACGTAGATCGCCTCCGGCCGGCCCGCGCCGCGATAGGCGTCCACCTGCGTGGTGTTGGTGTAGAAGCCCTCTGCCCGCTGATAGACCGTCTGCATATCGTAAACGCCCGTCAGGACACGGGAATACAGGAACGACTGGATCATCTGGCCGAACTGGGAATTGTAGGCGCCAAGGTTCGACCGGGTGTGGGAGCGATAGGCGACGATGCGGTTGTCCGCGTCGAAGGCCAGCTCTGCCAGCGTCACGAGGTCCCGGCCAGCATTGTCGGAGAGCATCGCCTCCGTCCGGTCGGACATCCAGTGCACAGGACGGCCCAGCACCTTCGCGGCGTGCGGCAGCACGAAGTACTCGGGGTAGGCCATGCCCTTCATGCCGAAGCCGCCGCCGACGTCGGGGTTGGTGGTGCGGACCTTCTCGGCTTCGACCTTGTAGGCGCGCGCCAGTTCCTTCTTCATCCCCCAGACGCCCTGACCGCCAAAGGCCAGGTGCATGCGGTCGCCGTCCCACTCGGCAAAGGCGCCGCGCGGCTCCATGGAGTTGACGATGATCCGGTTGTCCCCGACCTCGAGCGACACGACCTTGGCCGCCGTCTCGAAGGCCGCGTTGGTGGCCGCCTCGTCGCCCAGTCCGTAGTCATAGGCCCGGTTGTCCGGCGCTTCGGAATGGATGGCCTCTCCCCCTGCGCCGATCTCCATGTGGGTGGACAGTTCGTCGTAGTCGATCTCCACCAGCTCGGCGGCGTCCTTCGCCTGCTCCAGCGTGTCGGCGACGATCATCGCCACCGCCTCACCGACGAAGCGCAGCCGGTCTTCGGCCATGAGCGGACGCTTGGGCGCGGCGCCCTGCGTGCCGTCGCGGTTGGGTGCGCAGGTGTAGGTCATCTGCGCGTCGAGACCGGCCTCTTCCAGGTCAGCTTGGGTAATGACGGCATGGACGCCCGGCGCCTCCAGCGCGGCAGAGACGTCGATCCCCTTCAGCACAGCATGCGCCACGGGAGAGCGCAGGAAATAGGCCCTGAGCGCACCCTCCGGCACGATGTCGTCGACGTAGCGCCCCTGGCCTGTCAGGAACCGCGTGTCCTCGACCCGTTTGACCGGCTGGCTCTTGCCGAACTTCTCCATGGACACACTCCCTCACGCTTCCGGATTTGCCCCGGACCTTAGCCTTTACGGGCCAAGTGTCCAGAGCAGCCCGGTCAGCGCAGGAGCGTGACGATTTTCCGTGCACCGTAACCGTTGAAACGGGTCACGAGGGCGGTGGAATAGGCACCACAGGCATGGAACAGCAGGTAGTCGCCTTCCGCCAGATCTTCGGGCAGCGCCACCTGGTCGGACAGCCGGTCGAGGCTGTCGCAGGTCGGCCCGAAGACGGTATTGGCTACGGTTTCGCCCTGGCGCCGCTTGCCGTCCTGCGAATAGGCCGTTAGCCGCTGCGACGGGGAAAGGTCGCGCCACTCCGACAGGCCGCCGTAGATGCCGTCGTTCAGGAAGACCGCACCGTCGCAGACCGCCTTGACCTGCAGGGCCAGTTCGAACGCTTCGGCCACCATGGCGCGGCCCGGCTCGCAGACCAGAGCGGGGGCCTTCTCGCCGAAAGACACGCGCACGGCGTCGCGGATCGCGTCGAAGATCACCTCAAGGTCCGGTTCCGGGTCGTTGCGGTGCGCGGGGAAGCCGCCGCCGACGTTCAGCCGGTGCAGGGTCACGCCCGACTCTGCCGCGATCTCGGCCGAGGCCGCGATATAGGCCACCCAGGCCTGCGCGTCGCGGCACTGGGTGCCGGGGTGGAAGGTGATCGAGGGCACGCCGCCCTTCGCCTTCACCGCCCGCAGGAGCGCCACGGCCTTCTCCGGCGCCGCGCCGAACTTCGTCCCGAAGTCATAGACGGCACCGGCCACCGGCAGCTTCAGCCGCACGGCGATCTCTGCGCCCTCGATGTCGCCCAGCTTGTCCAGCTCGCTCATCCGGTCCACCGACCACGACACGACGCCGAAATCGCGCGCCGCCGCAACTTCTGCGCGGGAGCGGACGGGGTTGTGGTAGTGCAGCCGTGCCTTGGGATCCACGTCGCGCACCAGCGCCATCTCCTCGGGCGAGGCGACGTCGAAGGCCTGCAGCCCGGCGCGAGACAGCGCCTCGATCACCACCGGGTCGGGGTTCGCCTTGACGGCATAGGTCACTTCTCCGGGGAAACCGTCAATGAAACGGCGCGCCATGCGGGTCAGCCGTTCCGGATCGTAGAAAAAGACCGGCTCGTCCGGCAATTCCCGGGCCAGCCATTTCGCCGGGTCACTGTAGAAGGTGTCCTGTACAACCATGTGTTCATGTCTCCTGCTCGCGTTCCCCGAAAATGCCCCGACGCCCCTGCGATTCATATCGGCAAGACGGACAGAATGTGCCATTCTCTTCGTCAGAATGACGAGGATGACATGCAGATCGACGAAACAGACCGCAAACTGATCGCCGCGCTGGCCGAGAATGCCCGCGCCCCGGTGGCGGAACTGGCCCGCCAGCTGGATCTGGCCCGGACCACCGTGCAGGCGCGCATCGACCGGCTGGTCAGCAGCGGCGCCATTGCCGGCTTCACCCTGCGGCGCGGTCCCGGCCTGCGGCCGCCGCTGCGCGCCACGGTTCTGATCTCGCTGGAACCGAACGAAGCCGCCGCCGTGCTGTCGCGCCTGAAGGCCATGCCGGAGGTCGAGACGGTGCACACCACCTCCGGCCGTTTCGATTTCCTCGTCAGCCTGACCGCCGCCACGACGGAGGCGCTGGACATCAGCCTCGACAAGATCGTGGAGGCCAAGGGCGTCCGCAGCTCCGAAAGCCTGATCCACCTCTCGACAAAGATCGACCGCGTCGGCCGCTGAAGGCGCAAGGACCTTGCCGGGAATGCGCGCCCTGATTGACAGATGTGCGCCAGCGTTTACCATGACGGTGTATTTTATTAACGAATATTCAGGAGCGCGCGTATGCCCGGTTCCCCAGATGCCCCCGTTTTCACCCACACCGGCTTTCTCGGGCAGACGGTTCCCTTCCACGCCATCACTTACGACAAGGCCGGGGTCTGCACCTCTCCGGCGACGCGCGACGCGGTCCTGCGCCTGATCCGCGACGGCGGCTACACCGACACGATCCTGTTCAGCCACGGCTGGAACAACGACTGGGACGATGCCATGCGCCTCTACCGCGCCTTCATGGAAGGTGTCTGCGCCATGGCCGACCAGCGCGGCGACATCCTGCCCGGCGGCATCAAACCCATGTTCCTCGGCGTGTCCTGGCCCAGTGCCGCACTGCTCTGGCCGTGGGAAGAGACACCCGATCTGGCCGCCGGAACACCCGGTCCGGTCGAGGAAAGCGCCGATGCGGAGCTCTTGCGCGAGGACATGGACCCGGAGGAGGCAGAGGCCCTGACCGCCTTCCTCAACGGGAAGGAAACCCTCTCCGGTCCCGAGCTTGCGCGGCTGTCGGACCTGCTCGCCCCGCAGTTCGCCCATCCCGACGAGGACGAGACGGAGACCGCGGCACCGTTCACCGCGCGCGACCTCGAACACACCTTCCGGTCCGCCGACATCCTGGTGGAGGGTCCTGAGGACGACGACGGCGGCTTCGACAGCGGCGGCACAATCGACGACACGCCCACCCATGACCCGAAAGCTGCCGGCGGCCCGCTCTCCGGCGTCTTCGGCCTGCGCAAGGCACTGAGGATGGCGACGGTCCTGAAGATGAAGGACCGCGGCGGGGTCGTGGGCGCCAATGGCGTGGCGACGCTGTTGCAGCGCGTTCTGGGCGAAACCGGCACCCGCCTTCACCTGGTCGGCCATTCCTACGGCGCGAAGGTGACGATGACCGCGCTCAGCCGGGTGCAGGCGCCGCGCGCGGTGGAATCCGTGCTGCTTCTCCAGCCAGCGGTGAACCACCTCGCCTTCTCTCCCGACGTGGAGGGGCGGCCCGGCGGTTTTCGCAAGGTGCTGGAACGGTGCCGCAAGCCTGTGCTGACGACCCGGTCAAAGAACGACATCCCGCTCCGGCATGTCTTCCACCTGGCCGTCCGCCGGCGCAGCGACCTGGGCGAGATGCAGTTCGCCTCCGGCGTCAGCCAGTTCGCAGCGATGGGCGGCTACGGTCCGCACGAACTTGCGCCGGGCGAGCTGCTGGAAGTCACCCTGCCCGACCGTGGCATCACCTATCCCGACCTTTCCGGCCACGCGGTGATCGACCTGAACGGCGACGGGCGCATCACCGGGCATTCCGACGTCACCAATCCCTACACCTTCTGGGCGATGCTCCAGAACCTGCGCTGAAAGGACCCGATGGCCACCCTCGTCCGCTCCTCCGAACATCTGCTCGCGGTCTGCTGCACGGTCGAGATGTCGCGGAGCGGGGCGCTGCTGGCCGCCGAACCCTTCCGCGGCGAGGAGGCGCTGGCCGAACCGCTGCGCGTGCCGCTGACCGACCTCGGGTTTCCGGCCACGATCCGGGAACGGCAGAACGGTTTCAGACCGAAGGTGCCCGACGCGCTGAAGGCGATGTTCGAATGGCTGGGCGATCAGGCCGACGGGCCGGAGGCGCTCTGGATTCAACTCGCCTACGGCGCGGAGACGCTTGGCGCCTACCCCTGGGAAGAGGTGTTTTCCGACACCTGCGGACGGGCGATCCTGCGGGTGCCGAACTTCGTCCGTCCGGGTTACACACCGGCTTCAGACCGGCCCATCGCGATCTGCGGGGCCACGCCCCGGGCCAAGGGGATCGAGGACTGGGGCGACGCACTTCTGGACCTGCTGGACAGCCTGCCGGTGTTCGAGAACCGCGATATCGTGCTGTTCCATGGCGACGACATGGTGCCCGACCCGGTGCGAGACCTTGACCGCCTGGGCCAATCCTACCCGCATTTCCGTTTTCTCCGCGCACCCCTTCCCGATGCGGCGGATGCACCGGCGCGCGCCCGGACCATCCCGCAGTCCGGGGAGGTGAGCAATCCGTGGCTGACATGGATGGCCGACGCGCTTGGCCCCGAGGGCGCCCATGCCGTGCATTTCCTCTGCCCCGGCTACGCCAGCAACACGCATGGCGCGCTGGCGCTGCCGGAAAGCCCGCTGTTCGACCGCGACGCGCAATGGTCCCGCTTTGTCGGTGCGCAGGAACTCATACGGTTCTGCGACACCATCGGCGCGCAGCTTGTCACCCTGACCGCCCTTGGCGGCCCGCAATGGTCCACCGGCCTGCGCCTCCTGCTGAACGAAATGTCGTGGCGGCGTCCCGGCCCCCTCCTGCTGAACCTCCGCCAGCGCGACCACCAGCTTACCGCCGCCTTCCACGCCCTGGCCGGAGAGCCGTTCTACCCGGACCCGGCGCCGGGGCTCGTGTTCTCCGTCCATCCAAAGGCCATTTCCGCCGCCGAATCCGTCGCCGCCTTCCAGACAATCACCCGGGGCGTGCGAACCGCCACCTTCGCGCCCTCCGCGCCGCCCTCCGGAAACACCCAGGGCACCGGGCATCCTGCGCCATTCGGGATGCCCGAAGACCTCTCCACGGCCTCGCCCGAGACGCAAACCTCAGACAGCGCCTTGGCGCTCCCCGCCGAACTTCAGCGCACGCTCGACCAGATCGGCAGCGCACGGCCCAAGTCCCGCACGCAGGAAGCGCGCGATCAGGGGGCCTTGCGCGCGTTGGAGTTCGTTTCGAAACTGACCGGCGGCGACTTTGGCGGAGGAACGGGCCGATGAGCGTCACCCGTATCCGGTTCGACCGCGCCATCGGCCATGACATGACCGAATACACCCAGTTCCACATCGAGGCGCCGGGCATCGCCCTGCGCGACGCCCCCCGCCCGCCGCTGCAGATAGCGGCGCACAAGGCGGTGTTCGACGCCTTCGACGCCGCCGGACCCGACGACGACGTGGTGCGCGCGGCGGGCGATGCGCTCTGGACCTGCCTGTCGGTCCACCGCAACACAGAAGAGGCGTTCCGCCCGATCCTGAGCAACGGCGCCACGGACGGGGCGCTGCGGCTGGCCTTCTCCGACCTCGCGGGCGATGCCAAGGCCCTGCCGTGGGAGGCGCTGCGCGAGACGCAGGCCGGTTTCCTCTGCTTCGACCGCCGCATCCCGATCCTGCGCGAGGTCGAGACCGAGACCACCCCCGACCTGCAGATCGCCCACACCGACACGCTGCGCTTCCTCGCCGTGATCGGTGCGCGCGGCGACGACGGCCAGGGCGAGTGGGCCAGACTGCACAGGGCGCTTCGGTCGCTCGACGGCAAGGTAAAGGTGCGGGCGCTGATCCTCGCCTCGCGGCAGGACCTCGAGGACGAGATCAACGCCATCGGCGATCCGCAGATCCAGGCCGAGACCATACCGCATGGCGCCGACGCCCTCGTGGCGCGGATCGAGCGCTTCGGTCCGCATGTCGCCCACCTGTTCTGCCACGGCTATGCCGGTGCCCAATCCGTGCTGGAGATCGAGGACGGCTCGGTCAACTACGGCGGCACGCAACCCACGTGGCTGATGCGGGGCGACCTCCTGCGCGCGCTTTCGGCCAAGGCTTGGCTCGTGGTCCTGAACGCCTGTTCGCTGGCCGATGTGGCCGGTGCGGAGGACGGCGGGCTGGGCACGCCCGAAACCGCCAGCCTGTGCGAGGATCTGGTGCAATCAGGTATCCCGGTGGTGGTGGGGATGCGCGGGCCGATGCTTGCGGAATACGCCCATGCCTTCGGCGGCGCCTTCCATGAACGGGCGCTGAAGGCGCTGGGTCACGCCATTGCGCAGGGCGGCGGAGAACTGGACCTTGGCGCCTGTTTCTCCGAAGCGTGCTGCGCCATCCTTGCCAATCCGCCGCTGCCGCCGATGCTGGCGGCCGCCCGCATCCGCGACTGGACTTTCCCGGTCATGACACTCCGCAGCGGCCCGCTGAGGATCAGGGTCATCGGCGGCGGCGCGGCCCCAGCAGGCGCCGCGCCCGACGAGGACGAGGCCACGCTTCTCGCTCGAGAAGAAGCCATCGGCGAACGCGAGGTGCTGGCCGACATGCTCGACACACGCGGCGACATGCTGCCGGACGATGCCGTGCGCGAGATCCGGGCGCGCATCGCAGAGCTGGAAGCGCAACTGAGTGCCCGCGCCCGCCCGGCCGAGGACACGGCCCTCGACGAGGCCTGAGCCGTCACGGAGACCGCCCGCCATGACCCTGCCCGACACGCTGCAACTGAACGCATGGTCCGGCGGCGACAACACAGGCGCGGTCGACCCCGATCTGAAACGCCACCTGCTGGGCCTGCCCTTCGCCGGGCAGAGCCGCCGGCTGCCCGCCGCCCCCGTCCCGCAGGACCGATGGCAGGACCCGAAGGTCGGCTGGGGCGTGATCCTGCCGGAGAACCGCGAACTGACGCGCGCCGAACTGGCCACCGCCATGGACGCCCCTGCCCCGGTCCGCGAATTGGTGGCGCGCCGCAGCGATGCGCCGGTCTTCCGGGTCGGCCAAGGCTGGCAGCCGGGCACCCTGCGCCGCTATGCGCCGGACGGCTCGGCCATGGACATCGACATTCACGTCGGACGCATCGGCACGGCACCCGGCCATATCCCGCGCTACCTGCTGATCGTCGGCAGCCCGGCGCAGATCCCGTGGGACGTGCAATACGACCTGCACCTGACCTACTTCACGGGCCGCCTCGACCTCGATGACACCGGGCTGGGTCACTACGTCGACGCCCTGCTGTCCGACTGGCAGGGCAGTCCCGTGATGAAGGCGAACACGCTGTCCTGGACGGTCGATCACGGCGGCGGGGACATCACCACCCTGATGCGCAAGACCATCGGCGACCCGATCCACGACCGCTTTGCCACCGACCCGGTGCCCGAACTCGTCGCGGGCGCGCGGGTGGTGCGCGGGCCTCAGGCCACCCAAGCCGCACTGGCCGCCGCCATAGAAGAAAGGCATCCCTCCCTCATCGTGTCGACCAGCCACGGAGACACAGCGCCGCTGGATGACGTCGATCTGATGCGGCGGAACCTCGGCCTGCTGATCGACGCCGACCTGCGCCGCCTCGACCCCGCGCTTCTGAGCGGGGCCGCCGCGCCCTCCGGTGCGATCTGGTTCGCGCAGGCCTGCTGTTCGGCGGGAAGCTCGGCGCGCACCGCCTATGACGGCGTGCTGAAGGCCGGGACCGCCGCCGACCGGATCGTGCGGGCCGTGGCCGGATGCGGGGAAACGACGGCGCCCTTGCCGCGCGCGCTGCTGGGCGCATCAAAACCGCTGCGCGCCTTCGTCGGCCACGTGGAGCCGACATTCGACTGGTCCCTGAAGAACCGGAAGACCGGGCAGTACGTGACGACCTCGATCCTCGAATGCTTTCATACGGGGTTGTTCACCGGCCAGCCCATCGGCATGGCGCTGGACCGGGTGCGCGCGACGGGTGCGTCCTTCCGCAACAGCCGCGACATCGCGGAGCAGCGCCTTCTGGCCAACCGCGACGAAAGCCAGCTTGGCGACATCCTTGCCGCGAAGCTGATTGCCGACGACTGGCGATCCATCGTCCTGCTGGGGGATCCGACCTGCCGGGTGTGGTGACACGACCCGGCCCGGAACGCTCACTCCGCCGGTTTGTCGGCCTCGGCCTCATCCTCGATGGCGTAAGTCTTGAACAGGCTGCCTTGGGTCATGAAGAAGGCAAAGACCGCCGCGGTCAGACCGAACGTCTTGAAATAGACCCATGTCTCCGTCGACATGGTGCGCCAGATGACTTCGTTCAGGACGGCCAGCCCGAAGAACATCAGCATGACGCGGCGCGTCAGGATCATCCACCCTTCCTGCCGGAGCGGCATCAGCCCCTCCATCACCGCGCGCAGCCAGCTTTCGCCGCGCAGAAGCCCGATCCCCAGTGCCGTGCCGAAGAGCAGGTAAATCAGCGTCGGCTTCATCTTGAAGAACCGGTCGTCGTTCAGCCATACCGACAGACCGCCGAAGATCACGATCAGCACCGCTGTCACAAGCTGCATCCGGCTGAGATGCCCGGTCAGCTTCCACAACAGGCCGGTGGCGATCAGGAAGACCGGGATGAACCCGGCAGTGACCACGATGAAGCCCTCGTACTCCGTCCCGCCGATGGTGAAGATCCGGTTCTTCAGCGCAAGGTAGGCCGCGAAGAAGGCAAGCAGCGGCCCGAACTCCAGCGCGCTTTTCAGCATCGGGTTGATCGGGCGCGGCCCGGCTTGGTCGGTCATGTGAGGCTCCCTTTTGTCCCCAGATAGTGGCTTCAGCCGCCCAACTCAACGATCACCGCACCCGCCGCGATCAAGGTCATGAGAGCGATGCGCCGGGGGCCCACGGTTTCGCGCAGCACTAGCCAGCCGATGACCGCCGCGAAGACGGTGGAAGTTTCGCGCAACACCGCCGCTTCGCCCACCTTGTCGAGCCGCGTCGCCAACATGATGGAGCCGAAGCTGAAGAAGGCGACAAACGCGCCGATCACGCCGCGAACCATCAGGGGCGGAAGCTCCGGCTTCACCGCCATCGACCGCCAGCGCACCGCGGCGATGCCGGGCATGAGCCAGCCGTCGATGAAGAAGAACCACGCAAGGAAGGTGAACGGGTCCGCCGTGGCGCGGATGCCGTAGGCGTCATAGGTCGTGTAGAGCGCCACGAACAGGCCGGTCGCCACGCCGAACCCCAGGGCGGCGGGCAGCGTGTCCCGGTCGACCTCAAGGAAGATCAGGTTGTAGACCGCAAGCCCGAAGATCCCGCACAGCAGCACAGCGACCCCCATCCACTGCATCGGCGCAAAGCGTTCGCCAAAGACCAGCGACGCGCCGATGACGGCGAACAGCGGGCCGGTGCCGCGCACCACCGGATAGACCACCGTGTAGGCGCCGCGCGTGTAGGCCAGGGCCTGCAGCACCTTGTAGAACGCGTGGATGACGAAGGCGCCGGCAAAGATCGGCCACATATGCGGCTCGGGCCACGGCACGACGAACAGCGCGAAGGGCGCCGCGATCAGGCCGTAACTTCCGTCGATGGCGCCGCGCGACAGCCACGGATCGTGGCGCCCCTTCTGAAGCGCGCCGAAAGCCGCGTGCAGGAACGCGGCCAGAACCGCCAGCCAGAGCGCAAGGGTGTGCCCCGCCTCCGTGCCCTCAAGGGAAATCAGCCAGTCGCTCATCGACACTCGTTCTCGGAACCCGGCGCCTTGTCGGGCGGTTGGAGGCTATGACGTTCTTGTAACACCCGGAGGTTCCGCATGTTTGAACAGGTCGCTGGCGAACTTGGGTCCAGCTTCTCTGTCGTCCCCGCATCGCTCGCGTTCACACGCTTGCTGGTGGCGGTGGTCCTGTCAGCAATTGTCGGATTGGAGCGGGAGTTGCAAGGCAAACCCGCCGGTCTCAGGACGCATATCCTCGTCGCGGTCGCCGCCTGCCTCTTCGTGCTCGTCGGGCAGGAGCTGTCGTCCATCGAGTTCGGCAATACAGGCGAACAGCGTCACGACCCGCTGCGGATGATCGAGGCGGTCACCGCCGGTGTCGCCTTCCTGGCGGCGGGCGTGATCTTCACCAGCGGCGGGCAGGTGCAGAACCTGACCACGGGCGCGTCGCTCTGGCTGTGCGGTGCCATCGGCCTCGGCTGCGGGGCGGGCAGCATCGCGCTGGCCTCCATGGCGACGGGGATCGTCGTTGTGGTGCTGTTCGTGCTGGGTCAGGTGGAGAAGTTGATCGGGACGAACAACGACGCCTGAACTCAGGGCTCCAGCCCGGTCAGGGCCGCCGCGAATTCCTCGGGGTCGAAGGGGGCCAGGTCGTCGATCTGCTCCCCCACCCCGATGGCGTGGATCGGCAGACCGAACTTGTCGGCCAGCGCCACCAGCACACCGCCCTTCGCCGTACCGTCGAGCTTTGTCATCACGAGGCCGGTCACATCCGCCAGCTGCCGGAACGCCTCGACCTGGATCAGGGCGTTCTGGCCGGTCGTGGCATCCAGCACCAGCAGCGTGTTGTGCGGCGCGTCGGGGTCCTTCTTGCGGATGACGCGGACAATCTTCGCCAGCTCCTCCATCAGGTCGGCGCGGTTCTGCAGCCGCCCCGCCGTGTCTATCATCAAGAGGTCCGCCCCCTCGGCCTGCGCCTTGCCCATCGCGTCGAAGGCGAGGCTGGCGGGGTCGGAGCCTTCGGGCGCCGTCAGCACGGGCACGCCCGCACGCTCGCCCCAGACCTGCAGCTGCTCGACCGCCGCCGCCCGGAAGGTGTCGCCGGCAGCGATGACCACCGATTTCCCGGCCGCCTTGAACTGGCTGGCGAGCTTGCCGATCGTCGTCGTCTTGCCCGATCCGTTCACGCCGACCACCAGCACGACCTGCGGCTTCTTGGGATACAGCGGCAGGGGACGCGCGACGCTTTCCATCACGCGCGCGATCTCCTCGGCCAGCAGTTCCTTGATCTCGCGGGCCGAAACACGGCGGCCCATGCGCCCCTCGGCGATGTTCGAGGTCACGCGCAGCGCCGTGTCGACCCCCATGTCGGAGGCGATCAGCAGCTCTTCGAGGCTTTCGAGCATGTCGTCGTCCAGCACGCGGCGCGGCTCCGTGTCCTCGGGCTGGCCGATGAGGCGCCCCAGCAGGCCGGGCCGGCGCGTTCCCTGCGGCTCCGTCTCTTCCGGCAGCGGCATCGGCTCCATCACCGACATCGGCGCTTCGGGCGCCGGTGCGTCGGCATGTGCGTCGTCGGCAGCCGTCTCTTCGCTGCCCTCCTCGACGATGGCGTCGAGCCCTTCGTCGAGCTTGGAGGACGTCTTGAACAGACGGTTTTTCAGCTTTCCGAAAAACGACATGTGCGGGGCCCCGTACCTTCTGGATCAGTCACACCTAATACGCCGGGCCGCTTAATGAAAGTGTGAGTTGACCATCCATCCCGATCCCCCCTTACTGCAGCCATGCGCGTGTTCCTGTTCCTGCTTCTCCTCATCCCGGCGTCACTTCAGGCCCGGCCCGACGAGCCGGGCAGCCTGTGCTCCTCGGGGGCTTTCGGGCAGGTACAGTGCATCCGGCCCTCGCACTTCGTGTACGACACCTGCCAAGCGCTGGAGGCCTTCGCCAACGATGCCGGAATCGACCCGCACTTCTTCACCCGCCTGATCTGGCAGGAGAGCCGGTTCGACCCAAACGCCCTGTCCCACGCCGATGCGATGGGGATCGCCCAGTTCATCGCTTCCACCGCCAGGTTGCGCGGGCTGCGCGACCCCTACAATCCGGCGGAGGCGCTGGAATACTCGGCGGAATACCTGGGAGAGCTGTCGCGGCGCTATGGCAACCACGGGCTTGCGGCGGTGGCCTATAACGGCGGCGAACGTCGCGCCGACGGGCTTGTGGCCCGGACCGGCGGCCTTGCAAAGGAAACCATCGACTACGTGAAGATCATCACCGGTCTGAAGGCCGAGACGTGGCGCGATGCCCCGCCGGTCGAGCCGGACTTCGCGCTGGACGACGATCTGCCCTTCCGCGAGGCCTGCCACGAGCTGGGCCGCAAGCGACGGCTGACCGCCTACCCGGAACAGGAGCCCTCGGGGCCCGTGGTGCCGGACTGGGGCGTGCAGGTCGCGTTCGGCGTGTCGGAGAAGGCGGCGCTGGCCAAGTTCCGCAGCACCACGCGACGATGCCGGTCGGTGTTCGGCACGGAAGAACCGTTTCTCATCTGGTCGAAAAGCCGGGCCAGCCCGCGCGGCGGATACTACATGGCCCGCTTCGGCCGCGACAGCCGCGATGCCGCCTGGAACATGTGCAGCAAGCTCAAAAGCAGCGGCTGCATCTGCGCGGTCTATCGCAACGACTGAAGCTGTGGATAAAGCGTCAGTCCTTTCACTTTTCTGACCAATATTCCGCGTTATGGCGCTGAAGCGATGCCAGATTCAGCCCTTTTGGAACATCCACCCCGGACGCCTGACATGCACGCAACTTGCTCAGGATCAAGGTCTATGCCGCTGGCCTGTGTCACAATGGGCCGTAGCAGAACAAAGGAGAGGCGAATGATCTATGTCCTGTTCGGCGCCGTGGCGCTGCTGACCTTGGCAGGCACGCAAGGCGCGCGGCCAAGCCGCCGTGTGGTTACAGTCCCGGCGCAGTCCGCCCAGCCACGCGAAAGCGTCCCGGTCCGGCTGAACTGAACGAAGAAGCAGGGCGGGACTGTCCCGCCCTGGCCGTTCAGATCTCGTCCGCGAAGTGCTGGATCGTCAGGCGGATCGGGTTCGGTGCCGCCTGCCCCAGCCCGCAGATCGAGGCATCCGCCATCGCCTGGCACAGCTCTTCGAGCAGCGGCTGGTCCCACTTCTCCGCCATCATCAGCTTGACCGCCTTTTCGCAGCCCACGCGGCATGGCGTGCACTGGCCGCAGCTTTCGTCCTCGAAGAACTGCAACATGTTGAGCGCGGCGTCGCGGGCGGAGTCCTTGTCGGAAAGCACCACGACCGCCGCCGAACCGATGAAGCTGCCGTGCGGCTGGAGCGTGTCGAAGTCCAGCGGGATGTCGTTCATCGACGCGGGCAGCAGTCCCGACGACGGGCCGCCCGGCTGGTAGGCCTTGAACGTATGCCCGTCGAGCATCCCGTCCGCCGCCTTGATGACATCCATGATCGTCGACCCCGCAGGCAGAAGGTGCACGCCCGGCGACTTCACGCGGCCCGACACAGAATAGGAACGCAGCCCCTTCCGGCCGTTCTTTTCCACCATCGACAGGATGTGCGACCCCTCGCGGCAGACCTTCGACACCCAGTAGAGCGTCTCGACGTTGTGGACGAGCGTCGGGCGGTCGAAGACGCCCACCTGCGCCACGTAGGGCGGACGATGGCGCGGGATGCCGCGCTTGCCCTCGATCGACTCGATCATCGCGCTTTCTTCGCCGCAGATGTAGGCGCCGGCGCCGCGACGCAGGTCGATGTAGTCCTTCTCGACGATCCCGGCCTCTTCCAGCGCACGGATCTCGCGGCGCAGGATCTCGATGATGCCCGGGTATTCGTCGCGCATGTATATGAAGCAGCGCTCGGCCTCCACCGCCCAGGCGGCGATCAGCATTCCCTCAAGGAAAACATGGGGTTCGCCCTCGATGTACACGCGATCCTTGAAGGTGCCCGGCTCACCCTCGTCGCCGTTGACCGCAAGGTAGCGCGGCCCGGGATTGGCGCGCACGAAACCCCATTTGCGGCCCGAGGGGAAACCCGCGCCGCCCAGCCCGCGCAGCCCGGAGGACAGGATCTTTTCCTGCACCTCTTCCCAGTCGCCTTCGGCACGCAGCGCCTTGAGTTCGCTGTAGCCGCCCTCTTCGAGGTAGGCGGCAAGCGTCTCGTAGGGGTCGACATGGGCGTGGGTCTCGCCGGCTGCGATGGCCGCCTCCACCTTCTCCACCGTGGCGTGGCCGATATGGTTGTGCCCCAGTTCCAGCACCGGGGCGGTGTCGCAGCGGCCCATGCAAGGAGCGCGCAGCACGCGGACCTGATCCGGGTCCATGCCGTTTTCCAGCGCGGCGCGCAGCTGTTCCGCCCCGGCCAGTTCGCAGGACAGCGAATCGCAGACGCGGATCGTCAGTGCGGGCGGCGGCGTCTCCCCTTCCTTCACCACGTCGAAATGGGCGTAGAAGGTAGCGACCTCGTAGACCTCGGCCATGGACAGGCGCATTTCCTCGGCCAGCGCGCGCAGGTGTGCAGCCGACAGGCAGCGGTATTCATCCTGGATCAGATGCAGGAACTCGATCAGCAGGTCTCGGCGGCGCGGACGGTCGCCCAGAAGGTCGCGCACCTCGGCCCAGGCCTTGTCCTCTACCTGGCGACCCTTAGGGGTCCGGCGTCCCCGTCCCTTGCCCGATTTCCATACGCCCTTGCGCTCGTCGAGTGCCATTGACGCACCTCCCCGTATTCGTGTTGGCGCAGCTTACCGTCAGCCACGTCCCGGGCGCAGATGAAAAACGACGCCCTGGGGCATGGCTCCGCCGCGAAATGCCCCGTCTTTTGCCTGATGGGTGACGGAAAGTTCCGATAGAGGTAAGACATCCAATGGTATCGGGCAGCGTTCCGGGGGCAATGATGGCACGATTCACACTCGCGACGCTGGGCATGGTGGCGCTTCTGGCGCTGGCCATGGCTCTCGGTGCGCCCTTCCCGGTACTGGGCTTGCTCTACATCACCGTCTTCACCTTCTTCATGGACAAGCTGACGGCCCTAGCCGCGCCGGACCGGCCGGAGGCGGAGTTCCCGGTGGGGAACGCGCTGTCGGTGACGCTTGGCCTGCTGCACTTTCCGCTGCTTTACGGTGGCGTTTGGGCGATCGCAGAGGGCGCCATATCCGTCTTGGACACGGTTTGCCTGTTCGCGGCGCTGGGTCTGTTCCTCGGCCAGGTGTCGAACTCGAACGCGCACGAGCTGATCCACCGCTCGCCCCGCGCCATGCGGCGGTTGGGGGTGGCGGTCTATTCCTCGGTGTTGTTCGGTTTCCATGCCTCTGCGCATACTCGCGTGCACCACGTCCATGCCGCCACGCCGAAGGATCCCAACTCAGCCCCCATGGGCGAAGGCTACTGGCGCTTCGCCATGCGGGCCTGGCGCGGCGCACTGGTCGAAGGGTTCCGGGCAGAGCGGCGGCTGGGTCGCCGGGGTCTGTCGCACCCCTATGCGGCCTATGGCCTTGGCGCGGTGTTGTCGCTGGTGATCGCCGGGGCCGTTGCGGGGTTGCCGGGCGTTCTGGTGCTGCTCGGGCTCGCGGCCTACGCGCAGGCGCAACTGCTGCTGTCGGATTACGTCCAGCACTATGGCCTGCGCCGCAAGGAGGTGGCGCCGGGCAAGTATGAACCCGTCGGCCCCGCCCACAGCTGGAACGCGCCACAGGGCTTTTCGTCGGCGCTGATGCTGAACGCGCCGCGTCACTCCGACCACCACGCGCATCCGTCGCGGCACTACCCCGGGCTGGAACTGGACCGTTCCGCCATGCCGATCCTACCGCATTCGCTGCCCGTCATGGCAGTCCTTGCGCTGGTCCCGCCGCTCTGGCGCCGCGTCATGGACAAGCGCGTGCGCCGCTGGCAGACCGCCTGACGCGCGGCCGGGCGATCCTCCGCCCACGGTCGCCATGGCTTTAACCATTCGGTAATCCCTGACCTTGCCTCCGGCGGCAAATGTGGCAGGATTGGGGCATGAAACAGATCCTGTCCGGCGCGCTGGCGCTTGCCCTCTCCGCTGCCCCCGCATTCGCCGCCGAGCCGCTGTCGGCCAATGCCTTCGAAAGCTACGTGGACGGCAAGACGCTGTACTACGGCCTTTCGGGCGATGCCTACGGGGTCGAGGAATACCTGCCCAACCGCCGCGTGCGCTGGTCCTTCCTCGATGGCAAATGCAAGGAAGGTTACTGGTACGAGGCCGAGGGTTCGCAGATCTGTTTCGTCTACGAGGACAGCCCCGACCCGCAATGCTGGACCTTCTTCCGCGAGGGCAGCAAGCTGCGCGCCGTGTTCGAGAACGATCCGTCCTCCACCGTCCTCTACGAGGCGCGCCAGAACGATGAACCGATGATGTGCTACGGCCCCGACGTCGGCGTCTGAGATCAGGCGGCGTCGCGGGACAGCCCGCGCACGGCCATCATGCCCTGCCGGATATAGTCGACCATCACCTCGGTGATCGCGGTCTTGCCGTTCCCGGCGTATAGGTTGATGTTCTGCGTGCCGAGGTCGGGCAACAGCCCATCTTCGAGATATTTCACGTAGGTCGGCGCGTGGCCCTGCAACCGCGCGGTCACCGCGAGGTCGGCGCTGATCGTCGCATCCACCGTCATGTCGCTGTCCGAATCCACCGCCAGCTCCCACGAGACATTCTCTGCATCGAGCCGCGCCAGCGCGAATTCCCGGAACCCGCAGGACCGGCAGAAGGCCACGCGCAGCGGACGTGACTTGTAGGCCTGCCCGTCCGGAGCCCCGATCCAGCGCAGCGGCACCTCCATCAGAGTCTCGCCGCCCTGGTCGACGCCGGCCTCCGTCGTCATGATGACATCCGCCTCGCCGCGGGCGAACTTCGCCTTCAGTTCCCTGGTGAAGCTGCTGAGAAGCTGGACCTTCACGCGGGGGTGCGTGCGGCCCATCCGTTGCAGAACCTGCGGAATCACCGGGTAGACGATGTCGTGCGGCACGCCCAGGACGATCTCTCCCTCCCAGCTCTGGCAGGTCAGGCGGGTGTAGATCTCGTCGTTCATCTCCACCATGCGCTGCGCGTAGGACAGAAGCTGCGCGCCCGCCGGGGTCAGGCTGACACCGCGCCCGCTGCGTTCCAGCAGCCGGAGGCCCAGCATCTCCTCCAGCCGTTTGAGCTGCATCGACACGGCGGATTGCGTCAGGTTCAGGAAACCAGCGGCGCGCGTCACGCCGCCGGCCTCTGCGACGGCGACGAAGGACCTCAGAACGGTGATGTCGAGATTTCTCATCCATTACGCTCCGTGATGGGAGGATGCAAAAACATTCACTTCGAATATCAAGCAGACTGTGCCAAATTCATCAACAGAAAATTATCGACACACCCGAACACATCACAGCTTCTGAAAGACGACGCCATGTATCATGCCGCCGAGCGCTATTTTCGTGCGCTTCTGCCCCGTGCCGAAGGCCGCGGCCGGACCCGCCTGAACGCCACCGACCTGCGTGAAGTGAACCGCTACGAAGGGTACGAACACCCCGTCCGGTGGAATGCACCGCCTTTTTGGCGCATCTGACGCGTATGTTATGTCCCAAGACCTCTCGAAAGCTTGAATATTCATGCCTCTCTGCCAATATCTCTGCCATGTTCCCCGAATAGCGTGTCGGGGCGATATGTACGCAAACGGAGGCATTGATGGCTGAATATCAAACGATCGGGGCACGGGGCGTATCCGGTGCCCGCAGCGCCCAGATTGACGAGGGGCTGCGCGCTCATATGAACAAGGTCTACGCGCTGATGTCCGGCGCGCTGCTGATGACGTTCGCGCTGGCTTACCTCGTGGCATCCAGCCCGGCCCTTCAGCAGGTTCTGCTGGTCTCGCCGGTGGTCTGGGTCGTGATTTTCGGCCCGCTGGCCTTCGTGTTGATCGCGTCTTTCGCGTTCCACAAGCTGTCCGTCGTCGCGCTGAACGCTCTCTTCTGGGCCTACGCGGCCCTGACCGGTGTGTCGCTGGCCACGATCTTCATCATGTTCGACATGATGCAGGTCATCACCGGCCTCGCCTATACCGCTGTCGCGTTCCTCGGCCTGTCGCTGACCGGCTACCTGACAAAGCGCAACCTCGGCCCGATCCACCAGGTCGCCGTGATGATGGTGTGGGGCCTCGTCGCCTTCGCGCTGATCAGCATGCTGTTCGGTGGCATGGGCGGCAACGCCTTCTGGTGGATGAACGTGGCGATCCTCGGCTTGTTCGCGGTCCTGACCGCAACCTCCACGCAGGAGATCAAGAACACCTACCTCGAGGCGCGCACCCACGGCGGCCCTGAGGCACAGCTGTTCCTCGAGAAAGCCGCGATCATCGGCGCGCTGCAGCTCTACATCTCGTTCATCGCGATGTTCCGCTCGATCATGTATCTCTTCATGGGCGGCGACGACTGATCGCAAGATCCACTGAATTGAACGAAGGGCCGGTCCAGCGACCGGCCCTTTTTCGTTGCCCGGCCCATCTTCCCGTTGCACATCGCGCGACACTTATGTTGACATCAACTAAATATCATCGCCGGGAGCATTCCAGATGACAATTGCGAAGAACACCGTCTGCCTCTGGTACGACAACGACGCGGAAGGCGCCGCCAACTTCTACGCGCAGACCTTCCCCGACAGCGAGGTCACCTCTGTCAGCCGCGCGCCAGCCGACTTTCCCGGCGGCAAGGAAGGCGACGTGCTGGTCGTCGGTTTCACCGTGCTGGGCATTCCCTGCATCGGGCTGAACGGCGGCCCGGTCTTTCCGCAGACGGAGTCCTTCTCCTTCCAGGTGGCCACGAACACGCAGGAAGAGACAGACCGCTACTGGGACGCTATCGTCGGAAACGGCGGTCAGGAAAGCGCCTGCGGCTGGTGCAAAGATCAATGGGGCGTGAACTGGCAGATCACCCCGCGCGTGCTGACGGAGGCGCTGGCAGCCGGCGGCGACGAAGCGAAGCGCGCGTTCGAGGCGATGATGACGATGCACAAGATCGACGTCGCCGCCATCGAAACAGCCCGGCGTGGCTGACGGATTGAAGACTGGAGGCTCAGGTGCCGAAGTGGACCAAAGACGATCTTGTGACGGAGCAGAGCGACGGTCCCTGCGGTCGCGCGGATATCGTGAAGCTGTCCGACACAGGCGGCCTGACGCAGTTCGGCGCGGTGATCGAGACGCTGTATCCCGGTGCAAGGTCCTCTAACACGCACTGGCATACCGACGAGGACGAATTGGTCCACATGCTGGAGGGCGAGGTCGTGCTGGTCGAGGGCGACAGCGAAGCGACGCTCCGGGCGGGCGATACGGCGACGTTCAAGGCGGGCGTGGCGGTCGGTCACCGGCTGGACAACCGCAGCGACGCCCCTGCCCGCTACCTCGTCGTTGGCACCCGTGCCACGCGCGACACGGTGACATACACCGACACGGGGCGCGCCAAGCATCTCGACGGGGGCCAGACGCGCTGGACCGACCTCGACGGCAACCCGTCCGACGATCCGTTCTGAAAGATCCCGAGGATCACAAGGGCAGCGACAGCAGGGTGACCGGAAACGCCACGCCGCCGCCGAAGGTCATGGCGCTGTCGCCGATGCTGCGGAAGCCGAGCGACTTGTAGAAGGGCGTGGCGGTCAGAGTGCTCTTGCAGTGCAGCACACGGATGCCCGCGCCCCACGCGTCGCGGATGACATGTGTCATGAGCCGCGTGCCGATTCCCTTGCGGACGGCGTCAGGGTCCGTGGCGAGGTGGCGGACGTATCCCACGCCCGGCACACGCCCCGCCCCACCGGGCATGGCCCGCGACCAGCCGCCAGCCCCCAGCAGGGCCGTTCCGCTTTCCGCGACGAAGTACAGGCCGGAGGCGATCAGCTCCGGCTGTGCGCGCGCGATGGCGGGCAAGGCAAAGACAAGTGTCGAGGGGGGATAGTCTGCCGCCAAAAGCCGGGCGTAGCTGCGGCGATAGAGGTCGTCCAGCCGGGAGATGTCCTGCCGTGTCGCTGGGCGTATGGTGATCTGCTCGGCCAAATCCCTGCCTCCGGTGTCGGAGTATTCCGGGATCCGGCCGGCCTGGCAAATCACAACCGGCGCCCTCGTGGGGCGCCGGCCGGATCGATTCAATTCAGCGCCAGTTCCTGAACCATGGTGTTGCGGGTGGACACGGTCAGCGCGTCGCCCTCGCGGGCAAAGCTGTAAAGCTGCCCGACGTGACCCGGCAGGCCGAAGGTGACAGAGTCGCCGTCCGCCAGCGCCATGATGATGCGGCCCTGATCGTCCGCATCGTTGCGCGCGGCGTAGTAGCCGACGACCTCGAAGGTCTCGCCTGCCTTGGTCCAGTAGACGGACATGTCGGTCGTGGACTGGTGCAGCGTGGCACCGGCCATCGGCGTGTCGAGGGTGACGGTCTCGGCTGCGGCGGCGACGGGAAGGGAAACAAGCGCGGTGAGTGCAAGCGTGCGGAACATATCGATTTCTCCAGTTTTCTGCGAAGCGCCAGGCCGGTTGCCAGGCGCCAAAATTCTGCATTGCAGCATGACAGAACGCGCAGCGGAGGACCAATGCAGAATGGGAAAGCCCGTTATGACGTGAAATCAATATGTTAACAGTATGCAACGGTAGACCGAACCGGTCAAGACCATTTCGCTGTTGCAGAAAAATGCATCAAAGACACGAAAAAAGCCGCGCGGATACACCGTCGCGGCCTTTGTGGGTCGTACCGGAAAGGGGCAGGATTACTTGATCTTGCCTTCCTTGTATTCGACGTGCTTGCGCGCAACCGGGTCGAACTTCCGGATGGTCATCTTCTCGGTCATGGTACGCGCGTTCTTCTTGGTCACGTAGAAGTGGCCGGTGCCTGCGGTCGAGTTCAGGCGGATCTTGATCGTGGTCGGCTTCGCCATTGGTCGTCTCCTGCAACACGCGGGGCGCCGCGCGTGAAATTCGTATGAAGCCCGCCTTTTACTTACTGCGCGGCCCGAGTCAACCGTCTCGTGACAGTTTGTCGGCGAGCGTTGTCCGGCAGGCGACCGGCGGCCTGTCCCGGCGCGCGGGCCGGTGATGCGTGGAGGGCCTGTAAGCCGGATTCTGTTGTCGGGGTTGCCCCCTCAGACGACCATTCCTCTGGGCCGCACGTTGCCGCGCGGCTCTAGCTGCCAACCCGGACCTCTCGGGCCAAAGCCGCCCTGTCCCGATATCCCGCAAGCGGGATCAGCCGGACGCGAGGTCCCTACACGGCATTGCTCCCGGTGGGGCTTGCCAAGCGGGCGATGTTGCCATCCCCCCGGTGGGCTCTTACCCCACCGTTTCACCCTTACCTGCCGACGGGCGGCAGGCGGTCTGTTTTCTGTGGCGCTTTCCGTCAGGTTGCCCTGCCCGGGCGTTACCCGGCACCGGCGCTTTGGCGAGTCCGGACTTTCCTCCCTGGGTTTCCCCAAGGCGGCCGTCCGGCCCTCCACGCGCGCCCGACATAGGCGGGGCGGCGGGGCTTGGCAATCCCGCCCGTGGCCGCCCGTGACTGTCGGTCTATGTTCAGCGCAGGACCAGCGGCATGGACAGCCACTCTGACAAGGCATCGGCCACGGCGTCGGGCTGTTCCAGCACCGCCATGTGGGCGGCCCCCTCGATCACCCGCAAGGTGGCGCCGCGGATCAGCTCTGCCATGAATTCATGCCGCTTGACCGGCAACTGACGGTTGGCGGCGCCGCACATGACCATGGTCGGCACGGCGATGCGGCGCAGGGTGCCTTGCTGGTCGCGGCGGCGCTGGAGCGCACGGATCTGGCGCGTCATGACCTCCACGCCGAGGCCCGTGGCCATTTCTTTCAGGAGTGCCGATATCTCGCCGCGCCACGGTCCGGGGGCAAGTTCCGACAGGCGCAGCGCCTCCGCAAAGACCGTCTCGACCTTGCCGGTGCGGGCCCGCGCGCGCACGATCAGCGGGTCCCGCTCGGCCGCCTGCTGCGGCGTGTCGGCCAGCGGCGTGGTGTCCATGAGGCACAGCCGCGACACCCGGTCCGGCGCCCGCCGGACGATCTCGATCGCGACGATGCCGCCCAGCCCCTGCCCCGCCAGCGCGCAGCGCTTCGGGAGCACGTCGAGCAGCGCCGAGGCGATCTCCTCGATCCGCTCGCCCTCAGTCAGCGGCGCGGCCATGACCGCGCGGCTGCGCGACAGATCCGCAAGCTGCGGTCCGAACAGGCGGGCGTCGCACAGCATATCCGGCAGGAAGACAATGGCCTCACGCATGTGCGACCCTGCACCCTTGCCCGCCGCCTGTTGTCGTCACGCTTGCACCCCATACGAAGCCGATCCCTGCGGCGGCGACCCTATCAGACACGGCAGCAGGGAAAAGAGGGGGTCCGGCGCCGGCGCGGGCGGGCAATCGCCGACGTCGCCTGTCGGTATCGGGTGCCGCGAGGGAGGCAGATGCGCCTTGCGAACCCTTGCACCCTCCGGCGCACGAACAGCCACCCCCTGCGACCGACCTTGCCGCTTCCCTGACACGCGCCAGAATACGGCCTCCCGGACGCGCACACATACGCACGACCGTGCGCGCTGGGTCCAAATCAGCCGGTCGTCGCTCCCTTCGGGCAACGGCCCCGTTTCACTGCGTCTTGATCTGGTCCCAGAAGACCCCGAGGTGCCGCGACACGATCTGGCTGTAGCGATCGCTGTCCTTCAGCGCCGCCAGCCCCGCGTTGAAGCGATAGAGGAAGGTCGTCCCCCGCCAGTGCGTCTTCGAGATGATGACATGCAAGCCTTCGGTGGCCAGCGGCTTGTCCAGCGGCACCGCGCGGCCCCTCAGCCCCATCTCCTCGATGGTCTGCGCGCCGAGGAAGACGTTGACCGTCACCGCATCCACGTCGCCATCCATCAGCGCTTGGAAACAGGCCTGCGGACTGTCGGCCTGCACGAGATCGATCAGCCCTTTCGTGACCCACTCCCGCCCTGGGCGGTCGAGGTCGTGGGTGAAATACCCCTTCGGCCGGCAGAGCCGCTTGCCCACGACGTCCGCGTCGCTCTCATAGGTGAAGCCGTCCCCTTCGCGCACGAAGAGCAGCACGAGGATCTCCACCAGCGGATCGGAGAAATGGAAGTTCGCGCAGCGCTCGTTGCCGGGCGTCGCAGCGCAGTCGGGCTTGTACCATGGGAAGCCCATGTCGAAGGTCTTTTCCGCCAGATCGGGAAAGAGGTGTTCGGACCAGTCGTCCTCCCACGTGATGGAATAGGTCACCGGGGCGGGCGTCGCCTCCATCGCGGCATTGACGATCTCGGTGATCATGCCCTGCCCCGGCCAGTCCTGATCGGTGAAGGGCGCGAAGTTGCCGCCGGTCAGCAGCTTCAGCTCCGCGTCGTCCCGGCGCAGCGGCGTGGCATCGGCAGCCTCCGTCCCCGGCGCGCACGGCAGCCGCAGCACGTCGCCGGGCGCCACCTGGAAGACCGAGGCCTGCAGCGCCGCCTCGTTGGCATAGTAGATCAGCGTCCACTTCTCCGGATCGCCATACCGCATCTCGGCGATGGTAAAGACCGTGTCGCCGGTCTTCACCGTGTAGTCCTCCGGCGCGCAGGTCTGTGCAGCGGCGGCGGCGCAGGTGCTCACGACCAGCGCGGCGATGCTCCTGAGAAGGAACATCAGAGCCCCGCCCAGATCGACGACATGTGCTTGTCGATGACCGTCAGATACTCGCCGCTGTCCCGCATCTTGGCCAGCCCGTCGTTAAAGGCGGCGATCAGCCCCGCGGCCCGAGGATTGGAGCGGTGGGCGACCACGTGCAGCCCCTCGATGGCCAGCGGGCGCGACAGTTGCAGCTCAATCGCGTCGCCCAGCCCCATGTCCTTCAGCACCACGCGGCCGGTGAACTCGTTCATCGCCACCGCATCGGCAGAGCCGGACACCAGCCGCATGAAGCAATCCTCGGCACTCGCAGGCTGCTGCAGGCGGGCGCCGACGCGGGCGAGGTAGCCCGCACTCTGGCCCTGCCGCGATGCACCGGCATGCCCCAGCGGCGCGCAGACCCGCAGGCCTTCGAGGTCGGCCTCCTGCTGGTAGGTCACGCCCGACCCCTTGGCGGTGAACAGGACGACCAGCATCTCGAACATCGGTTCGGAATAGACATAGTCGGCGCAAAGGGCGGAGGTCGCGTCGCCGCAGTCCGGCTTGCGCCAGGGAAAGGCCAGATCGACCATCCCCTCGGACAGCATCGGGTCGAGGTGCACGGAGCGGTCGTTGACCCAGTAGAACCTGTGCGCGCCGGTGTCGTCGTTGGCGACAAAGGCGCGGTTGACGATATCCGTGATCATGCCGGACGACATCTGCAGACGGTTGGTGAAGGGCTTGAAGTCGTCCCCGGCGAGCAGCCTGACGTCAACGCCCTTGCGGCTTTCGTCGGCGCTGCGCCGGCGTTGGGCCTGCACCTCTTCGGCGGAGCGGACGGGTTGGGGTTCGGCGATGGCGGTCTGCAGGACCGGCGCGCCGCCTTCGAGCCCAGCGGGCAGGCCGTTGATGCAGGGCATCCGGTAGGTCTGGCCGACGCGGATCGCATCCGGGCTGGCGATGATCTCCATGTTGGTGCGGTAGATCGCGCTCCACTGGCCCACGTCCTTGTAAAGCCGGTCGGCGATCAGCGACAGCGAGTCGCCGCGCTGCACGGTGTAGAGCCCGCCGCATGATTCCTGCGCCATGGCCGTCCCACCGAATGCCGTTCCCGAAAGCACGGCCACCGCCGCCCACACACCTGCACACCTGACCATTTCAACCGTCCCCAACTGTTGCTGGGTCAAAAAATGCGCGCATGTAGTGGTTTCGGTCAACTATTCATCTATGGAATGTGGCGTTGCCCATATCTATCAAAGACTTCCTCAGCGTCATCAATCCGTGCTCCTGCTGCGTTTTGCGCTTATCCACAGAATCAATCGGCCTCTGACGGGAGGGCATCGCAGCCATGGTCTGGCGCATAGGTCTGGCATCGGATCGGCGTACGCGTTTGGTCGCGGGGCCCATCGCACACTCCAAGGACGATTCAGCCTGGAATTGAAACAACTTTACCGAGATGCGGAACATACTCGCGGAACAGCCAGACAAACAGGAAACGCGCCGGCCATCCCACTCTGAACTGCAAGACGTCCCACCGAAATCACCCTTCCCCCCTCAACCGTCCGACGCCAGTATCTGCATCCAGACTGCCGCGCTGTCGTAAAGCGTCCATTCGCGGCGCAATCCGTCCGGACCGAATTCCGCGTGGCTGATGCCCAAGACGTGCACAGCCGCCCCGGTCGGCCGACCGAATGCGCCCCAGCCGTCGTGCCGTCCGGTCAGCGACCAGCGCAAGGCGGCGCGCGGGGGGAGCATCGG
This sequence comes from Sagittula sp. P11, assembly GCF_002814095.1. Taxonomy (NCBI): domain Bacteria; kingdom Pseudomonadati; phylum Pseudomonadota; class Alphaproteobacteria; order Rhodobacterales; family Roseobacteraceae; genus Sagittula; species Sagittula sp. P11. The sequence goes on from NZ_CP021913.1 coordinate 419,375, forward strand.
CGTCTCCTGCCCGATCCGGTGATGCACCGCGAAACTGGCAGAGGGAAACGACTGCCGCAGCCCCAGCCAGAACCGCTCCGCCGCGGCGTGGCCGTGGCGCACATCTCCGCCGGGATAGGCCAGGGAACAGGCGGGATCGTACTGGTCGGGAACCACGGACAGGTGCCCGGCCATCAGCCGCTCCACCACCATCTCCAGCGCCAGCCCCCAGCTGTCGTCGTTGCCGCGCCCGGTGTAGGGCCCCTGGACATCGACCTCCGGGCAGAAGACCGGCTCTTCGGTGTCCGGGCCGTCCAGCCGTGCGCGCGCCCATGTCTTCACGTCCTGCCCGGTCTGCGCCAGCAGCGCCGCGGTATCGACCACCTGCCATTCGTCGCTGATCCGCCCGGCCTTCGCGAAGTGATCCGCCATGACGCGATACCGCAGCCGCGCCCCGCTGGCAGGACCCCACGGTCCGTCGCCGATGTGCCTGCCCACCGCGACCATCCGCTTCGAGCCAAGCATCCCGCGCTTCTCGGACCCGCTCCAGATCACGTCTTCCGTCAGCAGGCGGCGGTCCGGCAGGGCATAGAACTCGGCCAGGCCGGAGGCCCTGAGCGCATCCGTCCCCTGCAGGACGCCGCGCGCATCGCGGCGGATGATCGCGGGATGATAGAACGCCGCAAGCCCGTCGCCGAGCGTGCGCCCTTCCCAGATTTCCCGGCCCGCAGCGCGCAGGTAATCGGGAAAGTCACGGAACCGGCTGTCGAATCCCATCATGGCGAAGGTCCCTCTGCATGGCCCGTCAACGGACAGGTCTCGCAGATTAGCTCTGAATGTCGGGTTAATCGCCTTCCGGAATAGCCACCCCGCCGCGCCTCAGTCCGGCAGCGCGATGCCCCGGAACGGCGGGAAATCGGCATACCGCGCGGCCCGTGCCGTGGCGTCCTCCTCCGGCTCTGCCCCCGCCTTCAGGAGGCTCCCCTTCGGGGCGATATAGCTGTCGATCCGCCGGATCGGCTCCGGCCGCCATACGAGGTTGAAGGCGCAGAGCTTGGGAAAGAACCATATCTCCGAGTAGGGCAGATGGTCGTGCAGCCACCACGCCAGATCCCGCCAGTCGCGCCCGGTCTCATAGCGCCGCGCGAACCACGGGATCACGACGGAGGCCCCCGCCACCGCCACATCCGGCTGGTCCCAGATGTGGCATTCCAGTGGGTTGTCGTTGCGCGCGCAGTTCAGGCGATTGGCGTTCCCGAAGCGGTTCAGTTCAGCCGACCGGAAACCGGACCGCACGAAGACCCGCCCGAAGGTCTCTTCCAGCGGGTCGAGCAGGACCGTGGCAAAAGCCCGGCCCCGTTCGAGGGCCAGGTCCGGATCGTCGGGGATGTTCGGAACGGCGTGAAAGTTGCCGATCTCGGAATAGAGGAACTCTCGCATCCAGAAATGTGCCGACAGGCGTTCACGGCCCAGCGTTTCCAGCGACCACATGCTGCGGGGGCGCCTCATTCGGCACCGTCCCGCCCGCATTTATCCGCACCAAACGCCAGCGGTTTCAATAGCCTGCCCAGCGGAAGGCCCCGTCCGACCGAAGCGGCGCGCCCGGGTTCCAGGCCACTTCCCAGACATGGCCTTCGGGGTCGGCGAAATAGCCGATGTGACCGCCCCAGAACACGTCATGCGCCTGTTTCAGGATCTCTGCCCCGGCGGCGCGGGCCGCGTCGACGACCTCCGCCACCTCGCCCTTCTCCCGCACATTGTATGCATAGGTCGCCGCGCCGTGTCCGAGCCGCTCTTCCGGCACGCCCATGTCCCGCGCTAGGTCCGCCAGAGGATAGAGGCCGATGGACTGGCCGATCAGGTCGAAGACCACGATCCCCTCCGGGCTTTCCGCCCTCTGCCAGCCGAGCGTCTCGTAAAAAGCGGTCAACCGCTCCATGTCCCGGCACCCGAGGGTCACCAGACTGATGCGCTGTTCCATACCTGTCCTCCTTCACTGTCGGTGCGTAGGGCGGGGCTGTGCGCCGCCTCCCTCCGGTCATGGCCGAACCTTACCCCGCGTGCCCTGACAGATTGCGTCAGGAGGCCCGGTCCAGACCCTGCGCCCAGGCGATCATTTTCGCGGCCACGGGCGCGGTCATGCCGGGCGACAGCGTATCGCCTGCGATGACATGGTGTCCGGGGTCGTCGTCGGGTCCGGTCTCGACCGCGAAGACCTCTGCCGGTCCGCCCCAGAGCGCCGCCATTTCCCGCGTGCGGGCATGGTCGACCAGCGCATCGCGGTCGTCGAAGACAAAAAGCGCGGGCGTCTTCAGCAGACCCGGGTCTCGCGCCGCCAGCACCCGGACGGCCTTGCCCATCGGCAGAAGTGCCACGGACGGATAGCGGCTGGTCCAGAAGTGCCCATGCGCCGCGTTCGCCGGGGTGAATCCCCGCTCCCGCCCGATCAGCAGCGGCAGCCAAAGCCGCGCGCCCGGCCATGTCACCAGCCCGGTCTTCCGTTTGCGCAGTCTGAAATTCGGCGCGACGAAGATGGTGCCGACCACACCTTCCGCCGAACGCCCGTAGAGCGTCAGCGCCGTCAGCGTGCTGCCGGTGGAGGTGGAGATCACCAGCGTCCGCCGCCCCACCGCCTGCGCGATGGCCAGCGCCTCGGAGACATCCTCCATCCATCCCGCGAACGTCGCCTCGCCCATGGCGGCGCCGCTTCGCCCATGGCCCTGAAGGCGGGTCAGGACGAGGTTCGCGCCCAGCCCTTCCGCGACCCGTTCCGGCACCGGGCGGATCTCGCCCAGCGAGGCGGAGAAGCCGTGAATGTAGACGACCACCCAATCGGTCTTCGCGCCGGGCACGCCCGCCCAGACCACCTGTTTCTGCAGGCCCTCGCGGATGTCCGTGAATCGCGCCTCCGCTGCCTCGAGGTAGGCATCGACGCCGCCCTCGAGCAGAACCGGATCGAACGCAGCATTGGGCACGCGCGGCGGTCGCAATGCGAGCCAGAGCCCCATTGCCGCCGCAACCGCCAGCAGGCCCCAGATCATGCCCCGGCCTCCGCCTCGAAGCTGTCGATGGCGGTCCAGTCCCGGAGAAGGCACCACGCGCCGTCATCCGCCTCCCCCTGCCCCGGCGTACCGACGACCAGCAGATTCCCCCCGGCGCCGCGCGGTTGGTCGTGGGAGCGGTCGATCCCTGCCCCCGTCAGGTGCGCACGGAACAGCGCGCCGATCCCGCCGTGGGCCACCACGGCGATGTCGCCCTCCGGCGCTTCGGCCACCAGCCGTTTCAGGGTCGCGACCACGCGGTACTGCGCGTCGATGGCCCGTTCCCAGCCGCGAACCGTGTCTCGCGGGTTGGCGAAGAAGGCGTCGGCCATCGCCTCGAACTCTGGTCCAGGCAGGTAGCCGGTGGCGGACCTATCGTTCTCTGCAAGGCTCAGCACCTCGCGGGGCACCAGCCCCTGTGCCTCAGCCAGAATCGCCGCACCCTCTCGGGCCTTGCGTTCCATCGAACAGAAGACCGACGCCACGGGCGGGCAGCGGCGGGCAAAGGCCACGTGACGGGCCTTGCCGCGTTCAGACAGGCCCCAGTCCGGCACCGGGACGTCCGGGTCGATCACCACATCGGCGTGGGTGATGTAGTAGAGCCGCCTCAACCCGCAATCTCGGCAATGGCGGCCTCGATCAGGGCGAGGCGCTCGGGCGTGGAAAACCGGTGGTCGGCACCCTTCACAAACGTCAGGCGGAGGTCCTCGGCCTCGATGTGGTCGAGCAGCGACAGGGCCGTCTGGCGCGAGACGGCCTCGTCCTCCGTCCCCTGCAGCAGCCGCACGGGCCACGGCATCGGCAGCGGCGCGCGCAGGACGAGGTTGCGGCGCCCGTCCTCGATCAGCTTTTTCGTGACGACGTAAGGGTCCTCGTAGGCGGAAGGCATCAGCAGTTGCCCCTCCTGCATCACCTGCCGCCGCTCGTCCTCGGAGAAGCCAGCCCAGAAGCCGTCCTCGGTGAAATCCGGGGCTGCGGCGATGCCGACGAAGCCTGTGACCCCCGGCAGGCGCCGGGTCAGCAGGCACCCGATCCAGCCCCCCATCGACGACCCCACCAGCAGCACCGGCCCCGGCGCCGCGTGCCGGATCACCGCTTCGGCGTCCGCGGCCCAGTCGCCGATGCAGCCATCCTCGAACACGCCGCCCGAGGCGCCGTGGCCCGCGTAGTCCAGCCGCAGGAACGCCCGCCCTTGCGCCTTTGCCCAGGCTTCGAGATGCACGGCCTTCGTGCCTTCCATGTCCGAACGGTAGCCAGACAGGAACACGATGCAGGGCCCTTTGCCTTCGGTCTTTGCATAGGCCAGCGTGTCGCCGCGCGGCCCCGTGACGTGGGAAATCTCTGCCAAAACTGCCTCCTTTGCGTTGCCGCGAACTCTAGCGATCCCGCCGCTAGAGCCAAGCCCGTCTCTCGCTGCGTGCAACGCGGTGTGCGTGTCAGCCGTCGATGCTTTGCGCCAGCACGCGCGAGATCGCCGTCAGGCTTTGACCGCTTTCCTGCCGCCAGGTGTTGAAGGCCTCCTGCACGGCAGCCCAGGCCTTCTTCGAAGAGGGCGCCTTGTCGACCACACCCTCGGCACTCAGCCGCGCCACGACCGAACCGGAAAGGATGTAACTGTCGCGCCCCATCATCCGCAGCATGTAGGCGCCGCCTGATCCACCCAGCCGCGATCCTTCCTTCTGCAACCATTGCAGGAGGCCGGCGAAATCCTCCGTCGGCCAGTCCCCCACGAAGCGCCCGAAAGAGCCGTGCTTTTCGGCAATCTCGCGGATCATCACCGCGTTCTGCTGGATGGCCCGTACCTTCGGCGGGCTGCGGACGATGCGCGTGTCGGCGATCAGCTCGTCGAACCAGTCCTCCGACATGTGGGCGACGCGGGCGGTGTCGAAGCCGTGGAAGGCCTCCTCGATGCCCGGCCACTTGTTCTCCACCACCTTCCAGTTCAGCCCGGCACTGAAGATGCCCTGCGCCATGCGCGCAAGCCAGCGGTCGTCAGGGATCGCGGCCAGCGCGTCTGCGGACTTCACCTCCGGCATGTCGGCCAGCACGACCTCCCGGCCGCCCTTCCGCTCTGCCGCGATTTCAAGGATCTCTTCGAATGTGCGCATGATGCCCCCGCCGGTCGACCGGGACAGGAAACTCAGGTGCGCTCCACCTCGTCAAGTCCCAGCGCCAGCATACCGCCACAAAGCGACAGCAGCGCAAAGCCCCCCAGCGCGACCTGCGGGCCGAGCGCGGCCAGCGCCCCGCCCAGTGCGCCGACGATCAGCAGCAGCGTCCCGATCAGCGTGTTGGCCAGTGCGGAATAGGATGACCGCGCGTCCTTCGGCGCCATGTCGACCAGGTAGGTCGACCGTCCCTGCCGCACGCCGTGATAGGCGACCATCAGCCCGAAAAGCACCAGCGGCACGACCCAGACGGTTTCCGTCAGCCCGGCGAACTCGGCACCCACTGCCAGTGCCATGAAGACCGCCGCGACGAAGCCCGACAGCGCCAGCACCCAGCGCGACGACCGGTCTGCCAGCCGCCCCCAGACATAGCTCGAGACGAAGGACGCGGCAGAGGACGCCAGAAGCAGCGCACCCAGCCCCTGCAAGGCCCCCTGCCCGCCGCCCAGCAGAACGAAGTACGGCGGCGCCAGTGCGGTCACCGTCAGCGCGCCGCGCGTCGCGATGAAGCGGCGGAACTGCGGGTCCTCTTTCAGTGGCGCGAGGTTGATGGCCGGGCCAGATCCCGCATCCTCTGACGGCTTCTCCTCCAGCGAGGAGAACAGCGCCGCGGCCCCCAGCCACAGCACGGCGGCCAGCGCGATGGCGATCACAACCGGCGTCGTCTCCTGCCCGATGCCGAAGATCAGCAGCGCCGCGAAGGCCAGCACCGCGAGCGAGGCCGCAGATCCCGCAACGCCTGTCACCGCCCCGCGACGTGTCTTGGGGACAGTCTTGCCGAGGATGTCCTTGTAACTGACCGAACAGAGCGCCCGGCTGGCCGCCAGCACCACCAGCGCCCCCGCGATCACGAGGCCCGCCGCCAGCCCTTCGAGGAAAAGCGCCGCCAGCGCGATCAACGCGGCCATGGCGCCCTGCCCGACCGATCCAGCCACCCAGGCCCACTTGCGGCGGCGCATCGCCTCAACCCGTCCCGCCATGACGATCTGCGGCAAAAGCGCGCCGGCCTCGCGGATCGGCACGAAGGCCCCGGTGATCGCCGCAGGCACTCCGAGGCTGCCCGCCAGCCAGCTCAGCACCAGTTTCGGGTCGATCAGGCCATCGGCGATCTTCGTCATGCTCAGGCTGATCATGTGCTTCAGACCGTTGCGGCCCTCCCGGTCGGGCGCGTCGTCGGCCCCGGTCAACCGGTTGTACACTTCGGTGCTGCTGTCACTCATGCGTCGTCCATCCTTCTCGGGTACGCGTCTGCGGTTGACAGCCCTGTCCGCCAGCGGCATGGAGAGCGCACGACATAACCCGCAACCGGGCGTTCCGTGGGCGCCAAACCGACGAGGAGACATGGCCGATGGCCCAGATTTCCCTGACTTTCCCAGATGGCTCGCAACGTAACTTCGACAAGGGCGTGACGCCTGCCGAAGTCGCGGCCTCCATTTCCAAATCCCTTGGCAAGAAGGCGATCTCCGCGCAGGTGGACGGCGCGCACTACGATCTTCAGTGGCCAATCGAGACCGACGCCGCCATCGCGATCAACACGCTGGCCGACGACGGCCCGGCGCTCGAACTGATCCGCCACGACCTCGCGCATATCATGGCGCGCGCCGTGCAGGAGATCTGGCCCGACGTGAAGGTCACCATCGGCCCCGTCATCGAACACGGCTGGTACTACGACTTCGACCGCGCCGAACCGTTCACGCCCGAGGATCTCGGCCTCATCGAGAAGAAGATGAAGGAGATCATCAACGCCCGCGACCCCGTCCGGACGGAGGTCTGGTCGCGCGCCGATGCCATCGCGCATTACGAAAAGACCGGCGAGAACTACAAGGTCGAGCTGGTCAACGCGATCCCCGACGACGGTCAGCCGATCCGCATGTACTGGCACGGCGACTGGCAGGATCTCTGCCGCGGGCCGCACCTTCAGAACACCGGGCAGGTGCCCGGCGACGCCTTCAAGCTGATGAGCGTGGCGGGGGCCTACTGGCGCGGCGACAGCAAGCGGCAGATGCTCCAGCGGATCTACGGCGTCGCGTTCAAGAACCGCGACGACCTGAAGAAGCACCTCAATATGCTGGAGGAGGCCGCAAAGCGCGACCACCGCAAGCTGGGCCGCGAGATGGACCTCTTCCACATGCAGGAAGAGGCGCCGGGCCAGGTCTTCTGGCACCCGAACGGCTGGACGATCTACACCACGCTGCAGGACTACATGCGCCGCAAGCAGCGCGCAGGCGGCTACCACGAGATCAACACGCCGCAGGTCGTCGACCGCAAGCTGTGGGAGGCCTCGGGCCACTGGGACAAGTACCAGCACCACATGTTCATCGTGGAGGTGGACGAGTCCCGCGACGGCGAGAACGACGATGCCTCCTCGAAGAACAAGGAGCAGACGCGCATCAACGCGCTGAAGCCGATGAACTGCCCGTGCCACGTGCAGGTGTTCAATCAGGGCCTCAAGTCCTACCGCGACCTGCCGCTGAGGCTGGCCGAGTTCGGCTCGTGCGCGCGGTACGAACCTTCGGGCGCGCTGCACGGGATCATGCGGGTGCGTGGCTTCACGCAGGACGACGCGCACATCTTCTGCACCGAGGCCCAGATCGAGGATGAATGCGCGCGCTTCATCGAGTTCCTGGCCGACATCTACCGCGAGCTCGGCTTCCCGACCTTCGAGATCAAGTTCGCCACGCGCCCTGAAAAGCGCGTCGGAACCGAGGAAAGCTGGGACTACGTCGAGAACGCGCTGGAAGAGGCGATCCGCAAGACCGGCCGCACCTACACGCTGGAACCCGGCGACGGCGCCTTCTACGGGCCGAAGCTGGACTTCTACCTGACCGACGCCATCGGCCGGGTCTGGCAGTGCGGCACCTTCCAGGTCGACCCCAACCTGCCCGAGCGGCTGAACGCGTCCTACATCGCCCCCAACGGCGACAAGACGCGACCCTTCATGCTGCACCGGGCAACGCTGGGCTCGTTCGAGCGTTTCGTCGGCATCCTGATCGAGGAACACGCGGGCAAGCTGCCGTTCTGGCTGGCCCCGCGTCAGGTCGTCGTCGCCTCCATCACCTCGGAGGCGGACGATTACGTGCAGGAAGTGACGGAGCAGCTGCGGAAGGCGGGTGTGCGTGCGGAGGCCGACATCCGCAACGAGAAGATCAACTACAAGGTCCGCGAGCATTCCGTGGGCAAGGTTCCGGTCATCCTCGCCATCGGCCACCGCGAAGTCGAGGAGCGGACGGTCACTGTGCGCCGCCTCGGCGAGAAGCAGACCTCTGTAACATCGCTGACGGACATCGTGAGCGAGCTGTCGCGCAGCGCGACGCCGCCCGATCTGCTGTAACATTACGTCAGAACCGACAACGTAAAGGGCTCCGATTGTTTCGGGGCCCTTTTTCGTTTCCCTGATTTCACTCGGTTTCTGCGGCTGCGCAGTGTCACACAGCCATGACGTGCCCTGACACGGGCGTGATGCACGGCTGCGTGAATGGCCTGCGGCTGGACGCCGCGTCAGGCTTGGGGCACCGACCGGCAGGACCGCCGGACCACGGTCAAGCAAACAACCGAATACTGTCTGACGAAAGGAAAAGACATGTCCTCCACCCTCAAGACCGCAGCCCTCGTAGGCGTCATAGCCGCATCGTTCGCCGCCACCGGCGTGGCCGCGCAGGAGCAGGAAAAATGCTACGGCGTGTCCCTTGCCGGCGAGAACGACTGCGCGGCAGGCCCCGGCACCACCTGCGCCGGCACCTCCAAGGTCGACTACCAGGGCAACGCATGGACGCTGGTCGAGGCCGGCACCTGCATGGACATCGAACTGCCGGCCGGAATGGACGGGATGGCGCGCATGGGCTCGCTCGAACCCCTTGAGCGGGACATCCCCGAGGCCTGATCCCGTCCTGCGGGCCGGGACTTGCCCCCCGGCCCGCCTCCAGTTCCCGGAAAACCGCCATGTTCGATACGCCCCGCTCCCTCCCTGCCCGTCCCGGTGTCGGCTACAAGCCGCAGCACTACGCCGACCTGCTGTCCGATCCCGCCCCGGTCACCTGGCTCGAAATCCATGCCGAGAACTACATGGGCGATGGCGGCCGCCCGCTGGCGCAGCTGCGCGTCCTGTCAGAACGGTTCCCGATCTCCGTGCACGGTGTCGGCCTCTCCATCGGCGGCGAGGCCCCGCTGGACCGCGACCACCTTGCCCGGCTGAAACACCTGCTGGGCTGGCTCGACCCAGCCAGCTTCTCCGAACATCTCGCGTGGTCGACCCACGACGGCGCCTTCCTCAACGACCTGCTGCCCCTGCCCTACACCGATGCTACGCTGAACCGCGTGTGCCGCCATATCGACGAGGTGCAGGAGGTCCTCGGAAGGCAGATGCTGCTGGAAAACCCGTCCTCATACCTCGCTTTCGAGGACAGCACATGGGAGGAGCCCGCCTTCCTTCGCGAGATCGCCCGCCGCACCGGCTGCGGGCTGCTGCTGGACGTGAACAATGTCTTCGTCTCGGCCACCAACCTCGGCTACGCACCGCAGGACTACATCGACCGCTTCCCGCTCGAAGCAGTGGGTGAGATCCATGTGGCGGGGCATGACACCGACACGGACGACCGCGGCGCGGTCCTGCTGATCGACAGCCATGGCGCGCCGATTGCCGATCCGGTCTGGGCCCTGCTCGACCTGACGCTGCAGCGCTCCGGCCCGCGCCCGGTGCTGGTGGAATGGGACACCGATGTCCCCGACTGGCCCGTTCTCGCCGCGGAGGCAGCGCGCGTGGAACAGGCCATCGCACTGGTGACACCATGAGTCAGGCCGCCTTTCACACCGCCCTGCTCGACCCCGCCCGGCCCGTTCCGGAGAGGCTGACCGACGGCACTGGCCGCCCGGCAGGCCGGCGCTACGACGTCTACCGCAACAACGTGGCCGTCTCCCTGCGCGAAGCCCTGGCCGCGGGTTTCCCCGCCTGTGCCCGGCTGATCGGGGAGGAGAACTTCGCCCATGTGGCCGGGTTGTTCCTGCGCGCCCATCCGCCTGCATCGCCGCTTATGATGACATATGGACAGGGTTTTCCCGAGTTCCTCGAGGGGTTCGAACCACTTGCCCACATTGGCTACCTGCCGGACGTGGCGCGGCTGGAGCTGGCGTTACGGCAAAGCTATCACGCCGCTGATCGTGCACCGATCGACCCGTCCGCCCTGCAGAACATGCACGAAACGACGCTTTTCGGTGCCCGTCTGACGCTTGCCCCCGCCGTCCGCCTGATCCGGTCCCGCTGGCCGGTGGTGCAGGTCTACGATTTCACCATGTCGCCCGGGCAGCCGAAACCCACGCCCGTCGCCCAGAACGCCCTGATCGCCCGCCCGGGATTCACGCCCCGCGCCCACGACCTTCCCCCCGGTGGCGGCGCTTTCGTCGAAGCGCTCATGCGAGTCCAGCCCTTCGGCGCGGCGATGGCGGCGGCCGGCGATGCGTTCGATCTCTCCGCCACGCTGACAATGCTTCTGACCGAAGGCGCGATCACCGATCTTAGCTGCGAGGAACCCGTCCTATGACCCGTCTCAACCGACTGACCGCCGTTCATGCCGATCTCTCCCGCCGGCTCGACCGGCTGTCCGGTCCGCTCACGCCGCTTTTGTTGCGCGCGGGTTTCGCGGCCACGCTGCTGGGCTACTTCTGGAAATCCGCGGGCACCAAGGTGTTCGACCGGCAGGGAACAGAGGGGATCTTCGACATCCTGACGCTGGAATCGGGTGTCTATGCCCAGATGTTCCCGCGCCAGTTCGAGGCGGCGGGTTACGATCCCTCGAAGCTCTCGGCGCTGCACGACCTCATCGCCTATGCGGGCACGCTGGCCGAGTTCGTCCTGCCCCTGCTGATCGTCGTGGGGCTGCTGACCCGGCTTGCGGCCCTTGGCATGATCGGCTTCGTGATCGTCCAGACCGCCACCGACGTACTAGGCCACGGCGCCGATCCGGGGCGCCTGTTCGACACCCGCTATGACCTGATCGACGAACGCACCCTGTGGGTCGTGCTGTTCGTGCTGCTGGTACTGCGCGGTGCGGGCGCCCTGTCTCTGGACCGGCTCGCCGGTCTGGAGACACCACTCGCGACCGCCCCCGTTGCGCACCCCGCCTGAGCCCGGTCAAAGCCCGAGCGCACCCCGCGTCGCCGCATCCCAGCCCAGATGCATCTCGTCATCGCCGACGATCAGCGGACGTTTCATCAACGCCGGATGAGCAGCCAGAAGGTCCAGCGGCGCGCCCGCGCGCTCCTCCTCCGACAGGCCGCGCCAGGTGGTCGAGCGGGTGTTCACCAGCTTGTCCCCGAACCGCGCCAGTGCCGACTCCATCACGTGGGCGGGCACGCCGCTCTCGCGGACATCGACGAGTTCCGCCTCGGGAAGCGCCTTCCGCGCCGCCCGGCACGTGTCGCAGTTCTTCAGACCGTAGATGCGCATGCCGCCTCCTTCTGCCGCAGATGCTCATATTTCATTAGCAAAGTTCACATAACCGCCGCACCCATGAAACACGAGCCTGTTTCCCTTGCATTTGAACAAACGGCCCTATCCTAAAATGGTGTCGCAGTATCCACCTTTGCCGGGACAGTTCACCGTTCGTGCCCTGAAACGGACCAAGGCCGCAGCTGCGCAAGGGGCGGCTTCGCCGGTGCGCGGGGCCATACTATGGACGATGATAAGGAGCACGGGAACTATGCCGAATGGCACCGTGAAATGGTTCAATACGACCAAAGGCTACGGGTTTATTGCACCCGAAGAAGGCGGCAAGGACGTTTTCGTACATATTTCCGCCGTCGAACGTTCCGGCCTGACCGGCCTCGCCGACAATCAGAAGGTCAGCTACGAGCTGCGGGAAGGCCGTGACGGACGCACCATGGCGTCCGATCTCAAGGTTCTCTGAACGAAACGCATCCGCTTTCGGGCCAGCCGGCCTGACGGGCCTTAACATTACGCAAACCACGATGACCGATAGGTTTTGTCCTGTCCGGGCATGAGAGTTACGCTGTCCCGGTTGAGGAGCGTACGCCATGTCCGTCATTGGAACCAACGCCATCGCCATCGCTGTCACGGTCCTTGCAACCGGCGCCCTTGTCGTGGGCATCCAGTTCATGCCGCCCCTGACCCAGCCGGACCCGGCCGCCTTCCCCGAATTCCAGCACTACAGGCCCCTTGGCCACGACTCTCTCCTGATCGAGGCGAAGGATGCGAAGGGCAACAGGAAGCTCGTCGATCCCGGCGCCTACTGCCGAGAAACGCTAAGCGGCGTGGACTGCGCCTGCTTCGCGGGCAAGGCGCATCAGGTGCTGGCCAACCGCAACCCGCGCGTCTCCGGCTGGCGCTATGCCAACGACTGGGAGCTCGCCGTCGGCCAGGCACGGGACGCCTGCACCTGACCCATCCTGCACCAAGGGCACATCATGCGTTCTGCAGGCGCCGCGCCTCCCGCCCGGCAAGCGAGATCAGCTCCTTCATGAAGGGCTTCTCCAGATCCTCGCTGCGCACCGCGGCATAAAGCCTGCGCGTCAGCCCCTTCTTGGTCAGCGGCCGCGTCACGTAGTCGGAGGAATACTTCACCTCGCGCACCACCCAGTCCGGCAGCACCGACACCCCGCGGTTGGAGGCGACCAGCAACAGGATCACCGCCGTCAGTTCCACCTGCCGGATCGCCGCCGGTTCGACCTTTGCCGGGGTCAGGAGCTGGCTGAAGATGTCCAGCCGCGCCCGGTCGACCGGGTAGGTGATCAGCGTCTGGCCGCGGAAATCCTCTGCCTCCACATAGGGTTTCGCCGCCAGAGGATGGGCGGACGACGCCACAAAGACCGGCGCGTAGTCGAAAAGCGGCACGAATTCGACTCCGGCGAGGTCCTCCGGATCGGAAGAGATCACAACGTCCACGTCCTGCTTCATCAGCGCGGGCAAGGCATCGAAGGCCAGCCCCGGGCGGATGTCCACGTCCACGTCGCCGAACTTCTTGCGGAACCCTTCGAGCACCGGGAACAGCCATTCGAAACAGGCGTGGCATTCGATGGCGATGTGCATCCGGCCCGTCTTGCCCGCGCGCAGGCCCGCGAACTCTTCCTGAAGCGCCTCGACCTGCGGCAGAACCTGTTCGGCAAGCCGCAGCAGCCGCAAGCCCGCCGCCGACAGGCGCATGGGTTTCGACCGTCGGACAAACAGTTCGACCCCGGCCTGATCCTCCAGACCCTTGATCTGATGGCTCAGCGCCGACTGGGTGATGTTGAGCTGATCGGCCGCCTTCGCGACGCCGCCAGCCTCGTGAATGGCCCGGATCGTCCGGAGGTGGCGAAACTCGATATGCATGTGCGCCTCATGTTGGAGATGAGATTTATGAGTTTGCCTCACCATGCTTCGCGTGCCATGTAAAGGGCAAGACGGAAACACAACGCGATGCGTCGCAAACGACCCGCGCCCGAGACCGAGAGAGACAGACATCATGACCCGCCCCGAAATCAGCCTCGAATTCTTCCCGCCCAAGAACATCGAGGGCACGTTCCGCCTTTGGGACTCCGTTCAGGTGCTTGCCCCGCTGAAGCCGCGCTTCGTGTCGGTGACCTACGGCGCCGGCGGCACCACCCGCGACCTGACCCGCGACGTTGTGGCGACCATTCACAAGCATTCCGGCCTGCGCACCGCGGCGCATCTGACCTGCGTGAACGCCACGAAGGAAGAGACCCTGCAGGTCGCCCGCGACTTCGCCAAGGTCGGCGTCAACGACATCGTGGCGCTGCGGGGCGATCCGCCGAAGGGCTCCGCCGGGTTCGAACCGCACCCCGAGGGTTTTGCCAACTCCGTCGAGCTGATCGAGGCGCTGGCCGCCGAGGGCGACTTCACCATCCGCGTCGGCGCCTACCCCGACATCCACCCCGAAGCCGCAAGCGGGCAGGCCGACATCGACTGGCTCAAGCGCAAGCTGGACGCCGGTGCATCCGAGGCGCTGACCCAGTTCTTCTTCGAGGCGGACACCTTCTTCCGCTTCCGCGACGCCTGTGCCAAGGCGGGCATCGACAAGTATGTCACACCCGGCATCCTGCCGATCGAGAACTGGAAAGGCGCGCGACGCTTTGCCGAATCCTGCGGCACGAAGATCCCCGAATGGGTGATCGACGCCTTCGAGAAGGCAGAGCGCGACAACCGCACCGACCTTCTGGCCACCGCGATCTGCACCGAACTGTGCGACGACCTCATCCGTGGCGGCGTGGACAAGCTGCACTTCTACACGCTGAACCGCCCGGAACTGACGCGCGACGTGTGCTTTGCCCTCGGCGTGACCCCGGATATCAAGCTGGAAGAAGTCGCCTGATCCAAGGCGCTTTGCCGGAAAGACAAAAAAGCCCGGTCGGCCAGGTGCCAACCGGGCTTTTTCATGCCTGATGGGTCAGCCCTTGTGGGTATCGACCCACTTGGTAAAGGCCGACATGAAACCCGCAAGGAAGTCGCGGCTGCTCTCGACCACGCCGTCGTCGGTCACGATGTCCTGCACCTTGCCGATGTAGGCCTCGGGCTGCTGCAGCGTCGGCATGTCGAGAAACACGAGGCTCTGGCGCAGGTGGTGGTTCGCCCCGAAGCCGCCGGTCGCCCCCATGGAAGCGGTCACGATCCCCGCCGGTTTCCCGCCCCAGACGCTTTGCCCGTAGGGTCGCGACCCCACGTCCAGCGCATTCTTCAGCACGGCGGGAACGGTGCGGTTGTACTCCGGCGTCGCAAAGAGCACGCCGTCGATATCGGTCATCTCTTCGCGGAAGCGCGTCCACTCCGCCGGAGGCGTGTCGGTTTCGAGATCCTGGTTGTAGAACGGCAGGTCGCCGATCTCGATGAACCGGAACGCGAGGGTGTCGGGCGCAAGCGCCGTCATCGCTTCGATCAGCTTGCGGTTCCACGACTCCTTGCGCAGGCTGCCGACGATGATCGCGATCTGGTAAGTCCTTGACATATCTGTCTCCATTATGTGCCGCCCCGGTCGGGCGGTTCAGTGACAGACCTAACGTCAACGCCGGAAAAGTCGCCTCGGAAAAACCGAACACCAAGGGTGCGTTCGGGACATCCCTGGGCGATGCCGCCGTACAGATAGACCAACAGGGCCGCCAATGCGGCCCTGTGTCACGCGGTTCGGCTGCCGCCCTCAGCGCGGCGCGCGCTTCACAAGGCCCAGCTTCTCGCGCACCTCCGCCGGGCCGATCACCCGCGCGCCCATGCCTTCGATGATGCCGACGGCCTTTTCCACAAGTTGCGCGTTGGTGGCCAGGACACCCTTTTCCAGCCAGAGGTTGTCCTCCAGCCCGACCCGCACGTTGCCCCCCGCCAGGACGGAGGCCGCCACATAGGCCATCTGGTTCCGCCCCAGCGCGAAGGCGCTGAAGGTCCAGTCGTCCGGCACGTTGTTGACCATCGCCATGAAGGTGTTGAGGTCGTCCGGCGCGCCCCAGGGCACGCCCATGCACAGTTGCACCAGTGCCGGGCCGTCCAGCACGCCCTCCTGCACCAGTTGCTTCGCAAACCACAGGTGCCCGGTGTCGAAGGCCTCGATCTCCGGCTTCACGCCCAGTTCGGTCATCATGCCGCCCATCGCGCGCAGCATCCCCGGCGTGTTGGTCATGACGTAATCGGCTTCGGCGAAGTTCATCGTGCCGCAATCCAGCGTGCAGATCTCCGGCAGGCACTCCGCCACATGGGCGACACGCTCTTCCGCGCCGACCATGTCGGTGCCCGTCTCCCGCAGCGGCAGGGGTGAAGACGTGGGGCCGAACACCATGTCGCCGCCCATGCCCGCCGTCAGGTTCAGCACCACGTCGACCTCCGCATCGCGGATCCGGTCGGTGACCTCTCGGTAGAGGTCGAGCCTGCGCGACGGTGCGCCGCTGTCCGGGTCGCGGACGTGGCAATGCACCACCGCGGCCCCCGCCTTTGCCGCAGCGATGGCACTTTCGGCGATGTCCTTCGGAGAGCGCGGCACATGCGGGCTGCGATCCTGCGTGCCCCCCGACCCGGTCACCGCGCAGGTCACGAAGACCTCCTTGTTCATCTCCAATGGCATCGTCAAAGTCCTTCCCTGTCGTTCAGCCGGATCAGCGCATCCACCGCCACGGCGTCTTTTTCCCTGCAGATCAGCGGGTTGATCTCCACCTCGGCGATCTCTCCGGCATGTGCTGTAACGAGGGTCTGCACCGCCTCGACCGCCCGCCAGACCGCGCCCAGGTCCGCCCCCGGCGCGCCGCGCCACCCTGCCAGCACCGGCGCCAGACGCAAGCGGTTCAGCGCGCCGCGCACCTCGGCCTCGATCACCGGCAGCAGCATCGACACGGTGTCCTGCCAGACCTCCGTCAGCACGCCCCCGGCCCCCAGCGTCAACACGAAGCCATGCGCCGGATCGTGCACCACGCCCAGCAAAAGCTCCGCCACCGTGCCACCGATCATCTCCTCGACCAGCACCTCGGGCGTGCCCATGGCAGCCGCCGCCGCGGCCACGGCCTCCGCTGTGCGGAGGTTCAGGGCAACGCCGCCGGCCTCAGTCTTGTGCGCCACTCCGACGGCCTTGACCGCCACCGGCAGGCCGATCTCCGCCGCGGCCTCCGCGGCTCCGGCCACCCGGACCTGCCGCCGGCCCGGCACCCGCATCCCGGCACGCGCCAGCGCGCCCTTGGCGGTGTCCTCGTTCAACAGCGCGCCCTCCGCCCCCACGAAAAAGCCCCGCTCGCCTTGGATGCCCGCGTCCCCTGGCAACAGGACCGGCGCGGCCTGCGCCTCCTGCCCCAGGAAGGCTGCCGCCGACACGGCGTCGAGCGCGGCGGGAAGGTCGCACAGCATCAGGATCCCGCGCGCATGGCAGGCTTCGGCGACAGTCTCCGGCAGGGTTTCCACCAGCGTGGACAGCACCGCCACCGGCTTGCCCGACCGCTCCATGGCCCCCGCCACGGCGTCGAGCACCGGCATCCAGTCGTCCATCGAACAGCGGTCCGCGCGGGGGAAGTCCAGCACCACCAGCCCCAGCGCCGCCTCACCCGCCATCATCGCCGCGAAGGTCGCGGCCATGGCGGGCACGTCGCCCCAGATATAGGTGTTGTAATCCAACGGGTTGGCCAAGGCGACCTTCGGCCCCAAGGCCGCGCGCAACGCCTCCGCCTGCGCCTTGCCGAGCGGCGGGAACGACACGCCCCGTCCGAGCGCGCTGTCAGCCATCAGGCTCGCCTCGCCGCCCGAACAGGACATCGACACGACCCGGTCGGAGTCCAGCGGCCCCACGCCATCGAGGATCTTCAGCGTCTCGAGGAAGGCGCTCAAGGACCCGACCTGCGCGATCCCCAGCCGCCGCAACAGCGCCCGCGCGCCCACGTCCGATCCGGTCAGCGACGCGGTGTGCGACACCGCCGCCCGCGCCGACTGTTCCGACGCGCCAAGCTTCATCGCCACGATCCGCTTGCCAAGCGCCCGGGCGCGGGCCGCCAGCCGCTCCATCCCCCGCACGTCGCGGATTCCCTCGATATACAGCCCCAGCGCCGACACGCGCGGGTCCTCCACCAGCGCCTCGCCGAACCGTGCGAGGTCTACGCAGGCCTCGTTCCCGACCGTGCCGATATAGGCGATGGGCAGGCCGCGCGCCTGCATCGACAGGTTCAGCGCGACGTTGGAGCTCTGCGTCAGGATCGCCACGCCCGCCTCGCGCCGGATCAGCCCGTGCTGGTCGGGCCAGAGCGCGGCGCCGTCCAGCGCGTTCACGAAGCCGTAGCAGTTCGGCCCGAGGAACGGCATCCCGTCCGCCGCTGTGCGCAGCGCCTCCTGCAGGTCGCCGCCATCGACCAGCTCCGCCCGCGCCTCGCTGAACCCGGCGGCAAAGCACACCGCACCGCCCGCCCCGGCGTCCCGAAGGACGCGCAACGCCTCAACCGTCGCCGTCCGGTTAATCCCGACAAAGCAGGCGTCGGGCGGCTCCGGCAGGGACTCGACCGTGGGATAAGCTGGTACGCCGCCGATTTCCTTCCGTGTCGGATGGACCGGCCAGACCGGCCCCTCGAACCCGATCTTCGTGCACTCGCGGACCACATTCGTGCACCAAGCGCCGCCGCCGATCACCGCGATGCTGCGGGGCCTGAGCAAACGGTCCAGTCCGCTCATGCCTTGCCCACCTGCGCAACGGTTCGTAGGGCGGGGCTTTGCGCCGCCTTGCGCCCAGTCATCACGCGCCTCATCACGCCCCCAGCGGCCGGAAGATTTCCCGGCTGATGATATGCCTCTGGATCTCCGACGTGCCGTCCCAAATCCGCTCCACCCGCGCATCGCGCCAGAACCGCTCGATCGGGAAATCGTCCATCAGTCCCATGCCTCCGAAGATCTGCAGCGTCGTGTCGGTGACCTTCGCCAGCATCTCCGACGCGTGCACCTTGGCCGACGCGATCTCGCGATTGGCGGGCAGTCCCTTGTCCAGTCGCCATGCCCCCATCAGCGTCAGCAGGTCCGAGGCGTCGATCTCCGTCACCATGTCCGCCACCTGGAAGGACACACCCTGGAACCCGGCGATGGGCTGGCCGAACTGCTTGCGCTGCGCGGCGTACTCCACCGCCATGTCGAAACACCGTCGCGCCCGGCCGACGCAAAAGGCCGCCACCGTCAGCCGCGTGGCGTAAAGCCATTCGTTCATCACCGCGAAACCGCCGTCGACCTCGCCCAGCACCTGCCCCTCCGGCAGGCGGCAGTCAGAGAATTCCAGCACGCAGTTCTTGTATCCGCGGTGCGACACCGACCGGTATCCGTCACGCACCGTGAACCCCGGATGCCCCCGGTCGACAAGGAAACAGGTGATCCGCTTCTTCGGCCCCTTCGGCGTCTCGTCTACGCCCGTCGCCACGAAAACGATAAAGAAATCAGCGTGATCCGCGCCGGAGATGAAGTGTTTCGTGCCGTTGACGATCCAGTCCGTGCCGTCGCGCACGGCGGTGCAGCGCATCCCACGGACGTCGGATCCCGCCTCCGGCTCGGTCATCGCCAGCGCATCCATCCGCTCGCCTCTCACGGCGGGCAGAAGGTAACGCTCCTTCTGCTCGCCCTCGCAGGCCATGAGGATGTTCTGCGGCCGCCCGAAGAAATGCGTGAGCGCCATGGAGCCCCGCCCCAGTTCCCGCTCCACCAGCGTGAAGTCGAGGTGCGACAGACCTGCGCCGCCCACCTCCTCCGGGAAATTGCAGGCGTAGAAGCCCAGTTCGATCACCTTGCGCTTCAGTTCCTCGCCAAGGCCCGGCGGCACTTCCCCGGTGCGCTCGACCTCTGCCTCGTGGGGATAGATCTCCTTCTCCACGAAACTCCTCACCGTGGAGACGATCATCTCCTGCTCGTCGCTCAGTCCGAAATCCATGAGGTCCCCTTTCCTGCCCATGAAAGACGTGAACCCCTTGGCACTCAAACACAAAACGCCGGATTTCCTGCCAAATACGACATTCGTGACGCGACCCCTTGCGCAAAGGACCGTCCGGGGGTGGAATGGTATACCAAAAGATGGGCAAGGGAGGAGACATGTCCACAGACCCCCACGCGGGCTCCAATGTGAGTCTCGCGCGCCGCGCATGGGCGATCAGACGCCATGCGCTGCGCATGGCCGAAGTGCAGGGACAGGGCTACATCGGGCAGGCGCTCGGCGTGGCGGACGTGCTGGCCACCAGCTATTTCCACGCCCTGACCTACGACCCGAAGGATCCGGACTGGGAAGGGCGCGACCGCTTCTACCTGTCGATCGGTCACTATGCCATCGCCCTCTACGCCGCCCTGATCGAAGCCGGCATCCTGCCCGAGGACGAGATCGGCACCTACGGCATGGACGATTCGCGGATGCCTATGTCGGGCATGGCCGCCTACACGCCGGGCATGGAGATCACCGGCGGCAGCCTCGGCCACGGCCTTGGCATCGCGGTGGGCGCCGCGCTGGGGCTGAAGCGCAAGAACAGCAAATCCTTCGTTTACAACATGATGTCGGACGGAGAGCTGGGCGAAGGCTCGACCTGGGAGGCAGTCATGGCCGCCAGCAGCCACCGGCTCGACAACCTGATCTGCATCGTCGACTTCAACGACCAGCAGGCCGACGGGCCGACCACGGCGGCGCTCGCCAAGGGCGACGAGGCCCCGAAGTGGGCGGCTTTCGGCTGGCACGCGCAGGAGGTGGACGGCAACGATCTGGACGCGCTGGTGGACGCCTTCGACGCCGCCCGCAACCTGACCGATGCCCGGCCCCGCGTCATCATCTGCAAGACCCAGATGTGCAAGGGCGTGCCCTTCCTAGAAGAGCGGGAGATCACCCATTTCGTCCGCGTGGAGCCCTCCGAATGGTCCCGCGCCATCGCCCATCTCGACGGGCAGATGCCTGCCTGACCCCCGATCACGGGCCGGTTTCGCTACGAAACCCCTGCCCCGGAGACACCCCATGACCGAAGCCCCGACCGGCGCGCTGAGCCGCCGCAAGTCCAAGCACCAGCCCCGCACCCTCCCCGTCTCGGAGACCGGAGAACGGCTGACCACCTCCGCGATGATCGCTTCCCTCGACGCCGAGGGCCGCGAAACCGTCACCGCCCCCTTCGGCGAGGCGCTCTGCGAACTGGCGAAGACCCGCGACGACATCGTCGGCCTCACCGCCGACCTGTCGAAATACACCGACCTGCATGTCTTTGCCAAAGCCTACCCCGACCGGTTCTACCAGATGGGCATGGCCGAGCAGGTGATGATCTCTGCCGCCGCCGGGCTGGCGCGCGAGGGGTTCACCCCCTTCGCCACCACCTATGCCGTCTTCGCCTCCCGTCGCGCCTACGACTTCATCGTCATGGCCATCGCGGAGGAGAACCTGCCGGTGAAGATCGTCTGCGCCCTGCCCGGCCTGACGACCGGCTATGGCCCCAGCCACCAGGCGACCGAGGACCTCGCGATCTTCCGCGGCATGCCCAACCTCACCATCGTCGATCCCTGCGACGCGACGGAGATCACGCAGGCCACCCACGCCATCGCCGACCATCCCGGCCCGGTCTACATGCGCCTCCTGCGCGGCAAGGTCCCGGACGTGCTGGGCGAATACGGCTACCGGTTCGAACTGGGCAAGGCCAAGCTGATCCACGACGGGCGCGACGTGCTGTTCATCTCCACCGGCTTCATGACCATGCGCGCGCTCGATGCCGCCAAGGCGCTGAAACAGGACGGCACCGACTGCGCGGTCCTGCATGTGCCGACGATCAAGCCCCTCGACGTGGAGACGATCAAGGCGGAGGCGGCGAAGACCGGGCGGCTTGTGGTCACGCTCGAGAACCACACCATCGTCGGCGGATTGGGGGAGGCCGTGGCCGCGGCGCTGATGCGCGCGGGCATCCATCCGGCCTTCGACAGCATCGCCCTGCCGGACGAATTCCTCGACGCGGGCGCCCTGCCGACCCTGCACGACCAGTACGGTCTGTCCGTCCGGGCCATCACCGAACGGGTCAGGGCGCGCCTCTGATCCCCGCCTCTCTCGCAACCCTTTCCGGGAGGACAGGCCCCGCCCCCTCCCCGCCAGCCACGGGAAACCCATCATGCTCCTGAAGGACAAGACCGCCCTCATCACCGGCGCCGCCAGCCCGCGCGGGCTGGGCAAGGCTACCGCGAAACTCTTCGCCGAACATGGCGCGCGGGTGGCCATCCTCGACCTCGACGCCAGCGCCGCCGAGGCCGCCGCCGCCGATCTGCCCGGTGACGGCCACATCGGCCTCGCCTGCAACGTCACCGACAAGGCCGCCTGCGATGCCGCCGCCGGGGCGGCCATCGCCGCCTTCGGCCAGATCGACGTGCTGGTGAACAACGCGGGCATCACCCAGCCGCTGAAGCTGATGCAGATCGAACCTGCCAACTACGACGCCGTGACCGACGTGAACCTGCGCGGCACGCTCTACATGAGCCAGGCGCTGATCCCGCACATGCGCGACCGCAGGACCGGCGCCATCGTCAACATATCCTCGGTCTCGGCGCAGCGTGGTGGCGGCATCTTCGGCGGTCCGCATTACTCCGCAGCCAAGGCCGGCATCCTCGGGCTGACCAAGGCCATGGCCCGCGAACTGGCGCCTGACGGCATCCGCGCCAACGCGGTCTGCCCCGGCTTCATCGCGACCGACATCACCGCCGGAAAGCTGACGCCCGAGATGATGGAACAGATCCTGGCGGGCATTCCCATGGGCCGCGCGGGCGAGGCTTCGGACGTGGCGGGCTGCTGCCTGTTCCTCGCCTCCGACCTCTCGGCCTATGTCACCGGGTCGGAGGTCGACGTGAACGGCGGGTCGCTCATCCATTGAGCGCCGGCCGGTTAACCATAGGTTAACGCTCCCTCCGGCCATCGCGCTCGGTATCTCGTCGGGCGCTGTCCCGGAGGGGGTACGGGGGAGGCAGCGCCTCTCCCGCGTGGCGCGGGCAAGGCCCGCGCGGATCGGATCGCGCCAGCGATCCGAGGCCCGTCACTGCGCCGCGACGGTTTCCTGCTTCTGCGTGCCGAGGCCCTCGACATAGACCTCCATCACGTCGCCCGGCTTCAGGAAGCGCTGGGGTTTCATGCCCATGCCCACACCCGAGGGCGTGCCGGTGGCGATGATGTCGCCCGGTTGCAGCAGCATGAAGTTCGACATGTACGCCACGATCTCGGCCACGCCGAAGATCATGTCGTCGGTGTTCGAATCCTGCACCGTCTCGCCGTTCAGCTTCAGCGACAGCGCCAGCTTCTGCGGGTCCGGGATCTCGTCGGCAGTCACCAGCCACGGGCCGGTCGGGCCGAAGGTCGGGGCAGACTTGCCCTTCATCCACGTGCCGCCGCGCTCGATCTGGTACTCGCGCTCGGACATGTCGTTGATGACGCAGTAGCCCGCCACGTGGGACAGCGCCTCGGCTTCCGTGATGTAGGAGGCGGTCTTGCCGATCACCACGCCCAGCTCGACCTCCCAGTCCGACTTCACCGAGCCGCGCGGGATCACCACCGGGTCGAAGGGACCGGACAGCGACGAGGTCGCCTTGTTGAAGATGATCGGCTCTTTCGGCGGCTCCGCACCGGTTTCGGCGGCGTGCTTGGCGTAGTTCAGGCCGATGCAGAAGAAGTTCGGCACGGTGGCGAGGCAGGCGCCGATGCGGCCCGGGTTCTCGACCACCGGCAGGCTCGACACGTCCACCGACCGCAGCTTGTCGAGCGCCTCGATGGAGACGCTTTCGCCCGCGAAGTCGCTGACATGGGCCGAGAGGTCGCGCACGCGGCCTTCATCGTCCAGCATACCGGGCTTTTCCTGGCCCGCCGGGCCGTAGCGCAAGAGTTTCATTTCTGTCCTTTCCTGGGGTGTCTTGTCTGAAGATGTCGTTCCGGCCGCTCGGCAGCCGTTCAGCCGGAGGTCGCGGCAGAGGCAGGGTCCGTGGTCCCGGTCTGCTCGGAATCGAAGAAATCCGCCACGTTGATCAGCAGGTGGTCGAGGTGCGCCCTGAGGCTCTTTTCCACTTCTGCCACGTCGCGGGCCCTGAGGCCCTGCACGATGGCCGCGTGCTGGTCCAGCACCCGGTCCCTTGCGTGCTTGCGGCTGGCCGAGAGGTAGCGCGCCCGCCACAGCCGTGCCAGCAGGGCGCGGTGCATCTCGGCCAGAACCGGATTGCCCGCCGCCTCCGCGATGGCGCGGTGAAAGCTCATGTCGATCTCGAAGACCTCCAGCTTGTCGAGTTTGTCGTATTCCCGTGCCATCCGGGCCGCGACGTCGCTGATGTGGTCGATCTCCGCGTCCGAGGCGCGTTCGCAGGCGAGCCGGGCAGACAGGAGCTCCAGCGCGGTCATCACTTCGATGTTGTGCGCCACGTCCTCGAAGGAGGGCTGCGCAACGATGGGCGACCGCGCCGGGCGCAGGATCACGAGGCCCTCCTTGGCGAGGATTCGAATCGCTTCGCGCATCGGCGTGCGGCTCACACCGAGTTCTCCCGCGTGATCGCGTTCCTTGACCGCCGTCCCGGGCGGCAGGACGCCCCGCAGGATGTCCCTCCGCAGACGATTCGCGATCTGCTCCGGCAAGGTCTCCTCGGCCATGCTGCGCCCTAGCCTTTTCTTTCCGTTATATTTTTTGTTGCCCGCGCAAACATGCAGCCAACGCCTCCCACTGGCGAAATTTGGTATACCAAAAATCCTTGCCTGTCGACATGGGTTTGGTTAGCGTACCTCCACGGGTGGTATACCATCCTGGACCGGGGACGAGAATCCCGGTTGCGCATCGGGGTCGAGGCGCCCCTTTTCGACACCGGGGTGGAGGTACCCCGCATACAAATAGGGCGGCCCGCTAAGACGGTCGTCATGGGAGGAGACAATGAAGAAATTGCTGACGACGGCTGCGGCCGTTGCCATTGTTGCGACCGGCGCGTCGGCGCAGGACGTGACCCTGCGCATCCAGACGCACTACGCGACCGAGCATCCCTCGGGCATCCTGGCTGCCCAGTTCGCCGACGACGTGGAAACCATGTCCGAAGGCTCCATCGACATCGAGATGTTCTACAGCTCGTCCGTCGTGGCCACGACGGAAACTTTCGATGCCGCGATCAACGGCATTCTCGACTGCGACATGACCGGCGGCGCATACCAGACCGGCAAGAACCCGGCCTTCCAGTTCGTCGGCGACATCATGGGCGGCTACGACACGCCGTGGCAGCAGATCTCGTGGCTGTACTACGGTGGCGGCTACGATGCCGCGCAGGAGCTGTACAACTCGCAGGGCATGCAGCTGGTCGGCTGGTGGCTTTACGGACAGGAATCGCTCTCTTCGTCCCAGCCGCTGGCAGGCCCCGACGACCTGAAGGGCTGGAAGTTCCGTTCGCCCCCGGGCCTCGAAACCGAGATCTTCGAGCAGTTGGGCGCGCAGCCCATCGTGATGGATTTCACCGAGGTCTTCACGGCGCTGGAAACCGGCATCATCGACGGTGCGGACGCATCCGGCCTGGCAAACAACGTGGGCCTCGGTCTCTATGACCTCGTGAACCACGCGACCTACCCGGGCTTCCACTCCATGCCGTCCGACCACCTCGCCTGCAACAAGGGCGTGTGGGACGGCCTGACCGAGGCACAGCGCCGGATCATCGACACCGCGATGCAGAAACTGACGCTGCACACCGCGCTGTCGAACGAGAAGAAGAACGCCGAAGCGGCGGCCATGCTGACCGAGAAGGGCGTGACCCTGCACAACTGGTCGGCAGAGGACCGGGCCGACTTCCGCAAGGCCGCACAGGTCGCGTGGGATGACTGGGCCGGCCGTTCGCCCGAGGCCGCTGCACTGGTCGAAAGCCACCGCAGCTACCTCAAGGATCTCGGCCTGATCGCGGAATAACATCCGCATCCGACCGATGGACAGCAACGGCGGGCTCTTTCCCGGGGCCCGCCGTTTTTGACACCAAGGGCCCCGATAACGGGGTCGCGGGGAGGCATATCATGAACGGCGAGAGCGTCTGGCTCGGGTCGATGCGGGGACCGATCCGCTTGGCCATGTTCATCTTCATCATTCTGTCGCTGGCGATTTACGCCTGGTTCCTTATCGCGCAATACACCACGGCCGAGCCGATCGGCATGCACGAGATGATCCGCCCCGGGGGCCGGCCGCTGGTGCAGGCGCTCCTGATCAGCATCTTGCTCGCGCTGCTGTTCAGTTCGCTTTACCTGTCGGACTTCAAGGGCGTGATCGAGGTGGAGCGCACCGGCCCGTTCGACATCTTCAGCCTCGTCCTCGGGCGGCTGTCGATGATCGCCACGGCCTTCATCGTCGTCACCATGGGTTTCGAGGTCGTGGCGCGCTACATCTTCAACGGCGGCACGCTCTGGGCGAACGAGTTGTCGCTCTGGATCGCGGCCTTCGTGTTCCTGTTCTCCGGCCTCTACGCCATGCAGCAGCGCTGCCATATCCGCATCTACGTGATCTACGACATGATGCCGCGCTGGATGCAGAAGGCGTCCGACTGCACGTCGGTCTTCCTGATCTGGGTCTTCGTGGGCTGCCTGATCTGGGGCGGGTACAACGACGCGATCCGGCGTCTGATGAACCTTGAGGGCTATGGCTCCGCATGGGATCCGCCGATCCCCGGCACGGTCAAGACCGCCGTCCTGGTCGTCGGCCTGGCGGTGGCGCTGCAGGCGCTGTCGAACCTGATCGCCGACTGGAACAAGGCGCCGGAACACCACTCCGCCGACGACATCGACGAACACGAAATCGAGAACATCCGCAAAACGCTCGAAGGGGACAAGTAAATGGTCGATATCGGCACACTCTCCCTGGTCCTGCTGTTCGGGATGTTCGCCCTCCTGGCCATCGGGATGCCGCTGGGCTTCGCCTCGGCCTTCCTTGCCGTGGTCACGCTGCTTCTGAAGTTCGACACCGACATCCTGTTCCGCAACTTCGGCATGGGACCGTTCTCGGTGCTGGGCCAGGCGATCTACCGGCAGATGGTCAACTACGTCCTGATCTCGGTGCCGCTGTTCATATTCATGGCCGCGCTGCTGGAACGATCCGGCATCGCACGGGACATGTACTCGTCGCTCAACGTCTGGCTCAGCCGGACCCGGGGCGGCATCGCCATCGTGACCTCGGTCATGGCCGTCATCATGGCCGCCATGTCGGGCATCATCGGCGGCGAGGTCGTGCTTCTGGGCCTGATCGCCCTGCCCCAGATGCTGCGGCTGGGCTACAACCAGAACCTCGCCATCGGCACGATCTGCGCCTCCGGCTCTCTGGGCACCATGATCCCGCCGTCCATCGTGCTGATCTTCTACGGCCTCGTGACGGAAACCTCGATCAAGGCGCTGTTCACCGCGTCCTTCCTGCCGGGCTTCATGCTGGCGTCCTTCTTCATCATCTACATCGTGGTGCGGACACGGATGAGTCCCGAGATGGCGCCCCTGCCGCCCGAGGACCCGGATGCGCCCAAGGGCAACGAGAAACGGATGATGTTCCTCGGCTTCATCTCGAAGCTCGGCATGTACATCACCGCCGCGCTGCTGGTCCGCGCGCTGTTCTTCACCATCTTCGGCATGAACGTCCCCACCGAGGGCGTCGAGCCGATCCTTCTGGGCATGGTGTCGGACCTTCCGTGGCTTGCCGGGGCCTTCGTCCTCTTCGGGGTGATCGCCTTCGCGCTGGTCGGACGCGAGCGCACCGCCGCGGGCTGGGAGATGGGCCGCGGCCTGATCGCGCCCACGGTGGTGATCGGCGTGGTCCTGGGGTCGATCTACGGCGGCATCACCGGCATCACCGAGGCCGCCGGCATGGGCGTCGTCGCCGTCTTCGTGATCGGCCTGATCCGGCGCGAGATGACCATCGAGATCGTGTGGGACGCGCTCCTGCGCACGGTGAAGTCCACCGGCACGATCATCTGGGTGACCATCGGCGCCGCCGCGCTGGCCGCCGCCTATACCCTTGCAGGCGGGCCGACCTACGTGGCGAACATGATCGTGGGTGCCGACATGCCGACTATGGGCGTGATCCTGATCATGATGTTCATCTTCCTGATCATGGGGATGTTCATGGACTGGGTCGGCATCGTGCTGCTCATCATGCCGGTCTTCCTGCCGATCGTCGTCCGCCTGCCCGCCGAAGAGATCGGCTGGTTCGCTCACGTCGACGCACGGATGATCCCGATCTGGTTCGGCGTGGTGTTCTGCATGAACATGCAGGTCAGTTTCCTGTCGCCCCCCTTCGGCCCGGCCGCGTTCTACCTGAAGTCGGTGGCGCCGCCGCACATCTCGCTGACCGACATCTTCAAGGGCTTCCTGCCGTTCATCGCGCTCCAGCTTCTGGCGCTGGCGGTGCTGCTGGCCTGGCCGCCCATCGTGACGGTCTTCCTGTAAGGCCCTGCGCGCCCGGGCGGGACGTACCGCCCGGGCGCCGCTTTCGCCCCGCATCACCGGCGGGGCGCGACATATCCCGGTGTCCGGGGCAAGGCCCCCAGTCCCACATCCTCAGCAAGGACGGGCGCCGGTCGTGGCGCCGCCCCGCCGAAAGGGCCCCGCCGATGCCGTTGATGGCACCCCCCGAACAGGTCTCCCGCTTCGAAACCGAAGGCTGCCTCGTGGTCGCCAACGTGCTCGACCCGCTGACGCCCGGCCGCTTGAAGGCCGGGTTCGCGGCCCGGTCCCGCCGCGCGCCGCAGACGGAGTTGCGCGACCGGCAGGCCCGGCGCACCCCGTGGCACGACACGCGGGCGCGGCTGTCAGGCACGGCGCACATCCCGATCCACCGCCGGAAATCCGACAGCCCGGTTTGCGCATGACTTGAATCCCCCGCCCGAAAGGCGCACAAGCCAACCCAGCACCCGAAACTGGAATATTAGAAGATCACCGCCGGGCTCCTGCCCGGTGTCTGCATGAAGCAAGAGAGATCGCAATGACCACCGTTCGTTTGTCCGAGGCCGACAATGTCGTCACCGCCGTGACCGCCCTCGAGGCGGGCAGCCACGGCGCCACGCAACTGATCCCGCGCGGCCACAAGCTCGCCACCCGCGCCATCGCCAGGGGCGAGCCGGTCATCAAGTACGCGCAGGTGATCGGCTTTGCCGCCGAGGACATCGCCGAGGGCGCGCATGTGCACACCCACAACCTCGATTTCCGCAACGTCGACACCGAATACGAGTATGCGACGAACATCCGCCCTGCCGCGCCGGCCAAGACGCAGGATACCTTCATGGGGTACCGGCGGGCGTCGGGCCGGGTCGGGACGCGGAACTTCATCGCCGTGCTGACCTCGGTCAACTGCTCCGCCACCGCGGCCCGGCAGATCGCGGCGCATTTCACCCCGGAACGACTGGCCGACTATCCGAATGTCGACGGCGTCGCGGCCTTCGTGCATGGCACGGGCTGCGGCATGGCCGGACAGGGATCGGAAGGCTTCGAGGCGCTGCAGCGCGTGATGTGGGGCTATGCCAAGAACCCCAACGTCGGCGGCGTGCTGATGGCGGGACTGGGCTGCGAGATGAACCAGATCGACTGGCTGGTGGAGGCCTATGGCCTGACGCCCGGCCCGCTGTTCCAGTCGATGAACATCCAGGACGTGGGCGGCCTGCGCAAGACGGTCGAGCTGGGCATCCGCAAGATCGAGGCGATGCTTCCGGTGGTGAACGACGCGCAGCGCGAGGAATGCCCGGCCTCGGAACTGATGGTCGCGCTCCAGTGCGGCGGCTCGGACGCGTGGTCGGGCATCACGGCGAACCCCGCCGTGGGCCACGCCTGCGACCTGCTGGTCGCGCAGGGCGGCACCGGCGTGCTGGCCGAAACGCCGGAGATCTACGGCGCCGAGCACCTGCTGACCGCCCGCGCGGTCGACCGCGAGGTGGGCGAGAAGCTGGTCGGGCTGATCCGCTGGTGGGAGGATTACACCGCGCGCAACAAGGGCTCGATGGACAACAACCCCTCGCCCGGCAACAAGAAGGGCGGCCTGACCACGATCCTCGAGAAGTCGCTGGGCGCGGCGGCCAAAGGCGGCACCACGCCCCTGACCGGCGTCTACAAGTACGCGGAGCCCGTGACGGCGAAGGGCTTCACCTTCATGGACAGCCCCGGTTACGACCCGGCCTCGGTCACCGGCCAGATCGCCTCGGGGTGCAACCTCGTGTGCTTCACCACCGGGCGCGGGTCTGCCTTCGGCGCGAAGCCCTCGCCCTCGATGAAGGTCGCGACCAACACCGAGATGTTCAACCGCCTGACCGAGGACATGGACATCAACGCGGGCTCGATCCTGACCGAGGGCAAGTCGGTGGAGGAGGTCGGCCGGGAGATCTACGAGATGTGGCTGCGCATGGCTTCGGGCGAGAAGACGAAGTCCGAGTTGCAGGGGCTGGGCGATTTCGAGTTCGTGCCATGGCAGATCGGCGCGGTGATGTGAGGGGTTTCGCCCCGGCTGCGCCGGGACGACCCGCGGGGGCGCTGCCCCCGCACCCCCGAGGTATTTTCACCAAGATGAAGGCAGGGGCGCATTGGTTGCCGTTGCCCGGAAGACGGAACGAGAGGACGACTTCATGACACGTTTGCCGTTGTGCGTGGTGGGCGCCGGCTCCATCGGGCAGCGCCATATCGAGGTGGCGGGCCTGTCGGAGATGATCGACCTGGTGGCCGTGGTGGAGCCGCATGCCCCGCTGCGCGAGGTGCTGGCGGCAAAAGGGCTGCCCATGGTGGCCGCGCTGGACGATGTGCCGGAGCGGGTGCGCGCCGCCGTCGTGGCGACGCCGACGCAGGATCACCATGCCTCCACCCTCGCCTGCCTGTCGCGGGGCTGGGCGGTGATTGCGGAGAAGCCGCTGGCCGGCACACTCGACGACGCACGCGCCTTGCGGGACGCGGCGCAGGCGGCGGACCTGCCGCTCTTCACCGGGCATCATCGTCGCTGCCATCCGTTCTCCATCGCGGGACGAGAGGCGCTGTCCGCCATCGGCCCGCTGGTGGGCGTGCAGGGTTTCTGGTCCCTGCGCAAGCACGACAGCTATTACGAGGCCGACTGGCGGCGGAAGCCCGGGGCCGGGCCGCTGCTGACCAACATGACGCACGAGATCGACCTCCTTCGGTTCCTGATCGGCGAGATGACGGAGGTGACGGCCCTGCTCTCCTCTGCCCGGCGGGGATTCGAAATCGAGGACACCGCCGCGCTGGCCTTCCGGTTCGGCAACGGCGCGCTGGGGTCCTTCCTGATCTCGGACGCGGGCGCCTCGCCCTGGTCGTTCGAGAGCGCATCGTCCGAGAACCCGGCGATTGCCGGATCGGGCGAGGATTACCTGCGCGTGACGGGCACCGAGGGGGCGCTGGCCTTCCCGTCGCTGACCCGCTGGGGGCGCTCCGGGCCGGGGGAGATCGAGTGGTCGAAACCGCTGGCGCGGACCGACGGCGCGCGCTTTGACCGGATCGACCCGCTGCTGGCGCAGATCGAGCGCTTCGCGGCCGTCGTCGCGGGCGGCGAGGATGACGTGCTTTGCACTGCCGCGGACGGGATCGCGGCGATGGAGATGACGCTGGCCTGCGCGCTGTCGGCCCGCGAGGGACGGCCCCTGACGCCACGCGATGTACCGGGACATTACACCGGGGTATGAGCCCCGGCGACCATACGGGAGGACAACCATGAGACTGCAGGGCAAACGCGCCTTCATCACCGCCGCCGGACAGGGCATCGGCCGCGCCATCGCCGAGGGCTACCTGCGCGAGGGCGCCACCGTCGTGGCCACGGACCTGAAGGCCGGGCTGATGGAGGGCCTCGGCTGCGAGACGGCGGCGCTGGACGTGACCGACAAGGCGGCGGTGCGCGCGGCGATCGAGGCGGCAGCACCGGACGTGCTGGTGAACTGCGCGGGCTTCGTGCACGCGGGCCCGCTGCTCGACGCCACCGACGACGAGTTCGACTTCGCCATCGCGCTCAATGTCCGCAGCCAGTTCCATGCGATGCAGGCGGCGCTGCCGGGGATGATCTCGCGCGGCGGCGGGTCCATCGTCAACATCGCCTCCGTGGCGTCCTCCATCGTGGCGGCGCCCAACCGCTGCATCTACGGCATGTCGAAGGCGGCGGTGATCGGGCTGACCAAATCCGTCGCGGTCGATTACGTCAAGCAGGGCATCCGGGTGAACTGCATCTGCCCGGGCACGGTCGACAGCCCCTCCCTGCACGACCGGCTGCGGGCGATGGGCGATTACGAGGAGGCACGCAAGGCCTTCGAGGCGCGCCAGCCCATGGGCCGGATCGGCACCGCGGAGGAGATCGCGCACCTGGCGATCTACCTGGGCTCGGACGAGAGCGCCTTCACCACCGGCCAGGCGCATGTGATCGACGGCGGCTGGGCGGCGGCCTGACACCGGCGCGCTGAACCCGCCCCCTGAAGCGAGAGGACCGAGGATGTCGGAGGTGAAACCGCGCGAGGACCGCACCCGAACGGGTGTGCTGCTGATGGTGCTGGCGGTGGCCTTCTTCACCTGCATCGACAGTTCCGCGAAGCTCCTGATCATCGCGGGGCTGCCTGCGCTGCAGGTGGTCTTTGCCCGCTACACCGGGCATTTCCTTGTCGCGGTCCTGCTGTTCGGCCTGCGCGATCCGTCCGCCTTCCGGAGCCATGCGCCGTTCAAGCAGTTGCTGCGCTCGCTCTTCCTGCTGGGATCGACGGTGCTGAACTTCTCGGCCCTGCAGTTCCTGCCGATCACCGTCACCACGACGATCATGTTCGCGGGACCCATCGCCATCACGCTGCTGGCGATCCCGCTGCTGGGCGAGAAGGTGGGCCTGAGGCGGATCGTGGCGGTCTGCTGCGGCTTTGCGGGCGTGCTGGTGGTGATGCAGCCCTGGGGCGCGGATTTCCACCCCGCCATGTTCCTGTCGCTCGGCGCGCTGGTCTGTGCCGCCTTCTACTTCATCCTGACGCGGATGCTGTCGGACGTGGAGGCCAACGCGACGCAGCAGCTCTGGTCCTCGGGGGTCGCCGCTCTGTGTCTGTTGCCCTTCGTGCTGCAGGACTGGACCTGGCCCTCGGGCTGGGCGTGGGTGCCCTTCGTGCTGATCGGGTGTTTCGGGGCCACGGGACACATCGCGGCGACGGCGGGCCATCGGCTGGCAGATGCCTCGATCCTTGCGCCGGTGGTCTACGTGCAGATCTTCATGGCCGCCTTCGCGGGCTGGGCGCTGTTCGACACCCTCCCGACCGTATGGACGCTGGGCGGCGGGGCGATCATCATCGCCTCGGGGCTCTATATCTGGCAGCGGGAGCGGGTGGTGCGCGGCCGTGTCCGCAGGCCTGTCCCGGCGCAGCGGTAGGCGCGCCCGCTCCTGGTTCAGCCTGTCACGCCCGTCAGTGCCGGATACGGACGAGTTGCAGGACCCTGAAACGGCAGGGCCGCCCGGGCGTACACCCGAACGGCCCAGTGATCCGTTGTCTTCCATGACGTGACATGCCGGACGCGGCCGGGTTGCCCCGCCCGCCCGGAAAAGCTCAGCCGCGCCCGATGTAGGGCATCGCGGAGGCCATGACCGTCATGAACTGGACGTTCGCCTCCAGCGGCAGCGACGCCATGTGCAGCACCGACGACGCCACATGCGCCACGTCCATCACCGGCTCGACCTCGATGGAACCGTCGGCCTGCGGCACGCCCTTGGTCATCTTCTCGGCCATGTCGGTCAGCGCGTTGCCGATGTCGATCTGCCCGCAGGCGATGTTGTAGGGCCGCCCGTCCAGCGAGAGCGACCGCGTCAGCCCGGTGATCGCATGCTTCGACGCGGTGTAGGGCGCCGATCCCCAGCGCGGCACGTAGGCCGAGACCGAACCGTTGTTGATGATCCGCCCGCCCATCGGGTCCTGCCTGCGCATCCGGCCAAACGCCGCGCGCGCGCAGATGAAAGAGCCGGTCACGTTGATGTCGATGCACTTGCGCCAGTCATCGACGCTGATCTCGTCCACCGGGCCGCCCATGACGGACACGCCCGCGTTGTTGAACAGCGCGTCGATGCGGCCCCATTCGGCCATCGCCTTGTCGAAAGCGGTATCCACCTGCGCCTCGTCCACCACGTCGCAGGGCAAGGCCAGCGCGTTCTCGTGGCTGTCGGCCATCTCGGCCACCGTTTCGGGCGTGCGGCCCACGATGCCCACGCGCCAGCCTGCATCCAGGAAGACCTGTGCGCAGGCCTTGCCGATGCCGCGCGCGCCGCCGGTGATGATGATCGTCTTGCTCATGTGAGCCTCTCCCCCGTGTTTCTTCGAGCCTTGGAAATGCCGGAGGGCGCGCCGGGGGCCCTGCCCCCGGTCCTTCCCGGATCGCGCCCGCCCGGTCTCAGTGGTTGTCGCGGGGCAGGTCCCTGCGGATCTTCTGGTAGGCCGTCGCCAGTTCGAGGCAGCCGCCTTCGGCCAGTTGGCCGACGTGCGTGCGGTAGATCTCCTGCCACGGCGTCTGGTGATGAATCTCCGGCGCCTCCCATGCGTCGATGCGGGCCTGCCACTCTGCCTCGTCCACCAGCGCATCCATGCGCGAGGCGTTGAGGTCCAGCCGCACCCGGTCGCCGGTCTTCAGGTAGGCGAGCCCCCCGCCGACCACCGCCTCGGGCGAGGCGTTCAGGATCGACGGGCTTTCAGAAGTGCCCGACTGCCGCCCGTCGCCCACCGTCGGCAGGTGGTTGATCCCCGCCTTGATGAGCGCGTCCGGCGGTTGCATGTTCACCACCTCGGCCGAGCCGGGATAGCCCACGCAGCCCACGCCGCGGATGAACAGGATCGAATGCTCGTCGATCTCCAGCGAGGCGTCGTTGATCCGGTCGTGGTAATCCTCCGGCCCTTCGAAGACCACGGCCCGGGCCTCGTAGGTGCCCTCCTCGCCCGGCGTCGACAGGAACCGCTTGCGGAAGTCCGGCGAGATCACCGAGGTCTTCATCAATGCGCTGTCGAACAGGTTGCCGGTCAGCACCTTGAAGCCGGCGTTGGTCCGCAGCGGCTCTGCATAGGTGCGGATCACGTCGAGGTCGACGCTTTCCACCCCGGCGAGGTTCACGCCCATGGTGTTGCCCGTGGCGGTCATCGCGCCCTCGTGCAGGCGCCCGGCCTTCATCAGTTCGCCCATGACGGCAGGGACGCCGCCCGCGCGGAAGAAGCTCTCCCCGAGGTATTCACCGGCGGGCTGCATGTTCACCAGAAGCGGCACGTCGAAACCGACCGTCTCCCAGTCCTTCACGTTCAGTTCCACCCCGGCGTGGCGGGCCACCGCCTGCAGGTGCGGCGGCGCGTTGGTCGACCCGCCGATGGCCGCGTTGACGATGATCGCGTTCTCGAAAGCCTCGCGCGTCAGGATGTCGGACGGTTTCAGGTCGTCGAGCACCATCTGCACGATGCGCTTGCCGGTCTCGTAGGCCATGGCCATCCGTTCGCGGAACGGCGCGGGGATCGCCGAGGACCCGGTCAGCGTCATGCCGAGCGCCTCCGCCATGGCGTTCATGGTCGAGGCGGTGCCCATGGTGTTGCAATGCCCCAGCGACGGCGCCGAGGAGCAGACGCGTCCCATGAACTCCTCGTAATCGATCTTGCCTTCGGCCAGCAGCCGACGCGATTCCCAGACGATGGCGCCCGATCCGGCGCGCTTGCCCTTCCACCAGCCGTCCAGCATCGGACCGCCGTTCAGGGCAATGGCCGGGATGTCCACGGTCGCCGCACCCATCAGCTGCGCAGGCGTGGTCTTGTCGCAGCCGGTGGTCAGCACGACGCCGTCGATCGGATACCCGTGCAGCACCTCCACGAGGCTCAGGTACGCTAGGTTGCGGTCCAGCGCCGCGGTCGGGCGCTTGCCGGTTTCCTGGATCGGGTGAACGGGGAATTCCATCGGAATGCCGCCCGCCTCGCGGATGCCCGCCTTGATCCGGTCCATCAGGAAGACGTGGATCTTGTTGCAGGGCGCAATGTCGCTGCCTGTGTTGGCGATCCCGATCACCGGGCGGTCGGACATCAGCTCTTCGCGCGTGTAAGTGCTGTTCTGGTAGCGCTCCACGTAAAGTGCGGTCATGCCCGGGTTGTTCGGATTGTCGAACCACTCCTGGCTACGGAAACGCTTCTTCGCGCGTGTGTCTGACATACTCTTCCCTCCCTTCCCCGTTTCGGGCGATTCCCGGCGCGGGCTTCGCGGCATCCTCGCCATTTGGTATACCAAATGCAAGCACCGCCCTTGACAAGATCGGCCCGCCCCCGTGCTATGCCACCCGGAAAGGGCCGCCGCCCTGCGCGCGCCCCGAGGGAGGACATCATGAACCGTGCGCTGCCCATGCTCGCCGTGGCGTGGCTTGCCCTGCCCGCTTGGGCAGAGGAGCCCCTGACACCGGCCATCGACACCGCGGCCGTGGCCGGATGCGTGGCCGAGGCTCAGGCGCGCAAAGCCGCCCCCGACATCTGCATCGGCCCGACGCTGGCGGGCTGCGGCAGCCTGCCTGCCGACGCCCCGGCGCTGGCCACGCTCTGCTATGACGAGGCGCGCCGCCAGCTGGCGGAGGCCACGGCGACACGGCTGACCCTGCTCGACGATACGGCGCCCGAACCGCTCGCCCTGCGCGCCCGGGTAGAAGCCAAGTACGACCTGCTCTCCGGCCTCCTGCAATGTGACCGGCTGGAGGAACTGGGGCGGCTCGACGACACGCCCGCAGAGGCCCTCGCCCTGCAGAAGACCCGCTGCGAGGCGACCGCCTCCGGCCTCGCCTACATCCGCCTGCTCTGGCGTGTGGCACCGGACGACCAAGACCTGACACCGCCGGACGGCCCGGCCCAAGGAGACTGACCCATGATCGAAGAACCGCCCGTCCTGACCATCGTCGAAGGCGCACCCACTCCGACGCCGGAGCAGATCGCCGCCCTGAAGGGGGTGGAGACCGCCTTCATCTGCGACGCGATGGGCGGGATCGCCGCCATGTCCACCGCCATCGCACCGCTGGGCCTCGGGGAAGAGCTTGACCGCCACGTGGTGGGCCGCGCCCTCGTGGCCGACAGCGGGCCGATGGACATAATGGCGACCCTCGCGGCCGTCAACCTTCTGACGCCGGGTGACGTGGTGGTCCATGCCGCACATGGCCACGGCGGCTGCGCCACCATCGGCGACCAGTTGTCCGGCATGCTGAAGAACGCGGGCGCCGCGGCCTTCGTCACCGACGGGCCGATGCGCGACTTCGACGGCATCCGCGCCACCGGCCTGCCCTGCTGGTGCGCCGGCCTGAACCCGAACTCTCCCTACGCCAACGGCCCCGGCACCCTCGGCGGCGCGGCCGTTGTCGGCGGGCGCGAGGTGGCGACGGGCGACATCATCGTGGCTGACCGCAACGGCGTCGTGGTCATCCCCTACGCCCGGATCGACACGGTGATCGCCAAGGCAAAGGCGGTCGCGCAGATGGAGAAGGAGCTCGAGGTCAAGGTGAAGGACGGCTTCTGCACCCCGCTGGACATCGACGCCATGCTGGCAGACGGTCGCGCGAAGAAGGTGTAGGGGCCGCGCGGGCGGCCCGCCGATCCGGAGAGGCCGCCCTTGCCCCACGACCTGCACATGCCCTGCCGCTTCCGCCCCGCGACCGGGGCCGAAGCCGATACCCTCGCCGACATCCGCGTCGCGGCGATGCGCCCGAGCCTCGAAGCTATCGGGCGCTTCTCGCCGGAGCGCGCCCGCGAACGGTTCCTGAAGGGCTTCGATCCGGCGGACACGACGGTGATCGAATGCGGGGAAGAGATCGCCGGCTTCTTCGTCGTGCGGCGGCGGAAGGATCACCTCTACCTCGACCACCTCTATGTCACGCCGTCCCGCCAGGGCCGCGGACTGGGTTGGCGCGTCGTCTCGGACCTGCAGGCACGGGCCAGTGCCGAAGGGCTGCCGATCCGCCTGATGGCGCTGAACGGCAGCCCTGCCAATGAGTTCTACAAGCGGTGCGGGTTCGAGGTCGTGTCCTCCGACGCGCTCGACACGATCTATGTATGGCAGGCGCGCGCCACGTCCTGAAACGCCCGGGTCCGCTCGGTCAGTTCATGAAACGGCTGCGGCGGCCCTGCCGACCGGCGCGACCTGCTGTCACCAGACCGCATTCCTGAAAGCGGGCCTACCGCCGGATCAGCTGTCGTCGGACACTGGCGGAAAGCCGATAAAATACCGGCATTTCCTGCGGTACTTCGCAGTCCAGTCGCG
This sequence comes from Sagittula sp. P11, assembly GCF_002814095.1. Classification (NCBI taxonomy): domain Bacteria; kingdom Pseudomonadati; phylum Pseudomonadota; class Alphaproteobacteria; order Rhodobacterales; family Roseobacteraceae; genus Sagittula; species Sagittula sp. P11. The sequence goes on from NZ_CP021913.1 coordinate 457,205, forward strand.
TCCCAAGGCTCAGGGCCACCAGCCGCCCTTCGCGACAACCTGTAGGGCGGGGCTTCGCGCCGCCCCGCCGCAGCCGTCAGGCAAAGGCGCTCTTCATGCCGCCCGACATCTGTGTCCGGAAGATCGAGGTGTTGTCTTTCGCGGGCGGCAGCGGCATCCGCACCGGCACCTGCTCCAGCCTTGGCGTGAAGCACGGCTCGCCGGTGATGATCCGCTCCTGCAGGTCCGCCCAGAAGCCGCGCTGGCCCAGCCCGTGGATGTAGCTCGACGCGCCCAGAAGCGGCCAGGCATCGGCACTGGCGCATTCGTAGAACAGGATCTTGCGCGCCCGGTCGGACCGGTTCGGGGCCGAACCGTGCAGCGCGCGGACGTGGTGCACCGTCATGTCGCCCGCCTTCCCGGTCAGCGTCACCGCCTTCGACAGATCGAAGTCCGGATCGTCCGGCGACACCGCCCCGCAGAAATACCCGTCGTGGTGGTGCGACAGCACCGGTCCGCGGTGCGAGCCCGGGATCACCATCAGCGGCCCGTTCTCCTCGTCCATGTCCTCCAGCAGCACGCCGAAGGCCAGGAGGTCGTCGTTGGTCGCGGGGTAGAAGGCCCAGTCCTGGTGCCATTCCACCGCCGCCCCGCCGCCCGGCGCCTTGCAGTTCAGCTTCGACGTGTTGATGATCGTCGACGGCCCGAGCAGATCGTTCAGCACCTCCGTCACCCGCGACGCCGTCAAAAGCTGCCAGAAGAACGGATCGTTCCGGTGGGGCAGCTTCACCCGGGTCAGGCGCGGGGTCTCTGCCGAATGCCCCTTGTCGAGATCGTAGAGCTCGTCGCTCTCCGTCACGCTGCGTGATCCTTCGATCCAGTCGGTGACGATGGACTGCGCCCGGGACAGCTCCTCCGCCGTCAGCACGCTTTCGGCCTTCAGGTATCCGTTTTCGGCGTAAAACGCCTTCTGTGCCTCCGTCAGCATCCGCGCTCCTCCCTGCGTCCGACTCGATGGTACCGATACCACCGTTTCATGGTATCGGTACCATCGCTACAGCAAAGGTGTCAAACGCGGACGGGACAGGCATGACGGAACAACGGAAATGGGTGACGATGGGCGACGTGGCGCGCCAAGCGGGCGTGGGCAAGATCACCGTCAGCCGCGCCCTGCGCACCCCCGGCAAGGTCAGCCCCGACACGCTGACCCGCGTCATGACGGCGGTCCGGGACCTGGGCTACGTCCGGGACGAAACCGCCGGCGCCCTGTCCTCGCAGCGTTCACGCATCGTCGGCGCGCTCGTATCGACGCAGGAACAGTCGGTCTTTGCCACCACCATTCGCGGGCTGGAGGAAGGCCTGCGCGACGGCGGCCTGCAACTTCTGCTCGCCAGCACGGGCTACGCGCCCGAGACGGAGGCCGCGCTGATCGCCACCCTGCTGGGCCGCCGCCCCGACGCGCTGGTGCTGACCAGTTCGCTGCACACGCCAGAGGCGCGGCGCCTGCTGGACGGGGCGGGCCTGCCGGTGTTCGAACTCTGGGAGCTGCCGGAGGATCCGGTCTTTGCCGCCGTGGGGTTTTCCAACCGGGCCGCGAGCCGTGACATGACCCGCCACCTCGCGGACAAGGGCCGCGAAAGGATCGCCTTCCTGCGCACCGACCGTCCCGCCGACACGCGGGCGGAGATGCGACAGCAGGGTTATCTGGACGTGGTGGCAGAGCCGCGCATCCTTGCCGTGCCCCCCGATCCCGGCCTCACCGGCCCGGACTACGGCGCGCAGGGGCTGGCGCGTATCCTCGACCGCTGGCCCGACACCGACGCGGTGGTCTGCGTGTCGGACACGCTGGCGCTCGGCGCCTGGTGCGAGGCGATGCGGCGCGGCCTTCCGGTGCCGCAGAGGCTTGCGCTGACGGGCTTCGGCGACACCGACTTTGCCGGGGAGTCGGGCATCGGCCTGACCACGGTACGGGTCGACGGCGACACCATCGGGCGCACCGCCGCCGCGATGATCCTCGACGCCACGGCGGGCGAGGACATCCCCCGCCGCACCGTCGATCTCGGTTACACGCTGATGCTGCGCGGGACGGCCTAGCGGCCCTTCGCCGCTTCCTCCGCCATCTCGACCCCGTTCAGCCGCGCCACGTGGTCGGCCAGCCACGGCACGTAATCCTGCGCATGGCCGATGGCCTCGGCATGGACGAAGTACTGCCGCGCGGCGCCCAGCATCAGCGTCATCACGTCGGCCTCCGCCGCCATCGAACCCGCATACTTCAGGTCCTTCGACGCGTTGGCGATGGAGAACTTGTGCACCTCGCGCTCCCCGTCGACGACGCAGCGCATGAAGGTGTCGAAGAAGCCGTTGCCCAGCCGCGAGGACCCGATGACCTTCTGCACCATCTTCGGCGGGATGCCCGCCTTGGCGCCCAGCACCGTGACCTCCGCATAAAGCGCGGCGTAGCCCATCGAGATGGTGTTCATCAGGAGCTTCATCTTGTGGCCCGCGCCGACACCGCCCACGCGGTTGATGTTGCCCGCCCAGCACTCGATCACCGGCAGCACGCGGGCAAAGACCTCCTCGTCCGCGCCCACCATCGCGTCGAGCGTGCCTTCCTCGGCTTCCTTCGGGGTCCGGCCCAGCGGCGCATCGACGAAATGCCCGCCCTTCTCGGCCAGTTCCGCCGCCAGCACCATGGTGGAGGTCGGGTCGGCCGTGGTGCAATCCACCACGATCAGCCCCTCGCGCGCCCCGGCCAGCAGCCCGTCCTCGCCGCGGAAAACCGATTCCACCTGCGGCGAGTTCGACAGGCAGATGTGGACGATGTCGCACTGTTCCGCCATCTCGCGCGGGCTTGCCGCCTCGGTCGCGCCCATGCCCACGAGGCTCTCCACCGGCGTGCGGTTGCGGTTGCCCTTGACCATCATTGGATGGCCGTTCTGCAGGATGTTCTTGGCCATCCCGTGCCCCATGTAGCCCAGCCCGATGAAGCCGACCTTTGCCTTGTCCGACATATCCATTCCTCCCATGTCGCTGAAATTTCTGCGCCTGCGGGCTGGCGGGCGGGCGCCTTTGCGTCAGCAAACAGTGCCGTCCGCCAGCCCCGCGATCCGTTACAGCCGCGCGGTGATCCCCCCGTCCACGTACAGGACGTGGCCGTTCACGAAACTCGCCGCGTCCGAGCAGAGGAACACGCAGGCGCCTGCCAGCTCCTCCACCCTGCCCCAGCGGCCCTGCGGCGTGCGTTCCTCCAGCCAGCGGCAGAACTCCGGGTTCTCCACCAGCGCCTTGTTCAGCGGCGTGTCGAAATAGCCCGGCGCGATGGCGTTGACGTTCAGCCCCTTCGGCGCCCAGTCCGTCGACATGCCCTTCGTCAGGTTCGCCACCGCCCCCTTCGAGGCTGTGTAGGGCGCGATGCCCGGCCGCGCCTGCAAGGTCTGGACCGAGGCGATGTTGACGATCCGGCCCGCACCGCGCCCGATCATGTGGCGCGCGCAGGCCTGCCCCACGTAGAAGGCCGAGGCCACGTTGGTCCGCATCAGCCGGTCGAAGATCTCCGGCGGGAACTCCTCCAGCGGCGCGCGGTGCTGCATGCCGGCGTTGTTGATCAGGATGTCGATGGCGCCCGTTCCGGCCTCGAATCCGTCGACCGCCTCCCGCGCCGCCGCCGCGTCCGTCACGTCGAAGGGCAGCACCTCGACCTCCGCCCCCTCGCCGCGCAGCACCTCTGCCGCCGCCTCCAGTTTCTCCACGCCGCGCGCGTTCAGCACGAGCGATGCGCCCGCCTGCGCCAGCCCGCGCGCCAGTGCGAAACCGATCCCCATGGAGGCGCCCGTGACAAGCGCCCTCCGGCCCGACAAGTCGAAAAGTCCCATGTTCCTCCCGGCGGTCTGTCTTCGCGCGTTGACATCCCTGCGCCCAGCCGCTTTGTTCCAAATGGTATACCATCCGCGAAGCGATGCAACCCGAGGTGCGCGAAGACGCCCCGCTCGCGATGGTCACCGGAGGACCACATGCCACACACGACAGGCGCGCGATGCTGACCTTCGCCGCCGCCGTCTTCTTCCTGATCGTGACACCCGGACCCGGCGTGCTCTCGACCGCCGGGCTGGGCGCCGCCTACGGCTTCCGCGCCGGACTGCGCTATCTGATCGGCCTGTTCATCGGGACGAACCTCGTGGCGCTGGCGGTGATCTCCGGCGTCGCGGCCATCGTGCTGTCGGTGCCGGTGATCCGCTGGGTTCTCATGGTGGCCTCCATCGGATATCTCCTGTTCCTCGCCTCGCGCATCGCCTTCGCAGGCTCGCGCCTCGCCTTCATCGAGGCCAAGGCCCCGCCGGCCATAGGCGCCGGCATCCTGCTGCAGGCGATCAACCCCAAGGCCTATGCCGTCAACACCACGCTCTTCGCCGGCTTTCCCTTCGCCCCCGACAATCTCGTGTTCGAGACCGTGGCCAAGCTCCTGATCGTCAACACGATCTGGATTCCGATCCACCTCGGCTGGCTCTTCGCCGGGGCTTCGCTGCACCGCCTCAACCTCTCCGACCGCAGCCAGCGGATCATCAACATCGCGATGGCCGCCTCCATGCTGCTGGTCGTCGCCCTTGCCCTCTATTCCGGCCTGAAGAATGCCTGACACATTGCACACCAACGCCCTCACCCGTCTCACCGCCCTGCTCGGAGACCGGCTCGTCACCTCGGAGGCCGACCGCCGCCTGCACGGCCAGAACGAGACCTACTACCCCAACACCCCGCCCGACGCGGTGGCCTACCCGGAGACGACCGCCGAGGTCTCGGAGATCGTGAAGATCTGCGCCGACACCGGCACGCCCGTCACCCCCTACGGCGCCGCCAGTTCGCTGGAAGGACAGCACCTCGCCGTCCAAGGCGGCATCAGCCTCGATTTCGCGCGGATGAACCGGCTGCTTTCTGTCTCCGCCGAGGACCTGCTCTGCACCGCGCAGCCCGGCCTGACCCGCAAGCGCCTGAACGAGGACCTGCGCGACACCGGGCTCTTCTTCTCCGTCGATCCCGGCGCCGATGCCTCGCTGGGCGGCATGGCCGCCACCCGCGCCTCCGGCACCACCGCCGTCCGCTACGGCACCATCCGAGAGAACATCCTCGCGCTCGAGGCGGTGATGGCGGACGGCACGATCATCCGCACCGGGTCGGAGGCGCGCAAGTCCGCCACCGGCTACGACCTCACGCACCTGCTGATCGGGTCGGAGGGCACGCTGGGCATCATCACCGAGCTGACGCTCCGCCTGCACGGCCTGCCCGAATCCGTCGCCGCCGCCACCTGCCGCTTCGCGTCCGTCGAGGACGCGGTGAACTGCGTGATCCTGACGATCCAGTCCGGCCTGCCCATGGCGCGCATCGAACTGCTGGACCACATGATGGTGCGCGGCTTCAACCGCTACGCCCAGGCCGACCTGCCGGAAGAACCGCACCTCTTCCTCGAATTCCACGGCTCGGAGGCCGGCGTGGCCGAACAGTCCGCCGCCTTCCGCGAGATCGCCGCAGACTTCGGCGCCTCGGGCTGGAAGGACGCCGTGAAGGCCGAGGACCGCAACGCGCTCTGGGCCATGCGCCACAGCGCGCATTACGCATCGGCCGCGCTCGGCGAAGGCCGCCACATCTGGCCCACCGACACCTGCGTGCCGATCTCGAAACTGGCGGAGGCGGTGACATGGGCGCAGACCCGCGCCGCCGAGATCGGGCTGACGGCCACCATCGTCGGCCACGTCGGCGACGGCAACTTCCACGTGGGCCTCTCCGTCGATCCCGAAAACCCGGCCGAGATGGCGCGCGCCCATGACTACACCCACGCGCTGGGAGAGATGGCGCTGCGCCTGCGCGGCACGGTCAGCGGCGAACACGGCATCGGCATCGGCAAGCAGGATTTCATGACCGAGGAACACGGCCCCGCCGTCCCCTTCATGCGCGCCATCAAGCAGGCGCTCGACCCCGGGGGCATCCTGAACCCCGGCAAGTTGCTCCCGCCCGCCTGACATGCGACACCCTGAGTTTTCGGACGAAAACTCTGCCCCTTCAGGACTTTTCGAAGAAAAGTCCTCTGCCACGGAAAGACGACTGATGACACTGAGAAACCCCGACCCCAAAGGCACCTTCCTCGCCCGCGTCCTGCGCCCCGGCACAGGCCCCTGCATCGCCCGCCTCGACGGCGACACGCTGGTGGACATCACCTCGAAGACCGCGCCGACGATGCGCGACCTGCTCGAACTCGACGACCCGCTGGCCCATGTCCGCGCGGCAGAGGGCGAGAGCTTCGCCACCCTCGCCGACATCGGCACCGGCGGCCTGGAGCTGCTCGCCCCCTGCGACCTGCAGGTGGTCAAGGCCTCCGGCGTCACCTTCGCCCAGTCCATGGTCGAACGCGTGATCGAGGAGCAGGCCGCCGGCGATCCCGACCGGGCGGAGGCGATCCGCACCCGGGTCGGGCGGATCATCGGCGACAGCCTCGCGGGCCTCGTGCCCGGCTCCGAGAAGGCGGCGGAGGTCAAGAAGGTCCTGCAGGCCGAGGGCCTCTGGTCGCAGTACCTCGAGGTCGGCATCGGCCCGGACGCGGAGGTCTTCACCAAGTGCCCCACCCTCGCCGCCGTGGGCCATGGCGCCGACGTGGGCCTGCACCCCATGTCGCGCTGGAACAACCCCGAACCGGAGGTCGTGCTGGCCGTCACGTCGAAGGGCGACATCGTCGGCGCCACGCTGGGCAACGACGTCAACCTGCGCGACGTCGAGGGCCGTTCCGCCCTGCTGCTGGGCAAGGCCAAGGACAACAACGCCTCCGCCTCCGTCGGGCCCTTCCTGCGGCTCTTCGACGAGACCTACGGCATGGCGGATGTCGAATCCGCCGAACTCACCCTGACGGTCGAGGGCGAGGACGGCTACACGCTCAACGGCAGTTCGTCGATGTCGAAGATCTCGCGCCCGCCCGCCTCCATCGTCGGGCAGACCATCGGCAAGCACCACCAGTACCCCGACGGCTTTTTCCTCTACCTCGGCACGCTCTTCGCGCCGACCGAGGACCGCGACACCAAGGGCCAGGGCTTCACGCACAAGGTGGGCGACGTGGTGACCATCGCCGAGCCGAAGCTCGGCGCGCTGACCAACACCGTGCGGCTTTCGACCGACTGTGCGCCCTGGACCTTCGGCGTGGCGGCCCTGATGCGCAACCTCGCACAAAGGGGGCTTCTGTGAACTTCCTCTCCATCGGAGAAATCATGGTCGAACTGGCGCCCGCGGGCGAAGGGCTGCTGCGGCAGGGCTTTGCCGGGGACACGTTCAACACCGCATGGTACGCCCGCCGCCTGCTGCCGCCCGGCTGGACGGTCAGCTACGGCACGGTGATCGGCGAGGATGCGGTGTCCGAGGACATGGCCCGCTTCATATCCGGCGAAGGGCTGTCGACCGACGCGCTGGCCCGCCACCCCGACCGCACCGTCGGGCTCTACATGATCTCGCTGAAGGACGGCGAGCGGAGCTTTTCCTACTGGCGCGGCCAGTCGGCGGCAAAGACGCTGGCCGACGATCCGGCGCGGCTGGCGGACATGCTGAAGGGCCGCGACAACATCCATTTCTCCGGCATCACGCTGGCGATCCTGCCCTCCGAGGCGCGCCGCACCTTCTGCGATGCGCTCGCCACCGCGCGGGCCGAAGGCGCGCACATCAGCTTCGACACCAACCTCCGGCCCCGCCTCTGGGAAGGGACCGACGCCATGCGCGACGGCCTGACGCTCGGCGCCTCCGTCGCCGACACCGTGCTGCCCTCCTTCGACGAGGAACAGACCGTCTTCGACGACAAGACGCCCGAGGACACCATCGCCCGCTACGCCAATGGCGGCGCCACCTGCGTTGCGGTCAAAAACGGCGGCGCGGCGGTGACCGCATGGGCGTCCTCCGAAGGCAGCGCCGAAATCGCCCCGCCCCGCGTCGAGCAGGTCGTGGACAGCACGGCAGCCGGCGACAGCTTTGCCGCGGGCTTCCTCTGCGCGCGGGCCGAAGGGGCATCCGCGGCCGAGGCGGCCCACCGCGCGGCGGACCTCGCCTCGCGGGTCATCCAATATCGCGGCGCGCTTGCGCCGGCCATCTTCACGGGAGACGAGACATGAACATCCTCATCATCGGCGGCGCGGGTGTCGTCGCCAGAAAACTCGCACGCGCCCTCGCGGACAAGGGCACCCTGCGCGGCAAGGACATCAGCAAACTGACGCTGGCCGACATCGGCGAGGCCGAGACGGTCGACGCGCCCTTCCCGGTCGAGACCGCGCAATGCGACATCACCGATCCGGCCTCCGTCGCGAAGATCATCACCGAAGAGACCGACGTCATCTACCTGCTCGCCGCCGTCGTTTCGGCCCATGCCGAGGAGGACTTCGACTTCGGCTACAAGGTCAACATGTTCGGCACGCTGAACGTGCTGGAGCGCTGCCGCGCGCTGGGGACGAAGCCCGTTCTGGTCTTCACCTCCTCCATCGCCGTTTTCGGCGGCGAGGTGCCGCAGCCGTTCCACGACCATTCCGCGCTCAACCCGCAGATCAGCTACGGCGCGCAGAAGGCCATCGGCGAACTGCTGGTCAACGACTACACCCGGCGCGGCTTCATTGACGGGCGCGGTTTCCGTCTGCCGACGATCTCCGTCCGGCCCGGCAAGGCCAACCGCGCGGCCTCGTCCTTCATGTCCTCGATCTTCCGCGAGCCGCTGCAGGGCCAGGAAGCGGTCTGCCCGGTCGACGAGGCGTTTCCGCATTTCTACCTCTCGCCGAAGCAATGCGCGCTGAACCTCGTGACCGGCGCCGAGATCCCGGCCGAGGACCTCGGGCTCTGCCCGACCATGACCATGCCGGGCCGGGTCTGGACGATCCGCCAGATGATCGACGCGATGACCGCCGTCGCCGGGCCCGAGCCGGCCAAGCTGATCCGCTGGGAGGAACAGCCCGAGATCGCGCATATCCTCAAGGGCTGGCGGCTCGACGTCCGCCCGCAGAAGGCCGAGCGCCTGGGCCTGAAGGCCGACGACAGCTTCGAGGACAACATCCGCTACTTCCTGGAAGAGGACATCGTGCGCTGACCCGGCGCACGATCCCCGAAGCTCACCAACGCCACAGGACCACCACACCCCGAAAGGAGTGCACATGCCCGATTTTGCCATCTACCCGAGCCTGAAAGGCAAGTCCGTCCTCGTCACCGGCGGCGCCTCCGGCATCGGCGCCGAGATAGTGAAGGCCTTCGCCGCGCAGGGCGCGCGCGTGGGTTTCGTCGATTTCGACGAGAAGACCGCCGAGGCGCTGGTCGCCGATACCGAGGGCGAGCTGGCCTTCGAACCCTGCGACCTGCGCGACATCGACCAGCTCCGCGCGGCCTTTGCCCGGATCGCCGACCGCATCGGCGCGCCGACCGTGCTGGTCAACAACGCCGCCCGCGACGACCGCCACGGCTGGGAAGACGTGACGCCCGAGTACTGGGACGAACGCTTTGCCACCAACTTCCGGCACATGTTCTTTGCGATCCAGGCGGTGGTGCCGGGCATGATCGAGGCCGGCGGCGGTTCGATCATCAACATGGGGTCGAATTCGTGGTGGGAGAAATCCACCGGCATGCCCGCCTACACGGCCGCGAAGTCCGCCGTGCACGGGCTGACGCGGTCCTCGGCCAAGGAGTTCGGCAAGCACCGCATCCGGGTCAACGCCGTGGTGCCCGGCTGGGTCATGACGGAGCGCCAGAAGGAGCTCTGGGCCACGCCGGAAAAGCTGGACGAACACCTCAAGGGCCAGTGCCTGCCCGACCTGATCGAGCCGGTCTACCTCGCCCGGATGGTGCTGTTCCTCGCGTCTGACGATTCCGCCATGTGCACGGCCAGCAACTTCTTCGTCGAGGCCGGGTCCGTGTGAGGCGCGGGGGAGGGGGCGCCGCCCCCCTCTTGGCCTGACGGCCAATTCACCCCCCGAGGTATTTTCCGCCAAGATGAAGGTGGAGGTCGTGCTTTCGGGGGAGAGGGGTTGTGTCGGGCGGTTGACGGTTCGCGCCCCGCTGTCGCGGGCCTGGCCGGGCGGCGGCCATCTTGGGCACCGCCCGGCAGAGGGGTCAGTTGACCGGCGTGACGAGGTCCTTGCCTTCGAGGAAGGCGGTGATGTTGGCCAGTTGCAGCTCGGCCATGGCGCGGCGCGTTTCCACCGTGCCGGAGCCCTGGTGCGGCTGCAGGTGCACGTTCTTCAGCTTGCGGAAGCGCGGGTCGATGTCGGGTTCGTTCAGGAAGACGTCGAGCGCCGCGCCGCGCAGCTGGCGCTTCTCGAGCGCATCGAGGAGCGCGCCCTCGTCCACCGTGGTGCCGCGCGAGATGTTGACCACCACGCCCTCGGACCCCAGCGCCTCGAGCGCCTCCGCCCCGACGAAGTTGCGGGTCTCCTCGCCGCCGACCAGCGCGATCACCAGCCAGTCCACCGCACCGGCCAGAGAGACCACGTCGGAGTGGAAGGTCCAGCCCGGTGTCTCCTTCTCGGAGCGGGCGAAGTAGTGGATGTCCATCTTGAAGGCCGCCAGACGGTCCGCGATCTCGCGCCCGATGCGGCCCAGGCCCACGATGCCCACGGTGCCACCCGACATCTTGCGGTTCAGCGGCAGCGACTGCTGCGCCCATCCGCCCGAGATGGTCAGCGCGTGGCCGCGGACCATGTCGCGCGAGAAGGCCAGCATCATGCCCACCGCCAGGTCTGCCACATCGTCGTTCAGCACGTCGGGCGTGTTCGTCACCGCGACGCTGCGGGCCGAGGCCGCGTCCACGTCGATGGCGTCGTAGCCCACGCCGAAGTTCGCGATCAGGCCAAGGTTCGGCAGGGCGTCCATCGCCTCCGGACCGAAGGGGGTGTGGCCCTTGAAGGCCACCGCCCGCACTTCCGTCCGGAGCGTGGTGTCCATCCCGGCGATGTCCTCGGGGAGGACACGAAGGCGGCGGCATGGGCACCGGCGAGACGCCCGCGCTCTTCCTCGGTGAATGCGTTGCCGACGATCAGCAGATTGGTCATGTTATTTTTCCTTTCTGGCCTCCAGCAGGCCGCGGATGCGGCGCAGGGCCTCTTCTATGTTCTCGGTCGAATTGGCGTAGGAGAAGCGCAGGTAGCCCTCTCCGTACGCGCCGAAGGAGGTGCCGGCGACCGTGGCCACGCCTCCTTCCTCAAGGAACAGCGTCTGCGCCTCCATGGCGGAAAGACCAGTCCCCTCGATATTGGGGAAGGCGTAGAACGCGCCCGCCGCGTCGGCGCAGCGCACCCCCGGCAGCGCGTTCAGCCCGTCGACGATCACCTTGCGGCGGGTGTCGAAGGCCTCGTTCATCGCGGCGACCTCGTCCTGCGGGCCTTCCAGCGCGGCGATGCCGGCGAACTGCGTTGCGGCGTTCACGCACGAGTGGTCGTTGACGCAGAGCCGGGTGACATGCTCCACCAGCTGTTCCGGCCAGACCGCGTAGCCCAGCCGCCAGCCGGTCATGGCGTAGCGCTTCGACCAGCCGTCGAGCACGATCAGCCGGTCGCGGATCTCCGGGTATTGCAGCAGCGAGACGTGCTGGCGCCCGCCGTAGAGCATCGTCGAGTAGATCTCGTCCGACAGGATCGCGACGTGCGGGTGTTCTGCCAGACCGGCGACCAGCTTGTCGACCTCTTCCTTCGGCGTGACACCGCCGGTCGGGTTCGCGGGCGAGTTGATGATGATCAGCCGGGTCGCGGGCGTGATCTGGGCCAGCACCTCCTCGGCGGAGAAGGCAAAGCCGTTCTCTTCCTTCAGGGCCATCGGCACGGCCTTGGCGCCGCTGTACCGGATGACCGACTCGTAGATCGGGAAGCCGGGGTTGGGATAGATGATCTCGGCCCCCGGTTCGCCGAACATCAGGACGGCGAAGAACATCGTGGGCTTGCCGCCCGGCACGACGACCACGTGATCGGGGTTCACCTCGACGCCGTGGCGCCTGTCCAGATCGGCGGCCACCGCCGAGCGGAGCTGCGGCAGGCCGTTGGCCGGGGTGTAGCCATGGGCGCCGTCGTGCAACGCCTTCACCGCCGCCTCGACGATGTGGTCGGGCGTGCGGAAATCGGGCTGGCCGATCCCGAGGTTGATGATGTCACGCCCCTGGGCGACCAGCGCACCTGCGCGTGCCAGCACCACGAAAGCCGATTCAGTTCCGAGCCGCGACATCCCCGCGGCAAGCGTCAGTTGCGCCATGTGTCCTCCCCCGGCCATCGCCTCGCGACCGTTCGGAAATCTGGTATACCGGTTTGCCGGGGTTTGAAAGCCTCTCCGCCCGGCGGCACCCGGCCCGCAGCCGTGATGGATTTCATCACGGGCTAGCTGTAATTCCATCAGGCTTGCAAGAATCTATCACGACCCAGCCCGGCACGGCTTGCCGTGGCGTCCCCCAGTCGTTAGCGATAGCACAGCGCGGGTGACAGGTTGTCGCGGCGCTGCTAACGTCCCGATGTTCCGTTCCGCCATGGGAGGGCGAGGACGGTCAACACGGCCCGCCAAGGGGCCGGACAACAGTTGGAGGAGACATCCATGAAGAATATCCTGCTCACGGCCACCGCCGTTGTGGCACTTGCCGCACCGGCATTCGCCGAGCGTTACGTCATGATCACCCACACCCAGGGCACCGACCCGTTCTGGCCGGTCGTCGAGAAGGGTGGCAAGGACGCCGCCGCCGCCGTGGGCGCCGAACTGGAATACAACTACGACGCATCCGGCGACATGTCCGCGATGGCCAAGCTGATCGAGGCGGCCGCCGCGACCCAGCCCGACGGCATCATCGTCTCGCTGCCCGACGCCGATGCGCTTGGCGGCGCGATCAAGGGTGCGGTGGATTCCGGCATCCCGGTCATCACGATCAACTCCGGCCTCGAGGCGTCGAAGGAAGTGGGCGCGCTGATGCACATCGGCCAGCCGGAGAAGCTCGCGGGCCAGGCCGCAGGTGAGCGCGCCAAGGAAGAAGGCGTGACCAAGCCGCTCTGCCTCAACCAGGAAGCCTACAACACCGCGCTCGCGGACCGTTGCCAGGGCTACTTCGACGCGATGGGCATGGACCTGAACATGATCGACGTGTCGAACGACGTGGCGCAGATCAAGACCCGCACCGCGGCCGCACTGCAGGCGGACGAGTCGATCGACGGCCTGCTGGCCACCGGCCCACACGTCTGCGAAGCCGCAGCCGCCGCGGTCGAGGAAGTGGGCGCCGACGTGCACCTCTCCTGCTTCGACCTCTCTCCGGGCGTGATGAACCTGATCGAGGCGGGCCAGGTCGCCTACACCATCGACCAGCAGCAGCGCCTGCAGGGCTACCTGCCGGTGATCTTCCTGCATCTCTACAACACCAACGCGGGCATGCTGCCGGGCTCCGACGTGCCCTCCGGTCCGGGCTTCGTCGATGCGTCGAACGCAGGCGACGTGGCAGACCAGGCCGGCGTGAACCGCTGAGGCACCGGCACTGTTTGTAAGGTGACAATGGGGGGACAGACGGACAACCGCCTGTCCCTCTTCTTGCAAGAGACCTTGCCCGTCGGGAGGACGGGACCCAATCGACAAAAAGGGGGACAGGATGTCTGATCGCAGCGAAGCGGACAGGCTTGTGAGGGAATCCGGGCTTCAGAGACTGCTCCGGCGGCCCGAAGTCGGCGCGTTCAGCGTGATGCTGGTGATCGTCGTGGCACTCGCCATCGCCTCGGATTTCAAGGCCTTCAATCCGCTCGGCCTCAAGAACAACATCGCCATCGTCGCACAGTACGGCATCATCGCCACCGGCGCCGCCGCCCTGATGATCGCAGGCGAATTCGACCTTTCCATCGGCTCCATGATCGGCTTCACCGGGATGATCATGGCCATGGTGCTGAAATACGGCTTCCTGCCGCTGGGCATCCCGCCCGGCCTGCCCGTGGCCGCCTTCCTGATCGCGCTCACCGCGGCGCTCTTCCTCGGCTGGGTGATCGGCACGATCGTGGTCCGGTCGGGGCTGTCGTCCTTCATCGTGACGCTGGCGTTCCTGTTCTTCCTGCGCGGGGCGACCGAGGCCTCCTACCGGCTGATCAACCAGTCGACGCAGATCTCCGGCCTGCAGGACTTCAAGGAAACCTCCTGGTTCGCCAACATCCTCGGCGGCGAGGTCTTCGGCTGGTTCTACGACGCGTGGTTCATGCTGGGCGGCAACCTCAACCGCCGCGGCGAACAGTGGGTCACAGGCTTCGACGCGCGCTTCCTGTGGTGGCTGGTGATCGCAGGCGTGGCGTGGTTCGTCCTGTCGCGCACCCAGCTCGGCAACTGGATCTACGCCACCGGCGACGACAAGAACGCGGCCCGCGCCAACGGCGTTCCCACCAACAAGGTGAAGATCGGCCTGTTCATGTTCACCGCCTTCTGCGCCACCATGTTCGCCGCCTGCCAGGTGTTCGACACCAACACCGCGGACGCCGCCAAGGGCAACCTGCTTGAGCTTTTCGCCATCGCCATCGCCGTTGTCGGCGGCACGCTGATGACCGGCGGCTTCGGCTCCATCCTGGGCGTGGCCTTCGGGGCGATCACCGTGGGGCTCGTGGCAAACGCCGTGTTCTTCATCCCGTGGATCGACGGGTCGTGGTTCCGCGTCTTCGTGGGCACCATCCTGCTGGCCGCGGTCTTCGCCAACGAACGCATCCGCAAGCGCATCACGGGGGGATATGATGACTGTCACCGTCCAGACACCGACGACCCGGAACAGGGAGTGCGCGACATGACCGAACCCTATCTCCGCGTCGAGAACGTCATCAAGAAGTTCGGCCCCTTCACCGCGCTGAACGGCGTCAACCTCGAGGTCTACCCCGGCGAAGTGCACGCGCTTCTGGGCGACAACGGCGCCGGCAAGTCCACCCTCATCAAGACGCTGGCGGGGGTGCACGAACCGACCTCCGGCCAGCTCTATATCGAGGGCAAGCCGGTCAACTTCCGCTCGCCACGCGATGCGACGGCCGCTGGCATCGGCACGGTCTACCAGGACCTCGCGCTGAACCAGCTCATGTCGGTGACGCGCAACTTCTTCATGGGGCGCGAACTGAAGGGGCCGCTCGGCACGATGCGCATGTCCGAGATGGACCAGATCGCCCATGACGAGATGGCCAAGATCGGCATCAACTTCTCCGATCCGACGCAGGCCGTGGGCACCATGTCCGGCGGCCAGCGCCAGACCCTCGCCATCGCGCGCGCCATCTACTTCGGCGCCCGCGTGCTGATCCTGGACGAACCGACCTCGGCGCTGGGCCAGAAGCAGCAGATGGAAGTGCTGAAGACGATCATGCGGGTGAAGAAGCGCGGCGACATCGCCATCATCTTCATCACCCACAACGAGATCCACTCCCAGCTCGTGGGCGACCGCTTCACCTTCCTCGCCCTCGGCGAAGTCATCGGCTCCGGCAGGAAGGGCGAGCTGACCCACGACGAGATCCGCCGCCTGATGGCCGGCGGGACAGAGATGAAGGACCTCGCGGGCGAACTCGCCGCGATCTGACGTATCCCTTTTAGACAGGCGCAAGGGCGGGGCCACGGTCCCGCCCTTCGTGTTTGCTTTGCCCTTGCGCCTGTGGTCCGATGCTCCTGCGTGGAAGGCCCCCGCGTGCGAAACCCTCCCGGCCCCCTCACACAGGACGATGCCCATGCTGGATCCGCTCGACGACAATCTCTGGGGCGTCGGCGGCCCGGACGTCGTGGCAGCGCTGGGGTTCAGCTATCCGACCCGGATGATCGTGGCCCGGCTGCCGGACGGCGGGCTGTGGGTGCATTCACCCATCCGCCTGACCGACGACCTGCGCGCCGCACTGGCCGGCCTCGGTCCCGTGGCCCACATCCTTGCACCGAACGCCCTGCACGACACATGGCTGGCGGACTGGGCCACGGCCTTCCCCGGTGCTGCCGTGTGGACGGCCCCCGGCGTCGCCGGGCCCGACCGCGCGCAGGTGGTCGAAACCGCCCCCGAGGCCTGGCAAGGCGTCTTCGACACGGTCCTGTTTCCCACCCGCCTCGCCCGGGAGCTGGTGCCCTTCCACCGCCCCTCGGGCACGATCCTCTTCACCGACCTCGTCCAGCACCTGTCGCCCCGGCGCTATCGCGGGTGGCGGTCGGTCGTGGCCCGCCTCGACGGCATGACTGCCCCCGCCCCCCGCGTGCCGCGAAAGTTCCGGCTGGCCACCGCCCCGCGCGAAGACGCCCGCGCAGCCCTGCGCGTGATGCTGGGCTGGCCGGTGACACGGATGACCATGGCACACGGGCCGGTCACACCGCAGCCCGACCTGGCGGCGCTCTTCGACTGGCTTTAGGAGCCGCCGATCTCCGTCTTCAGCAATTGCTGGAAGGCCACCGGGCTCAGGGCGCCGGGCTGCTCGAACGGGTCCGAGAAGGCGTAGATCACGTACATCACCAGCCCGCTGAACGCGCCGTAGACACTCAGCAGCATCAGGTGCAGCCGCGTCGGCGAAAAGACGAAATACGGCACCGTCACCAGCACCAGCCCCGACAGCGCCGCGACCCAGAACAGCATGTTCACCTCGTGCAGCGCCGTGTTCTGGCGTGCCTGCCGCAGCTCCGCGATCAGCTGCGCCTTGTGGACCATGTGCGTCCGCAGGTCCTCCTCCCGCGCGGTGCGGGGTTCGAGGTCGAGGACGGCGAGGTAGATCTTCTCCCGCAGCTGCCAGCCCTCCGCGCTCAGCGCCCGGTCGGCGGCCAGCTCCTGCCATTCCTCCTCCACCACCAGATGGGTGTAGCGCGTCAGCGCGGGCTGGACCTGTGCCGCGACATCCTCGCCGTAGCGGGCCGCATCGTTCCAGATGTCGGCGATGGCGGTGGCTTCCTCCGTCAGGTTGCCCTGAAGCTGGGTGTAATCCACCAGCTCCTGCGCAAAGACCAGCGCAAGGATCAGCCCGTGCAGCGCCGAGACGCGGATGATCACAGATCCCGCCAGCGTCTGCGTGTCGTCGGAGAAGCGCTGCCCCGCCAACAGCCGCACCGCGAAATAGACCGTCCAGGCGATCAGCACGGTGCCGCCCACGAACAGCACAGGATAAAGCATGTCGAGCACCCGCGTTCCCCCCTCTCGGCCCCCGTCATGGATAATCCGGGCGGCGCCTCTCTGCCAAGCCGGCAGACCGCAGGCCCCGCGAAGAGCCCGCGCACCATGGCAAATAGCGCGCAGCCCCCACCCCGTCCCGGCGCCGCGCCGAAAACGGATGACTGACCTGCCCCGCGGATTGCGCTATTGATCCGGCAAGGCCCGGCCCCGCCGGGCGGCCAGAACGGGAATCGCACCATGTCCTTCGTCATAGACCCCCAGCCGCAACCCTCCGTCGAGGTGGCCGGCAGCGCCGACCGCTTCCCGGTGCGCCGCATCTTCTGCGTCGGGCGCAACTACGCCGCCCACGCCCGCGAGATGGGAAAGGACCCGGATCGCGAACCGCCCTTCTTCTTCACCAAGCCCGCCGACGCCGTCGTCGGCCACGGCGCCACCATCCCCTATCCGCCAGAAACCGAGGACCTGCATTACGAGGCAGAGCTCGTGGTCGCGCTCGGCACCGGCGGCGCCGACATCGCCGAGGCGGACGCGCTCTCGCACATCTGGGGCTATGCCGCGGGCAACGACCTCACCCGGCGCGACCTGCAGGCCGCCGCGAAGGAACTGGGCCGCCCCTGGGACTTCGGCAAGGCCTTCGACAACTCCGCCGTGATCGGCCCGGTGCACCCCGTCAGCCGCACCGGCCACCTGTCCGAGGGCAGCATCCGCTTCACCGTGAACGGCACCGTCCGGCAGGAGGGCGACCTGGCCGAGATGATCTGGACCGTGCCGGAGGTGATCTCCATCCTGTCCCGCTCCATGACGCTGAAACCCGGCGACCTGATCATGACGGGCACGCCCGCGGGCGTCGGCGCGCTGACCTCCGGCGACACCTGCACCGTCTCGATCATGGGACTGCCCGACCTGACCTTCGGCATCGGACCACGGGGCTGACGGGCATGATCCTGCACAACTACTTCCGCTCCTCCACCTCGACCCGGCTGCGGGCGGCGCTGAACCTCAAGGGGCTGGGCTACGATTACGTCGCTCTGCCCCTGAAGGAGGGCGCCCACAGGACGCCCGAATTCCTCGCCAAGAACCCCGCCGGGCTGGTTCCGGTGCTGGAACTGGACGACGGCACGCTGCTGTCCCAATCGCTGGCGATCATCGAGTACCTCGACGACGTCCACCCCGAGCCGCCGCTCCTGCCCGCCGATCCGGTGCTCAGGGCCAAGGCGCGGGCGCTGGCCTATACCGTCGCCTGCGAGATCCACCCGCTGAACAACCTGCGCGTCCTGCAATACATCGCCCGCTCCTACGGCGCCTCCGCCGAAGCGCAGAAGGAGTGGTTCACCCACTGGGTCACCGAAAGCTTCGAGGCGCTGGAAACCATCCTCGCCGCATCGCCGGAAACCGGCACCTTCTGCATCGGCGACACGCCGGGCCTGCCGGACATCTGCCTCTATGCGCAGGTCTGGAACAACCGCCGCTTCGGCATCGCCACCGAACAGTGGCCGACCATCGCCCGGATCTACGCCACGCTCGACGGCATCGACGCCTTCACCCGCGCCGCCCCGCCGAACCAGCCCGACGCGGAGTAGCCGCGTCTCGGCCGACAGGGCCGGCTCTCCGGCCCCGTCCCGGCACAACCGCCACGCCAGAGGTCATTCAAGGCCCTGCCAAGCGACCGGCCCGACCACGCGCAAGGCGTTCGCGACCCGCTTCACAGGTCCGCATCCCCAAGCCCCAAAGATAAAGGCCGGAGGCTTCCGCCCCCGGCCCTGTCCCTCACACGGCCCCCTCCGGGGTGTGCGTCAGTAATCCTTCTCGAAGTACACGCCCAGGCCGCTGGTGCCGTCGGACCCGACCCGTCCCCGCACCGTCACCGAATCCGTGACGTTGAGGTTCAGGTTGATCTCGCTCGTACCGTCGCTCCCGACCACCACGTCGGTATAGATGTTCTCCGAGATGTACTTGCCGACCCGCGCCTCGGCGGTGCCGTCCTCCGACGTGCCGATGTCGAGGTTGTCGACACCAAGGCCGTTGCGCAGCTCGTTGGTCAGGCCAAGCCCGCCCTGCCCCGACAGCGTCCGGATCGCGGCGGCCAGCTGCACCGCCTGCAACGGCGACAGGTTCGTGACCGACTGGCCGAAGAGGAAGAAGGCCAGCGCCTCGTCCTGCGGCAGGTCGGGCGAACTGGTCACCGTCAGCTCCGGCGAGGTGGCCGGCCCCTCGATCGAGATGGTGATCTCCGTGTCCTCGACCCGGCTGACCGCGGCGAAGCGGATGTAGGGGTCGAAACTGCCGCGCAGCGCGACCTCCCCGACCGTCAGGTCCAGCCTGCGGCCCAGCAGGTCCAGACGACCGCGCACGAGGTCGAACTGCCCCACCGGCACGATGTCCGCCGTGGTGCCCGTCAGCCGCAGGGAGCCGCCCAGTTCCGCGTCCAGCCCGCGCCCGCGCACGAAGATGCGGTTCGGCGCGTTCACCGTCAGGTCGATGGGATAGGCCGCGCGCGCGCCGCCGTCCCCGCCCTGCGCCGCCTGCACCTTCGGTCCCAGCCCCGCGAACTTCAGCGTCAGCGCCACGTCCGAGGGCATGTTGACGTGCTTCAGCCCGTCCAGCGCCTGGTAGCTCGGCCCGATGTTGGGGATGCGCACCTCGACCTGTCCAAGGTCGATGCGGCCCGCGATCCGGGCACCGCCGGTGAGCGGCCCGTCGACGGTGATGCGCCCGTCCGCCGTGGTCTCGAACACGTCCGCGCGGCGCAGCCCGGCATCGACCAGCGTGGCGACGAGCTGCGCGTTGTACGGCGCCGACAGCGTGATCGGTCCGGTGATCCGCACCTGCCCGCCGGTCGAGATGTTGCCCGTCAGGTCAAGCTCCGCCCGACCGCCGTTCAGCCCCACGCCACCCGCAATCCCGTCGAGCGAGATGTCGAGCGAGGGCACCGCCAGCCGCGCGCCGGTGGTCGACACGCGCCCGCTGATCGCCGCAAGCGAGGGCCGCCCGTTCACCGCCACCTCGAAATTGAGGACGCCGGTGATCGACTGCGGCGCCAGCCGCGCGTTGGCCAGCCCCAAGGGCGCCGTGCCGTTCAGGTTCAGGTTCACGGTCGAGAAGTCCTGCGCCGCCGTGCCGCTGACCCGCGCGCCAACCCCGCCCGGCCCGGTGCCGTTCAGGTCCACCTGCCATGGTCCGCCGGAATGCCGCACCGTGCCAGAGACGGTCCCGGTGCCCGGAAGCTCCGGCACCAGCCGCTCCAGACCGGCAACCGAAACGTCGAGCCTCAGGTCCGCCGCCTGCCCCGACAGCGACCCGCTGACCGAGCCGTCGATGGAAGAGCCGTCGACCACCAGCCGCTCGATCCTGAGCGCGCCGCCCGCGGTGCGCTGGATGTCGATGTCGGCCCGCGTGGTGCCCGCAAGGAAGGGGTCCAGCGTCAGGTTGCCGATGCCGAGGCCCTGCGCCGTCACCGTGCCGGTCACGTCCACCGGCCCGTCCGGCTGCACCAGCGCGATATCGGTGTCGAAGGTGACCGACCCGCGCAGCGCCTGCCCGGTCAGCCCCGCCAGCGCGGAAAGGTTGGGCATGCTGCCCTGCGCCCGGCCGTCGACCCGAAGCTGCCCGTCGTCCATCAGCCCCGCCACGGTGCCGGAGAAGCGCAGGTTCGCCGCGCCGTCCAGCGACAGCGACGACACGGTGATGACGTCCGACGCATCGCGCGAGGCCGTGACGTTCAGCGTCGTGGTGCCGCGCAGCAGGGGATCGACCGCCGGGATCGACAGCGCCACGTCGCGCGCCTGCACGTCCGCCGACAGGTCGAGCGGTCCCGACATCAGGGTGCCGCTGGCCCGCACATCGGCCACCACCGCGCCCGACAGCTGCCGTCCCGCAAGGCCCGACAGCGGCGCCAGCCGCGGCAGGTCCGCCTGCACGCGCCCGTCGATGGCCGCATCCTCCAGCGAGGAGCCAGACACCGTGCCGTCCAGCGTGACCGTGCCCACGCCGTCATAGTTCAGATCGCTCAGGGTATAGCGCCCCTCTGCGTCCCGCTCTGCCGCGAAGCGCAGCGAGGAGGTCCCCGCCAGAAGCGGATCGACGGAGGGCAGCGACAGGACCACGTCCCGCGTCGATGCCGTGCCCGACACCTCCAGCGGCCCGGACATGATCGTGCCCGAGGCGGTGACATCGGCGATCACCGCGCCCGACATCTCCCGCCCGGCCAGCCCCGACAAGGGTGCCAGCCTTGGCAGGTCCGCCTGCACACGCCCGTCGATGGCGGCATCCTCCAGCGAGGTGCCCGTCACCGTTCCGTCCAGCGTGATCGTCCCGATGCCGCGATAGGTGAACGCGCTCAGGGTATAGAGCCCATCCGCATTCCGCCGCGCATCGAACTGCAGGTCCGAGCGTCCGGTCAGCAGCGGATCGAAGCGGTCGAGCCCGGTCACCACGTCCTGCGTCCGGGCATTGCCGCGCAGGGTCAGCGGGCCCTGCATCACCTGCCCCGTCGCATCGACGTTGGCCAGCACGCTGCCCGACATCTGCCGCCCGGCGACACCGCTCAGCGGCGCGAGGTTCGGCACGTCGACCAGCAACTTGCCGTCGACCTCCGCATCCTCCAGCGAAGACCCCGTCACCGTCCCGTCCAGCCGGATCGTGCCCAGCCCGTCGTACTTCAGGTCCTGCAGCTCGAACCGCTTGTCGATGCCGCGCCGCGCGGTGAAGGACAGGTCCGACACGCCGTCCAGCAGCGCATCCACCGCGTCGATGGACACCGACACGTTGGTCGTCCGCGCCTCGACCGTCGCCTCGAAAGTCTGCGCGCCGACCACGCCCTGTCCGTTCACCGACAGGTTGGCCGCGCCCGACAGGTCGCGCCCCGCAAGCTCGGAGAAGGGCGAGAGCCGCGACACCTGCGCCTCGAGCGCGCCGATGATCGACGGACCGTTCTGCGCCTCCGGATCGACCGTCCCGTCGAACTGCACCTGCGCCACGTCCGGGATCGTGCCGTTCAGGTCGATGTCCCAGCCCTGCGGCCCCTGCACCGCCGTCACGGCGATGTCCGACTGGCCCTCGACCCCCGGCAGCAGCAGCGCCGTGTCGTTCAGCACGATGTCGAGGTCCGCCTGCCCGGTGCCGCTGGCCAGTTGCGCCGTGCCGTTGATCTGCGCCGCCGCCGTGGCGATGCGCAGCACGTCGGCAAACAGCCCGGTCTCGTCGCGCCGCGCCTCCACCCGGATCGATCCGCTCCCCGCGAGCAGCGGGTCGGCCTGCGCGATGCCGGTGGCAAGGTTGCGCGTCGTACCGTTCAGCGCGATGTCGAACCCGCCCGAGGACGGCAGCACCGCCCCGCTGATCCTCACCTCGGCGGAACCGTCGAGGTCGAGACCCGCCAGCGCGCCAAAGCGCGACAGGTTGTCGGCCCTCAGCCGCACATCCGGCGAGATCACCGGGTTCAGCGCGTCCAGCGCGCTCACCGACACCTCGCCGTCCAGCCCGTAGTCGGCGCCCGACAGGTCGAGATCGGTGATCAGCAGCGGCGAACTCGGCTGCCAGCCGAAATCGAGCGTCCCGTTCAGCGCCGGGCCCACCGCCTGCGCCAGCGCCGGATCGTCCAGCCCGAGGTCCGACACGCCAAGCCGCACGGTCCCCGTGACCCGCGTCTCGTCGCGCGCGATCTCGCCGTTGCCCGACAGGGACAGCCGGTCGATGGTGCCCAGCCCCTCGCGGTCGAAGCCCTCGACCACGGTCTGCAGGCTCCAGCCGTTGCCTTCCTCGGCGTTGAAGGTGGCCTCAAGCGTGACACCCGCCACGCTCGTCTCGGCCCCCGGGATCGGCAGGACCACGCGCTCGCCCTGCGGCGGGGTGATCCCGCCCTGAAGGTCCAGCCGCTCCGGCCAGCCGTCCGCACCGATCCGGGCATACCCGGTCAGCCGCAGCGCCTCCGCGCTCAGTTCCAGCTCGCTCAGCTCCGTGGCGCCGTCCGCCTGCTGCAGGACCTCCGTCGTCATCGACACGCTGTCGCCCAGGAACTCGCGGTACTGCGGCGCCACCAGCGAGGCCACGTCGCCCGCCACGTCCATCCGGAAGCGGCGCGTGTCCTCGTTGCCGTCGGCGCGCAGGATCACCGTCCCGGCCAGCCGCTCCGTGCCGTCGGTGGCCAGCGTCAGCTCCGCCTCGAAATCGTCGATCGGCGCATTGCCCTGAAGGGTCAGCGCCAGCGACGGCTCCCCCGGCACGCCCAGCAGCGACACAGCAAGACCGCCCTCGGGCTCCTGCACCGACAGGTCGAGCCCCAGCACCCGCGTGCCGTTCGAATAGCTGCCGGTCAGCGCGATCTGCCCGCCCCGGTCCAGCCGCTCGATGTTCAGTTCCGCCTGCCCCTCGCCGCCCTGGAGGGAGGCAGAGCCGGTGACGCGCAGCTGCGCCGCCTCGCCGATCACGGCCTCGCCCAGCTCGACCGTGTCGACCTGCAACTGTTCGAGGATCAGCGCCACCGGCAGGTCGGGCAGCGCGAAGGCACTGCGCGCCTCGGGCGCCGGCGTCTCGGACGGGGCACTGGGCAGACGCGGCAGCGACAGCGTCTCCATCGAGATCTCCTGGATCTCGACCCGGCCACGCAACAGGTCGCTGCGGTTCCACTGGAGCGCGACGTTCGACGCCTCCAGCCAGACGCCCTGCGGATCGGCGATGGTGATCCGGTCGACCGTGGCGCGCGACGACAGCGCCCCGCGGAACCCTTCCAGCCGCACCGTCATGTTGTCGTTCGACAGCGCGTCTTCCAGAAGCCCCTGGATGTAGCCGCGGTCGCTGTTCTCGTCCTGCGCCACGACCGCAAAGGGCCACAGCAGGCAGAGGCAAAGTAGGAGAAGCCGCATCAGAAGGCCTGCCCGATCCCGATATAGAGTTGCACGCCGTCGCCCGTATCGCCCGACACCGGCCCTGCGATGTCGAAGCGGATCGGGCCGACCGGCGTCTTATAGCGCGCGCCGATCCCGGCACCGGAGTGCCAGTCGCCGCTGCCGTCGTAGAAACTTTCGGGGCCGATGTAGCCCGCGTCGGCAAAGGCCACGATGCCCAGCTTGCCGGTCACGTCGACCCGCACCTCGCCCGACAGGCCGACGAAGCTGCGCCCGCCAAGGCGCGTGCCATCGGAATAGAGCGCATTGAGCGACTCGAAGGGCTGGCCGCGCACGGTGCCGCCGCCGCCCGAGTAGTACAGGTAATCCGGCGGCGCATCCGCCGCCTCCGGCCCGAACAGCCCGCCCAGTTGCAGGCGCGCCGCGGCAACCACCGCGTCGTCCTCCATGAAGGCCTTGTAGTACCGCGCGTCGAAATCGTACTTCGCGCCCGCGTCGTCGCCCGACAGGATGGTGAACGGCTCCACCGCCGAGCGCAGGAAAAATCCGTTGCGCGCGTCAAGCTGATCGTCGCGCTTGTCCCATGTCAGCGAGACCGGCAGCGCCAGCACGTCCAGCGTCCGCTCCGGTTCGCCCGGCAGGTAGAGGTCGGTGATCTCCGACCGCGACAGGGTCAGGCCGATCTCGCCGGTCAGCGTGTCGCTGAACTCCTGGCTGACACCGATGCCAAAGCCCGCCTGCCGCGAGATGTAATCCGGCTCTTCCTCGTAGCTGACCGAGGCGGTGGCAAAGAACAGCGTGTCCGGCCCGTAGACCGCCGGCTTCTCGAACCGGGCGGAAATCTCGTAGTCCGGCTTCACGTCCTGCCCGGCAAGCTGCCGCACCTCGCCGTCGATGCGGAACCGTTCCGCCCCGCCGAAGATGTTGCGGTGCAGCCAGAAGGAGGTCAGCTTCAGCCCCTCGTTCGAGGACAGCTCCGCGCCGAAGCCGAAGCGCCGCGGCTTGCGGTCGGTGACGTCGATCAGGATGTCCAGCTCGTTGCCCGGCCCGGGCCGCTCTTCCAGCGTGACCGACCGGAAGGTGCCGACGGTGCGCAGCCGCTCCGCGCCCTTGTCCACCTCGTCGGGATCGAAGACCCCGCCGCGCGGGATGCCCGCGATCTGCCGGATGCGCGCGTCTTTGACCGCGCTGTCGGAGGTCACGATCACCTCGCCGAAGCGGTACTGACGGCCCGGGTCGATGCGCACGATCACGTCGAGGATACCGGCCTCGTGACGCGCGGTGATCGACTGGTCCTGCACCCGCGCCGTGGCGTTGCCCACCTGCCGCCAGCCGGTGATCACGTCTTGCGTGCGGTTGCGCACGGCGCTGGCCCGCGCCCGCTCGCCGCTGTCGAACTGCTCGGTCTCTGGCGTGCCCGGCGCCACCGGCGCCACCACCGCGTCGCCGAAGACGAACCGCTTGCCCGGTTCCACGATCACGTCGATATGCGAAATCCGGTCCGGCGTCTCGAACGGCGGAATGGTCGCCGCCTCGCGCCCGTCGATGCGGATGCGCACGTTCGGCCCGTAATAGCCCTGCGCATAAAGCGCCTCGACCAGCCGGGTGTAGTCCCCCTGCGCCGCGGCCATGACGTCCTGCGGCGGCTGTTCGTCCCGCGACTCGATCTCCGACAAGGTCGAAACGGCCCGCAGGATGTCCCGCAGTTCCTCCGACACGTCGCCGACGTACTGGAAATTGATGCTGTCGAGCGCGGGCGCGATACCCGGGCACATGGCCAGAACCATCACACCACAGGCCTTGCCTGCACGCCGCCACCCCCGGAGCCCCATGCACGTTCCTTTCCCGTGTCTCATTGGCGGAAACACTAAATCATCTTTGTTCAGTAGACAGGGCCTAATCCGAAATTAGGCGAAAAAAGGCACAGATTTTGTGGCCTGGGCGCGTGCAGACCGCCACTTATGTCGGTGCCCACAAGAGTTGCCCCTGCGGAAACTTCCAATCCGGGGCTACGCCCGGGCAACTTTTCCGTGTTAAGGACGGCCAGTCCCGGCACGTGGGCGGACCCGGTCCCTGCCCCGCGCCCCATCCATCCGACCGGAGACGCGCCATGTCCCACCCGCCCTTCGCCGACTGGCTCAGCCAGACGAACGATGTCACCTCCACCTTCCTCGCCGCGGGCCAGATCCCCGGCCTGATCAACCTGGCGGGCGGGCTGCCCGATCCTTCCGCCTGGCCGGTGGAGGCGCTGGCCGACCTGGCTAAAGAAGCGGTGCGGGACTTCCCGGCGGAATCGCTGGCCTACGGCCCGGTGCCCGGACAGCCCCGGCTGCGCGACGCCATCGCCGCGCGTTTCTCCACCGACGCGCTGCCGCTCACCCGTGACAACGTGCTCGTGACCACCGGCGGCACCCAGGCGCTGGCCGCCCTCGGGCTGGCGCTGGTGATGCCCGGCCAGACCATCGCCGTGCAGACGCCCGCCTACCTCGGCGCGCTCGACACATGGCGCGCGCGGATGCCCGACTACCGGCCCATGGTGCTGGAGGATCCGGGCTTCGACCCGACAGCCGCCATGACCGGCGCGCAGTTCGCCTACACCGTGCCGAACTTCTCCAATCCGTCCGGACGCCTCGTCGGCACGGACCGGCGCCGCGCCCTGATCGACGCCGCCCGCCACACCGGCACATGGCTGGTGGAGGACGATCCCTACGGCGCGCTCTACTACGACGGCGCCCCCCTGCCCACCATGCTTGAGATGGCCGGCCCCGGCAGCCCGGTGATCTACCTCGGCACCGTGTCGAAGGAGCTGGCCCCCGGCCTGCGCATCGGCTGGGCCATCGCCGACCCCGCGATGATCGAGGCGCTCTCTGCCGCCAAGCAGGGCACCGACATGTTCTCCTCCGGGCTCTGCCAGATGGTCACCGCGCTGGCCTTCGAACGCGGCGTGCCGGAGGCGATCCGCCCGCACATCCTGTCGATGTACCGGGCGCGCCGGGATGCGCTCTGCGCCGCGATGGAGACACACCTCTCCGACTGGTTCACCTGGGAAAAGCCTGAGGGCGGCATGTTCATCTGGGCCCGCGCCCGCGACAGCCGTCTGAACACCGACGCGCTGATGCGCGCAGGGCTGGCGGAAGGCGTGTGCATCTCCCCCTCCAGCGTCTTCGACCCGGCGCACCGCGACCACGGCGGGATGCGGCTGAACTTCACGCTGAACCCGCCGGAGAAGCTGGAGGAAGGCATCCGCCGCCTCGCCCGCACCACCCGCGCCGTCCTCCGCGACGCCGCCTGACCGGCCCGCGCAGGCACACAGCTTGCCGGAGAGGACCGTCGCGCTCAAGCGGCGGTCTTCAGTCACGGCCCGCGGCCCTCCGCGTCCCTCCCCAATCGCACCGATCCAACCGCAAACGCCCCTTTCCGCGCGGCAAAAATCCGGCCGGCAGCCCGCCGTGCAGGACATGCGCGTGCCCCGGCCTCACGCGAACCGGACAAGCCTCCGATCCAACGCCAAACGCCCCTTTCCATGCAAAAAGCGCCTCTCCATCGGCCTTTCGCGCACGATCCCGGCGCGCCCGCCCCAAACAGCGTGCCCGATCCCTCGCGGTCCACCAATGAACGCCCGTTTTCGTGCATCAAACGCCGCGCCAAAGGCGCATCCTGCACGATACCCGGCGGGCGATGCGTGACGCCCCCGGCCCCGTCCTCCATCACCCCCGCCCTCTCGACATCCGCGACCGGCTCCGCCAGAACACCCCGGACCGCGAATTCAGGACAGGTGATGCGATGGCCAACCCGCTCTACGACGCCCTTTTCGGCAAGCACGAAGGCAAGGACACGCCCTTCCTGCACATGCTCGACGGGACGACGCTGACCCATGCGAGCTTTGTCCGCAACGCCGCGCGCATCGCCCATGTGCTGACCTCGCTCGGCCTCGAACCCGGGGACCGGCTGGCCATGCAGGTCGAGAAGAGCGCCGAGGCCCTCGCCCTCTACGCCGCCTGCGTGCAGGCCGGGGTGATCTTCCTGCCGCTCAACACCGCCTACACCGCAGACGAGCTGAGCTATTTCATCGAGAACAGCGGCGCGAAGGTCGTGGTCTGCGACAGTGCCGCCGTCCCGGTGCTGGAGCCCATCGCCGACCGCCTCGGCGCGCGCGTCGAGACGATGGACGCCGACGGCACGGGCACGCTGACGACCTCTGCCGCGGGCCAGCCCGACACCTTCATGACGGTGGACCGCACGAAGGACGACCTCGCCGCCTTCCTCTACACCTCCGGCACCACAGGGCGGTCGAAGGGCGCGATGCTGACGCAGGACAACCTGCTGTCGAACGCCACCGTCCTCGCCACCGAATGGCGCTTCACGGCGGACGACGTGCTGATCCACGCGCTGCCGATCTTCCACACCCACGGGCTTTTCGTGGCCACCAACGTCTCGCTCGTCGCGGGCGGCGCGATGATCTTCATGCCGAAGTTCGACGCCGCCACCGTGCTGGACCGGATGCCCGAAGCGACCGCGCTGATGGGCGTGCCGACCTTCTACACCCGCCTGCTGGACGAGCCGCGCTTCACCCGCGACCTGGCCGCGGGCATGCGGCTCTTCGTCTCCGGCTCCGCGCCGCTGCTGGCCGAAACCCATGTCCGTTTCGAGGAACGCACCGGCCACCGCATCCTCGAACGCTACGGCATGACCGAGACCAACATGAACACCTCAAACCCCTACGACGGCGAACGCCGCGCCGGCACCGTGGGCTTCCCGCTGCCGGGGGTGGAGCTCAAGGTCTGCGACCCCGAGACCGGCGCCGACCTGCCGCGGGGCGAGATCGGCGTGATCGAGGTGCGCGGCCCCAATGTCTTCAAGGGCTACTGGCAGATGCCCGAGAAGACCGCCGCCGAGCTGCGCGAGGACGGCTTCTTCATCACCGGCGACCTCGGGATGATCGACGCGGAGGGCTACGTGGTGATCGTCGGGCGCAACAAGGACCTCGTCATCTCCGGCGGGTTCAACATCTACCCCAAGGAGATCGAGCTGGTGCTGGACGACCAGCCCGGCGTGCTGGAAAGCGCGGTGATCGGTGTCCCCCACCCGGATTTCGGCGAGACCCCGGTGGGCCTGCTGGTGGCAGAGGCGGGCGCCACCCCCGACCTCGACGCGATCGCCGCCGACGTGGCGGGGAAACTCGCCCGCTTCAAGCATCCCCGCCGCCTGATCGTCGTGGACGCCCTGCCGCGCAACACCATGGGCAAGGTCCAGAAGAACGTGCTGCGCGAGACCTACGCCGGCCTCTTCGCCTGAGCGGGGTTGCCGGTTTCGCCGCGCTGACGCGCGCCGATCCGCGCGCGGGCAAGGCCCGCGCGGTGGGGGCGCTGCCCCCGCCGCCCGAGGCGGCTCCCCCGAGGTATTTTCGCCAAGATGAAGGCCGGGAGCGGTCCGGCGGTTCCGGGGAGGGCGGCCCGTATGGGGTGCCGTGCGGGGCGCGTCCGACCGGGCCGCCGGGGGCGCCTTGCCGGGCCTATTCGTCGGTCGGGACCATGTCGACGCTGTGTTCCGTCGTGTGCGGCCCGGCGCTGCGCAGCGAGCCCTTGACCGGCGCCACGTCGGCGTAGTCGCGCCCGACCGCCACCGCCACGTGGTCCTGCGCCACGCGCAGGTCGTTTGTCGGGTCGATCTCCACCCACCCGGTTTCGCGCCCGCACCAGGCACGCACCCAGGCGTGCATCGCATCGGCCCCTTCGAGGCGGGGCTGGCCTTCGGGCGGCGTGGTCCTGAGGAACCCCGAGACGTAGCCCGCGGGCACGCCCACCGACCTCAGCCCCGCGATCATCACGTGGCTGAAGTCCTGGCAGACGCCGCGTCTCTGGCGGAAGGCCTCGGCGGGATCGGTGGCCACGTCGGTCGCCTCCGGGTCGAAGGCGAAGGCCTCGTGCAGCGCCGTGCTGAGCGCGGTCACCGCCTCCAGCGCGGTCTGCGCCGGGTTCGTCACGTCGCGCGCGAAGGCGGTGATGTCCCTGACCGGGCGCACCCGTTCGGAGGCGCCGGTGAAGTGGTGCGGGCTTTCCGGTCCCAGCGCGTGTTCCGCCGCCACGTCCTCCTTCAGGAGGCCCAGCGGCGGCGAGAGGTCCATCAGCGCCTCCGGCCGGTGGCACATCATCCGCCCCTGGAAGCGGAAGGAGACGTCCTCCAGCGCCTCCTCGAAGGTCATCGCCGTCAGCGCGTTGCCGAAGAAGTCGCGCTCGTCGCTGCGCAGCTGCGGTTCGGGATCGGCCGAGACATGCCCCGCCATCAGCCGCTGGCGCGCGTTGGTCAGCGGCAGCATCCTGAGCAGCGTCCGCGCCGCGGTGGCCGGGCTCTCGTACAGGTAGCGGATCGCCAGCGTGATGTCGTATTGAACAGGCATCTGCCCCTCAGTTCATGTAGCGCGCGCCAAGCGCATCCGACACCGCCATCAGCCGCTCCGCCACCCCGAGCAGGTCCGCGGTGGTCACGGTCTCCGGCGTGGCGACGGCCAGGTCGGTCTCGAGCCGCAGGAGCGCGCGCGCCGTGTCGCCCATCTGCGTGCCCTCGTAGGGCTGCGGCAGGCGCGCCTGTTCCGCCCTCAGGATCTCCACCTGAGAGAAGATGGAGCGCGGGTTGTCCGGGTCGAGGGCCAGCATGTCGACCACCGTCTCGCGCTGTGCCACCACGGAGTAGCGGCGGCGGTGGGTCATGACGCTGTCGCCGATCTCGATCGCCGCGTCGAGCCCACCGGGCGGCGCCTCCTCGTCGGCGAAGGCGGCCAGAAGCCGCGCGGTCTGGATGCCGCGTTCGACGCAGCGCCCCATGGTCATGAAGCGCCAGCCCGAGGCGCGGAACATGTTGTCGTTCACAAGCCCCGCGAAGCCCGCGTTCTTGCGCAGGAGCTGGCTCATGGGGCGGGCCATGTCCACGTCCTCCGCCTCTTCGCCGGACAGCGTGCGGGCCAGCGCCGTCACCTCGTTCAGCGCGTACCAGCCGTCGTCGGAGAAGCGGTCGCGCACCTTGCCCGCGCAGGTCAGCGCGCTTTCGAAGAGGCGCAGCAGCCCCTGCGGGATCACCTGGTCGTCGTCCATGCCGAGGCCGCTCAGCATGTCGTCGAAGATGTCGAACAGAGGGCTGTGCCCCAGACCGCTGTCGTCGCGCCTCAGCCGCACGGCGCGCAGCGTGCGCATGGCGAACTCGGCCCGTTCCACGTAGCGGCCCAGCCAGAAGAGGTTGTCGGCGGCCCGCGCCGGCAGCCGGGCAGAGCGGTAGCGCACGAAGGGCGCGCCGCCGGTATGGGTCAGGCTGTCGGGTTTCACCGGTTTCCTGGCCACCACCCAGACGTCCGCGACCGATCCGCCGGACTGCATCGCCAGCGCCGTGGGGTCTTCCGTCCGGCCGATGCGGGCATAGCCGCCGGGCATCACCTCCCAGCCCTGCGGGGTGCGCACGGCGAAGGCGCGGATCACCATCGGGCGCGGCAGCAGCTTGCCGTCGATCATCGCGGGCGTCGTGGACAGCGTCACCGCCTCCTGCCCCACGAGGTCGGCGCCGTTCGCCTCCAGCCAGTCGCGGACCGCCATCTGCGCGGTGGAGCGGAACCGCCCCCCCAGCGCCGTCGAGCCGTCCATCTCGAACGGCAGGTCGGTGGACATGGCGGGCGCGATCATCATCCGTTCGAGGTTCTCGCGCACATGCGCCAGCTCGCGCCGCTGGCCGCACCACCATGTCGCGATGTTGGGCAGCTTCAGCGGCGCGCCGGTCACCTGCTCGCAGATCCGCGGCAGGAAGGCCATCAGCGCCCGCGCCTCCAGCACACCCGACCCCAGCGCATTCAGCATCGACACCGTGCCCGCGCGCAGGGCGGACACCATCCCCGGCGTCCCGATGGCCGAACGTTCGTCCAGCTCCAGGGGATCGGCAAAGCGCGCGTCCAGCCTGCGCCACAGCACCGACACAGGCTCAAGCCCGTTGATCGTGCGCACCATCAGCCCGTCCGGCGTCACCGTCAGGTCGGCGCATTCCAGCAGCAGAAGGCCCAGGTAACGCGCGATATAGGCATGTTCGAAATAGGTGTCGGTGTGCTGGCCCGGCGTCAGGATCGCCACCTGCCCGCCGCCCGGCCCCTTCAGCCCGGTCAGGCTGTCGCGGAACGAGCGGAAGAACCCCGCCAGCCGGTGCACGTTGGCCTCCGGGAAGAAATCGGTGAAGGTCCGCGTCGTGGCCATGCGGTTTTCCAGCGCAAAGCCCGACCCCGAAGGCGCCTGCGTCCGGTCGCCCAGTACCAGCCAGCTGCCGTCCGGCGACCGACCGATCTCGAAGGCGATCATGTGCAGGTAATGTCCCGACCGCGGCTGCACGCCCACCAGAGGGCGCAGCCATTCGGGGTTGTCGGTCACCAGCTGCGGCGGCAACAGCCCCTTCTTCACCAGGTCGCCCGGCCCGTAGAGGTCCGCCATCAGCGCCTCAAGCAGGTCGGCGCGCTGGATCAGCCCCTCGGCCAAATCGGCCCATTCGGATTCGGCGATCATCACCGGGATGTGCGACAGCGGCCAGTCGCGCATGGTGGAATCGCTGTCGGTGTACTGCCGGTAATAGACGCCCGCATCCTTCAGGTACTGGTCGCCGCGCGCGAAATCCGCCGCCAGATCCTCGGGCGAGGTCCTGGCGAGGAACTCGATCATCGGCTTCCAGACCGGGCGCACCGTGCCGTCGGCGCGCAGAAGCTCGTCGGCCACCCCTTCGGGCGGCCGATAGCCTTCGATCGCCTTGAGGCGTGACTTGGCGGCCCTCCCTTCCGCCATGGATCACACCCCCGGCGAGCGGCGCAGGTCCAGCGTCATCGGGAACTCCGGGTGCGGGACCTCGCTTGCGGGCCAGAAGGCGCCGGCCGTGTGGCCGAACTTCTCGAACCGCGCAAGGCGGCGGGCATCGGCCTCGTTGGTGTTGACCGGGAAGGTGTCGTAGTTGCGCCCGCCCGGATGCGCCACGTGATAGGTGCAGCCGCCGATGGAGCGCCCCGACCACGTGTCGAAGACATCGAAGACCAGCGGCGCATCGACCGGCAGCACCGGGTGCAGCGCCTCCGCCGGCTGCCACGCCTTGAAGCGCACGCCGCCCACCTTCACGCCGCTCGTCTCCGTCGCGGTCAGCGGCACGGCGCGGCGGTTGCAGGTCACCGTGTAGCGGTCGGGGTTCAGCGAGGTCAGCTGCACCTGCATCCGCTCCACCGAGCTGTCGGTATAGCGCACCGTCCCGCCGATGGCGCCGCGCTCGCCCAGCACGTGCCAGGGCTCCAGCGCCTGCCGGACCTCGAGGTTCACGCCCTGGTAGGTCACGTCGCCCGCATAGGGGAAGCGGAACTCCCGCTGCGCCTCGAACCACTCCGGCCGCAGGTCGAACCCGTTGTCGCGCAGGTCGCCCAGCACGTCGAGGAAATCGGCCCAGACGAAATGCGGCAGCATGAACCGGTCATGCAGCTGCGTGCCCCAGCGCACCGGCCGGCCCTTGATCGGGTTCTTCCAGAGCCGCGCGAGGATCGCCCGGATCAGCAACTGCTGGGCAAGGCTCATGCGCGGGTCCGGCGGCATCTCGAAGCCGCGGAACTCCAGAAGACCCAGCCGCCCGGTCGGCCCGTCCGGAGAGAACATCTTGTCGATGCACAGCTCCGCCCGGTGGGTGTTGCCGGTCACGTCGATCAGCATGTTCCTGAGCAGCCGGTCCACCAGCCAGGGCTGGGGCTGCGGATAGTCCTCGCCGGGATCGGGGATCTGCGCCAGCGCGATCTCCAGCTCGTAAAGCGTGTCGTGCCGCGCCTCGTCGATCCGCGGCGCCTGGCTGGTCGGGCCGATGAACAGCCCCGAGAACAGGTAGGAAAGCGCCGGGTGCCGTTGCCAGTAGAGGATCAGCGACCGCAGCAGGTCCGGACGCCGCAGGAAGGGCGAATCGTGGGTCGTGGCGCCGCCGACAACCACGTGGTTGCCGCCCCCGGTGCCGACGTGCTTGCCGTCGATCATGAACTTGTCGGCGCCCAGCCGCGACTGCCGCGCCTCCTCGTAGACGCCGGTGGTGATGTCGACGCAGTCCTGCCAGTTCTGCGCGGGGTGGATGTTCACCTCGATCACGCCCGGATCGGGCGCCACGCGGATCACGTTCAACCGGCTGTCGGACGGCGGGGCGTAGCCCTCGATGTGGATCGGCAGCCCCAGCTCTGCGGCGGTCGTCTCGGCCGCAGCAAGCAGTTCGAGGTAATCCTCAAGCGTGCCCACCGGCGGCATGAACAGGCACAGCCGCCCGTCGCGCGGCTCCACCGCGATGGCGGTGCGCACGTATCCCAGCGCCGGGTCGACGCCGTCCATGCTCATCGGGTTCTGCCGTGCCTGCCGCCCGCCCTCCTCGGGCTTGACCCCCGACACCGGCTGGCTGCGCTCCTGCGTGACATCGGGCAGCACGTCCGCCTCTTCGGCGGCGATGCGCTCCAGCTCCTCGAGGATCGCCTTCCGGCGGCGCTCAAGTTCCGCGTGGAAGTTCGGCAGCGCGGCGACCGGCACGCTCGGATCGGCGCTGTAGGTATAGGGATAGTCGGAGGCCGGGATATAGGGCAGCGTGCCCAGCGGCAGGCGGAAGCCCACGGGGCTGTCGCCGGGGATCAGGTAGAGATGCCCGCGCCGCGTCTTCCAGTGCTCCGACACCCAGGACGACTTCGACGCCTTCCCCTGCCAGCGCTGGATCGGCAGCACGTGACCGGCAGGCTCCGTCAGCCCGCGGTTGAAGACCCGCGCGATCCGGGCGCGCGCCTCCGGGTCCTTCAGCTTCGGATCCTCCGGCGTGACGTTGATCGGCAGCCCGGCCTCCTTCAGCACCCATTCGGCGGGGTCCTCGTAGGCGGGCCGGACGAACTCCGGCTCGATCCCCAGGGTCTCCGCGAAGGTCTCCATGAACTTCTCGGAATCGGCGTTTGTCGCGCCCGACTGCGTTTCCGGCGCGACGAGGTCGGGGTTCTTCCAGATCGGCTCCCCGTCGCGGCGCCAGAACAGGCTGAAGGTCCAGCGCGGCAGGGTCTCGCCCGGATACCACTTGCCCTGCCCGTAATGCAGGAAACCGCCCGGCGCGAAACGCTGCCGCAGGCGGCGGATCAGCAGGTCGGCGCGCATCCGCTTCGTCGGACCCACCGCGGCGGTGTTCCACTCCGCGCTCTCGAAATCGTCGATGCTGACGAAGGTCGGCTCGCCGCCCATGGTCAGCCGCATGTCCTCGGCCTCCATCACCGCGTCGACCTCGCGCCCCAGCTTGTCGAGCGCCTGCCAGCTTTCCTCGCTGAACGGCTTGGTGATGCGCGGATGTTCCGCGACGCGGTGCACCTCCATCTCGAAGTTGAAGGCGGTCTGGGTGTCCGGATCGCCGGTGAACCCGCCGACGATGGGGGCTGCGTTGGAATAATGCGGCGTTGCAGCCAGCGGGATGTGGCTCTCGCCGGTCAGCAGGCCCGAGGTCGGGTCAAGCCCGATCCAGCCCGCGCCCGGCAGGTAGACCTCGCACCAGGCGTGCAGGTCGGTGAAGTCGTGGTCCGTGCCCGACGGCCCGTCCAGCGCCTCGAGGTCGGGCTTCAGCTGGATCAGGTAGCCCGAGACGAAGCGCGCGGCAAAGCCGAAGCGCCGCAGGATGTTGATCAGCAGCCACGAGGTGTCGCGGCAGGAGCCCGAGCCCTTCTCCAGCGTCTCCTCCGGCGTCTGCACGCCCGGCTCCATGCGGATCAGGTAGTCGATCTCCTGCTCGAGCCGCGCGTTGAGCGCCACGAGGAAATCCACCGTGCCGGTCTTCTCGCGCGGGACGCTGTCGACCCAGGCCTTCACCTTCGGCGTCAGATCGACCGCCTTGAGGTACTGCGCCAGGTCGCCCGCGATCTCCGCCGGGTAGTCGAAAGGCCACTCCCGCGCGCCCTCTTCGAGGAAGAAGTCGAACGGGTTGTAGACCGTCATGTCCGCAACGAGGTCCACCTCGATCGAGAACTCCGTCACCGGCTCCGGAAACACGAAGCGGGCCATCCAGTTGCCGTAGATGTCCTGCTGGTGATTGACGAAATGCCCCTCCGGCCCGACTTTCAGAGAGTGCGAGATCACGCGGGTCCGGCTGTGCGGCGCCGGCCTCAGGCGCACGATCTGCGGCGACAGGGTGACCGGCCGGTCGTACTTGTAATGCGTGAGATGCCGGATGCTTGCGGTGATCGCCATGAGGTGCCTTCCAGGGTGATGTCCTGCCCGACAGATGACCCGCCAGGCGCTCCGATGTAAAGCAAGCCCGCTTTGCTGCGCCACAAATCCGGGCATTCCCGCGACACCCTGCCATCGAAACACGCAGACCCGCCCGCCGCACCCGTCCCGTCCCGATAAGGGTTTCGCCGCGCTGACGCGCGCCGACCCGCGCGGGCTGCGCCCGCGCCACCTTTGACCGAGCCTCCGCTCCCCCGTCCGGATCGCACATAGCTTGGCCCGGCGCCCGTCGCGCTGCGCGCGAAGGGGGGCGCTGCCCCGCCGCGCCTGCGGCGCGACTCCCCGAGGTATTTGGACCAAGATGAAGGACAGGCGCCGCGCTTACACCTTCATCTTGGTCCAAATACCTGTGACGGCGGTGCCGCCATGCCTGCGGCCGGGCGAAGGCGGGCCCTTTGCGGCAGAAACAGCCACGGGGCGCGGGCAGCCGGTTTCAGGCGACGCGGTCGGGCGGCGCCCGGCCATCCAGCGCAGCGGCGAGGTTCTCGAGGGCGCGGAAACCCATGGCTTCCCGCGTTTCCCGGGTGGCGCTGCCGAGGTGCGGCAGCACGACGATGTTCGGACAGTCGAGGAGCCGCGCTTCGACCGCCGGTTCGCCGTCGAAGACGTCGAGCCCCGCACCGCCAAGCCGCCCCGCGCCGACCGCCTCGGCAAGCGCCGCCTCGTCGACCACCTCGCCGCGCGCAGTGTTGATCAGGAAGGCGCCGGGCTTCATCAGCGCCAGCCGCGCGGCATTGACGAGGTGCCGGTTCGCAGCCCCGCCCGGGCAGTGCAGCGAGACGAAGTCGCATTCGGGCATCAGCGCCTCCAGGCTCTCGACCTGCCGCGCGTCGCAGGCCGCCAGCACCTCCGGCGCCACGGCAGAGCGGTTCTGGACAAGGATCCGCATGCCGAAACCATGATGCGCCCGGCGCGCCATCTCCTGCCCGATCCGCCCGAAGCCCACGATGCCCAGCGTCTTGCCGGTCACCTTCGTCCCCACGAGGTGGGTGGGCCGCCAGCCGGTCCACGCCCCGGCACGGACCTCGCGTTCGCCCTCGCCCGCCCGGCGCGCGGCCATCAGCAGAAGCGTCATGGCGATGTCCGCCGTGCAGTCGCTCAGCACGTCCGGGGTGTTCGTCACGACGATGCCGAGCCGCGCCGCAGCCTCCGTGTCGATGTGCGAGAAGCCCACCCCGTAATTCGCCAGCACCCTGCAGCGCGGCGCCTCGATCCCGTCGAAGACCGCGCGGCCCATGGCATCCGTCACCGTGGGCAGGATCGCGTCATGCGTCGCCAGCGCCTCCCGGAAGGCCGCGGTGTCGAGCGGCCTGTCCTCCGCGTTGAACGTCGCATCGTAGCGCTCGGCCAGCGCGGCCTCCACCGCCTCCGGCCAGCGGCGGCTTACCAGAACCTTCGGTCGCGACATCGCGCTCTCCCTCCTGTCTCGGCCGCGCATGGGTCCTGCCCGGCCATCTTGCCCGCAGGCACCCCGCAGCGCCGCCCTGCTCCAGACAAACCCCGATGCCGGCGCGCCGTAAACCCAGTCTTTCGGCGCGGCCTCAGTAAAGCCCCGCCACCCTGCCGCGCAGCGCCACCAGCGCCAGCACCGTATCGATCGCCGGCGTCGCCACACCCGTCAGCCGGCCCAGCTCCTGGACCGAGGCCACCAGCGCGTCGATCTCCATCGGGCGCCCGGCGTCGAGGTCCTGCAGCATGGAGGTCCGGTGCGCGCCCACCGCCGCACCGCCGTCGATCCGCCGCTCCACGTCGATGGGGAACTTCACGCCCAGCTTCTCGGCGATCTCCTGCGCTTCCAGCATCATCGCCTTCGCCACAGCGCGCGTGCCCGGATCGGTGCAAAGCACGTCGAGCGTCGCGTGGGTCAGCGCCGAGATCGGGTTGAACGACAGGTTGCCCCAGAGCTTCACCCAGATCTCGTCCCTCAGCCTCGGCCGCACCGGCGCCTTCAGCCCCGCCGCGGTCAGCGCCTTCGACAGGGCCTGCGCACGCTCCGACTTGCTGCCGTCAGGCTCCCCCAGCGAGAACCGGTTGCCCTCGACGTGCCTGACCACGCCCGGCCGGATCACCTCCGCCGCAGGGTAAACCACGCAGCCCAGCACCCGGTCGGGGCCGAAACCGTCCCACTGCCGGCCGCCGGGATCGACGGTCTCGAGCCGCGTGCCCTCCAGGTCCCCGCCGTGCTTGTGGAAATACCACCACGGCACGCCGTTCACGCCCGAGACCACGCAGGTCCCCGCGCCGATCAGCGGTGTCATCGCGTCCACCACGCCGGGCACCGAATGCGCCTTCAGCGTCACGATCACGTAGTCCTGCTCGCCCAGTTCCGCCGCATCCGAAGAGGCGCGCACCGGCACCACCGTCTCCGTCCCCTCCTCGATCAGCCGCAAGCCGTCCGCCTGCATCGCCGCCAGATGCGGGCCGCGCGCCACCAGCGACACCTCGGCCCCGGCCTGCGCCAGCTTCGCGCCCATGTAGCCGCCGATGGCCCCCGCGCCAAAGATACATATCCGCATGTCACCCCGCCCGGCCCGCGCCCGGCGCCCCTGCTTCTCTGCTTTCCAAATACTCACCCGCGACACCCGCCGCGGGCGTGCCGGTCAGGACACCAGCCCCAGCTTCTCCGCCATGCCGATGCGCTGCATCTTGCCCGTCGCGCCCTTGGGGATCTCGTCGAGGATCACCACCCGCGCCGGCACCTTGAAGGCCGCCATCCGCTCCGTGGCAAAGGCGCGGATCTCCGCCTCGTCCGCCGACATGCCCTCGCGCAGGACCACCGCCGCCGCGACCTCCTCGCCCAGCTTGGGGTGCGGGCAGGCGAAGGCCACGCATTGCGCCACCGCCGGGTGGTCCATCAGCACGCCGTCCACCTCCAGCGGCGACACCTTCTCGCCCCCGCGGTTGATGATCTCCTTCAGCCGCCCCGTCAGGAACAGGTAGCCGTCGGCGTCGAAGGCACCCTGGTCGCCGGTGCGGAACCAGCGCCGGCCCTCCGCCTCGAAGAACGACTTCGCGTTGGCCTCCGGGTTGCCCTCGTAGCCGGGCGTCACGTTCGGGCCCGAGATCACGACCTCGCCGGTGCCCTCTGTCAGCCGGTCCTCCGCCTCGTCGGCGATGGCCACCTGCGGCCCGGCCGCGATCCCCACCGCGCCCGGCTTCTGCCGCGACAGCGGGTTGCAGCACATCTGGTGCGCAGCCTCGGTCATGCCGTAGGCCTCCACCACCGGCGCGCCGAAGGTCTCCGCCAGCGCCGTCATGACCTGCGCCGGAAGCGAGGCCGAGGACGAGCGCAGGAAGCGCAGCGGCACCTCCGCGATGACTTCCGCGTTGCGTTCCGCGCGCGACAGGATCGCCTGGTGCATGGTCGGCACAGCGGTGTACCAGGTGGGCCGCGCCTCCTTCATCATCGCGAAGAAGTTCAGCGCGTTGAAGCCGCCGGTGCAGAAGATCGACGCCCCCGCCGCCAGCGAGGCCGAGACCGCCGCCACCAGCCCGTGGATGTGGAACAGCGGCATCACGTTCAGGCAGCGGTCGCCCGGCTCCAGCGACAGCGAGGCCGCGATGTGACCGGCCGAGGCCGCCACGTTCGACTGCAAGAGCGGCACGATCTTCGGGCGCGAGGTGGTGCCGGAGGTGTGCAGGATCAGCGCCACGTCCTCCGCGCCGGGCATGTCACCCTCCGCCGGCGTGACCTCGCCCTCCGCCGTCAGCGCAAAGACCCCCGCCACCGAAGGGTCCTCCGCCAGCCGCAGCACCGTCAGACCGAAGCGCCGCGCCGCCGCCAGCGCCGGCCCGTCATAACCCGCCTCGAGGATGATCGCCCGGGCCTTCAGGTCCTCGAGGTAGAAGGCGAACTCGTCCTCGCGGTAGGCCGGGTTCAGCGGCGCGGTGCAGGCCGCCTGCGCCACGGTGACAAAGGCCGCGGCCATCGCCGCCCCGTTCGGCAGCACGATGGCCACCCGGTCGGACGGCCCGACACCGGCGGCGCGCAGGTCCTCGCGCACCCGCTCCGTCAGCGCCCGGAGCCCGTCGTAATCCAGCCAGTCGCGGCCCGGCCCGCCGATCGCCGGCGCCTCGCCCGGATGTTTCGCCAAGAGCGCGTTGATGGTCGTCATGCCATCCTCCCCTTCCAAGTTCCCCGGCCGGTTCCGGCCCTTGCCCCCGTTCTAGCGGATCGCGCCCGCAAGAACAGGCCCCATCGCCCCGCCTGTACCGACGCGCCGCGCACCGCCCGGTCCCGGGTGTCCGGACAGCCGCAAACCGAAGGGCGCAGCCCGAAAGCCCCGCCCCTCATCCGTCCGGCCCGGAAGCCCCAGTGCCTCCGGGCCTCTGGGCCTCTCTGCCCCTGCGCCTCCGCGCGCCCCCGGCCTACAGCACGACCCGCGCCGCCACGCCCTGCTCCTCCGCCAGCCGCGCCGCGACAGAGGCCACAGCGAGGTCCTGCAGCCCCACGCCCGTGCCGTCGAACAGGGTGATCTCCGCATCGGAGGTCCGGCCGGGGTGTGCCCCGTTGATCACCGCACCGATGGGCGTGATGTCGCCCTCCGCCAGCAGCCCCGCCGCCACCGCGTGCTGCGCCTCGCCGATGCTGACCGATTGCGCCACCTCGTCGGCAAAGACCGTCGCCGCCGCCAGAAGCGCCGCGTCGACCTCCATCTTGCCCTTCGTGTCGGTGCCCATGCAGGCAACATGCGTGCCGGGCCGGATCCAGTCCCGCATCAAGAGCGGCTCGAAGGCCGATGTGATGGTGATGATCACATCCGCCTCCGCGCCCAGCGCCTCCGGCGTCACCGCCTCGAACGGCAGGCCGAGGCTCGCCGCCACCTCCGCCAGCTGCGGCAGCATCTCCGGGTGCGGGTTCCACGCCACGACCTTCTCGAAGGCGCGCTGCTCCGCCGCCGCCCGCAACTGGAAGGCCGACTGGTGCCCGGCGCCCACCATGCCCAGCACCTTCGCGTCCCGCCGTGCCAGATGCGCGATGGATACAGCCGAAGAGGCCGCCGTCCGCACCGCCGTCAGGTGGTTGCCGCCGACCAGCGCCGAAAGCCGCCCGGTATCCGGATCGAACAGGCAGACCGTCGACTGGTGGTTGGTCAGCCCGCGGCCAATGTTGCCCGGCCAGTAGCCCCCGGCCTTCACCCCCATCACCATGCCCGCCCGGTCGAACCCGGACTTGAAGCCGTAAAGCGCATCGGCATGCCCGATGGCCTCCCGCACCACCGGGAAATTCCGCGCCTGACCCGAGGCCATGGCGGCAAACACCTCCTCGACGGCGGCAAAGGCCTCCGCCCGGCCCACCAGATCCCTGCAGACCTCCTCGCCCACGATGAGCACCCCATCGCCCTGCTGCGGCGTATCCTTCATGGCATCACCCTCCTGTCTCACCCGCCGGTTCCCCGGCCCTTCGTTCCCCGGCCGCCCCCGGCCACTGACCCCGCATCCGGCCACATCGCCAGCCGCCACCGGCCAGTCCCGGCACGCAACAGGCGCGGACACGCACCCCGCAACCGCGCCAGCCCGTCCCGGCCAGCCCAGACGCCGCCGCCGCCCCTTCATCTTGGCAAAAATACCTCCGGGGGGTCCGGGGGGCGGCGCCCCCCGGCGGACCGGGGCGCCCAAGGCGCCCCGAAACCGCAGGCAAAGGCTCAGTACGCCTTGCCGCGCGCCGACACCGGCCAGAGCGTCTCGACCTTGCCCTTGCGCACGCCCACGTACCAGTCGTGCACGTTGCAGGTCGGGTCGCAGTGCCCCGGCACCAGCCGCAGCCGGTCGTTCACCTTCAGCGCGCCCGCCGGGTCCGTCACCACGCCATGCTCGTCCGAGCACTTCACGTATTCCACGTCGTCGCGCCCGAAGACCACCGGCAGACCCGAATCCACCGACTGCGCCTTCAGCCCGGCGTCGACGATGGCCTTGTCCGCCTTGGCGTGGCTCATCACGGAGGTCAGGATGAACAGCGCGTTCTCCCACTCGCCCCGGTCGATCCGCCGGCCGTCGGCGTCGAGGATGCGCCCGTAGTCCGCATCCATGAAGGCGTAGGACCCGCACTGCAGCTCGTTGTACACGCCCGAGGCCGTCTCGAAGTAATAGGACCCCGTGCCGCCACCGCCGACGATGTCGCAGCCGAGGCCCACGGAAGCCAGCCCCTCGACCGCCTCCTTCACCATGGCCACCGCCACGTCGATCTTCGCCTTCCGGTCGGCATAGGCGTCGAGATGCTGCATCGCGCCCTGGTAGGCCTGGATGCCGGCGAACTTCAGCCCCTCCGACCCGGCAATCGCCTGCGCGATCTCCACCACCTCGGATGTCGTCGTCACGCCGCAGCGCCCGGCGCCGCAGTCGATCTCCACGAGACACTCGATCTGCGTCCCGTGCCGCCGCGCCGCCGCCGAGAGGTCCTCGACGTTCGCAAGGTCGTCGACGCAGCACAGCACCCGCGCGCCCAGCTTGGGGATCTGCGCCATGCGGTCGATCTTCAGCGGGTCGCGCACCTGGTTCGACACCATCACGTCGCGGATGCCGCCGCGGGCAAAGACCTCCGCCTCGCTCACCTTCTGGCAGCAGACGCCGCAGGCGCCGCCCATCTCGATCTGCAGAAGCGCCACGTCCACCGACTTGTGCATCTTGCCATGCACCCGGTGCCGCATCCCGTGCGCCGCCGCGAACTCGCCCATCTTCCTCACGTTGCGCTCCAGCGCATCGAGGTCGAGCACGAGGCACGGCGTCTGGATCTGCGCCTCGTCCATGCCCGGCAGCGCCGGAATGTCGAACCCCACCTCGTAGTCGTCGAACGTCTTCATGTCCTTCATCGCACCCGTCTCCCTCTGTTTCGTCATCCGCCGCGCTCGCGGCCTGTCTTGCCACCGGCCGCCCGCGCGGCCCTTTCGTCATCCGCCCGCGCCACCGGCCCGGACATCGTCCAGCCCAGCCGCCGGGCGCG
The DNA here is from genome assembly GCF_002814095.1 of Sagittula sp. P11. Classification (NCBI taxonomy): domain Bacteria; kingdom Pseudomonadati; phylum Pseudomonadota; class Alphaproteobacteria; order Rhodobacterales; family Roseobacteraceae; genus Sagittula; species Sagittula sp. P11. Next base: position 500,315 of record NZ_CP021913.1, read on the forward strand.
ACCTCCCGTAGGGTGGGCTTTCAGGCCACCCCTGCCCCGGCGTCCTTCAACCCCACCCCGGGACCCGTCACCCCGTCATCCACGGCAGGCGGTCCAGGTCGACGTTGCCGCCGGTCACGATCACACCCACGCGCTTGCCCGCGAACCGCGCGCGGTGTTTCAGAACCACCGCCAGCGCCACGGCAGAGGATGGCTCCATCACCACCCTCAGATGCTTCCACGCCAGCTTCATCGCGTCCACGATTTCCGCCTCGGTCGCGGTCGGAATGTCGGTCACGAAGCGCGACACGAAATGCCATGTGTTTTCCTTGAGCGGCACCTTCAGCCCGTCCGCCACCGTGTCGGGCGCGTCGTCCGCGATGATCCGCCCGGCCTGCAGCGACCGCGCCGCGTCGTCGGCGTTCTGCGGCTCGGCGGCAAAGACCGCAACCTCCGGCGCGACATTGGACAGGGTCAGGCAGGTGCCCGAGATCATGCCGCCGCCGCCGATGGGCGCCACCACGGCCTCCAGCCCTTCCACCTGCTCCAGCAGTTCCATCGCGCAGGTCGCCTGCCCGCAGATCACCCGCGGGTCGTTGTAGGGGTGCACGAACTCGCCGCCCGTCGCCGCCTGCACTTCGGCAAAGACCGCCTCCCGCGAGGTGGTCGAGGGCTCGCATTCGGTGATCGTGCCGCCATAGCGCCGCACCGCGTCCTTCTTGGCCTCCGGCGCAGTGCGCGGCATGACCACGTGGCAGGGAATGCCCCGCCGCCCCGCCGCCCACGACAGCGACAGCGCATGGTTGCCCGAGGAATGCGTGCACACCCCCTTCTCCGCCAGCGCCGCCTCCAGCCCGAAGACCGCATTGGTCGCGCCCCGCACCTTGAAGGCCCCGGCCTCCTGCAGGTTCTCGCACTTGAAGTGCAGCGCCGCCCCGGTCAGCGCGTCGAGGTAATCCGACCGCAGCACCGGCGTGCGGCGCACATGCGGGCCGATCCGCTCATGCGCTGCGCGCACGTCGTCGATCGTCAGGGCCGAGGCTTCGGTCATCGCATCCAGCATCGCCGCCTCCCGCCTCAGGCCGCGTCGCGCAGGGCGCCCGCGCCCCGGCTCGACCGGTAATGCTCCTGCGCCGCCGCAATCCCGCTGCCCAGCCGCACCGGGTAGCCCAGGTCGGCCATCGCCATCTCCACCGTGGCCAGCCCCGACAGCACCATCACGTCGGTCAGCATGCCCAGGTGGCCGATGCGGAAGGCCTTGCCGTTCAATTGCCCCAGCCCGACGCCAAAGGACACGCCGTACGCCGTGTAGGCATGATCGGTCAGCGCGTTGCTGTCGAAGCCCTCCGGCACGCGCACCGCGCTCACCGTCGGCGAGCGAAGCTCGGGCGCGGCCGCGACCAGTTCCATCCCCCAGGCAGAGACGGCGCAGCGCACCCCCTCCGCCAGACGGACATGGCGGGCATAGACGTTCTCCAGCCCCTCCTCGAACAGCATGTCGAGCGACTCGCGCATCCCGTAGATCAGCTGCAGCGGCGGCGTATAGGGAAAGCCGCCCCTGGCGTTGTTCGCCAGCATGTCGCGGAAATCGAAGTAGCAGCGCGGCAGGCGGGCCTGCTCCATCGCCGCCATCGCCTTCTTCGAGACGCAGGTGATCGCCATGCCGGCGGGCAGCATGAAGCCCTTCTGCGAGCCCGACACCGCCACGTCCACGCCCCAGGCGTCGAAGTGGAACGGGACGGAGGCCAGCGAGGACACGCAGTCGACGAACATCATCGCCGGGTGGCGCGCGGCGTCCATCGCCCGGCGCACCGCGCCCACGTCCGACAGTACGCCCGTCGCGGTCTCGTTGTGGGTCACCAGCACGACCTTGATCTCGTGGCCCGTGTCGGCGCTCAGGATCTCCTCGAAGCGCGCGGCGGGCGCGCCTTCGCCCCAGGGCACGTCGATCACCTGCACGTCCAGCCCGAAACGCTGGCAGAGGTCGATCCACTTGTGGCTGAACAGCCCGTACCGCGCCACCAGCACCCTGTCGCCGGGCGAGAGCGTGTTGGCCACAGCCGCCTCCCACCCGCCGGTGCCGGAGCCGGGGAAGGTGATGACCTCCCCCTCGGTGGTGCCGAAGACCTTTTTCGTGTCCTCCAGCATCGGGCGGAACACCCCGGCGAAATCGGGGGCCCGGTGGTCCATCGTCTGCGCCAGCATTTTCGCGCGCAGACGGTCCGGCATGTTGGTCGGGCCGGGAATGAAAACGGGGTTCTGGTTGCTCATGGGATCTCCTCCGGTCGGGCTCAGCATCCGCGATCCGCCCCGCGCTTGCAATTTTCTTGAAAAACATTTTCACTCAGCGGAAAATAGGGGCAAGCCCCTGTTCCGCCTCACGATTCCATTTCTCATTTTCCCGGAACGCCGCAGCGCAGAGAGTTTTTCCGTCCCGCGAGCCCCCGCAAATGCCCCGGTCCGGACGCCCCGACCCGCCGTTCCAAGCCCCCGAAAGGAGCCGCCCATGCCCCCCGAAAGACGCCCCCGCGGCCGCCCCAAGTCCGCCTTCAAGGAAAGCTCCGCCGGCGGGCTGCAGTCGCTCGACCGGGCGCTGATGCTGCTCTCGGCCGTGGCGCGCAGGCAGTCGGCCACGCTCTCGGACCTCGCGCGCGAGACCGACATCCCCACTGCCACCACCCACCGCATCCTCACGACCCTTCAGGCCCAGCGCTACACCGCCTTCGACGAGGAGCGGCAGGAATGGCGCGTGGGGATCGAGGCCTACCGCACCGGCCTCTCGTTCCTTGCCCGCACCTCCGTGGCCGAGGTCGGCCGCCCGGTCATGCGCCGCCTGATGGCCGACACCGGCGAAACCGCAAACCTCGCCGTGCCGGACGGGGCAGAGGTGGTCTTCATCGGGCAGGTCGAGACGCCGAACCCGATCCGCGCCTTCTTTCCGCCGGGCACGCGCACCTCCATGCATGCCTCCGGCACCGGCAAGGCGATCCTCGCCGCGCTGCGCCCCGACCGGCTGGCGCGGGTGATGGAACGCATCGCCTTCGACGCCTATACGCCCGGCACGCTGTCCACCGAAACGGCCCTGCGCGCCGACCTGTCGGAGACCGCGCGGCGCGGCTGGTCGCTCGACCTCGAGGAACGGCACCCCGGCATGTCCTGCATCGGCGCGGCGATCCGCGACGAACAGGGGGAGCCCTGCGCCGGCATCTCCGTCTCCGGCCCCACGGCGCGCTTCTCGCCCGACCGGGTGGCGGAGCTGGGCACGGCGGTGCGCGAGGCGGCGCGCGAGATCACCGAACTGTCGGGCGGGCGCTGGGCCTGAGCGGTCTCGGCGCGCTGCCGCGCGCCGATCCGCCGGGGGGCTCCGCCCCCCGGACCCCCCGGAGGTATTTGGGCCAAGATGAAGGGGGATCGGTGCGGGGCATCCGGGCGACGTGCCTGCGGCCGGTGGGGGGGCGGGCTGCCTGCGGCTTGGGCATTTCCTGTGGGGTGCTGCCGGCGCGGCGCGCGTGACGCTTGCCGTCACGGCGGGGAGTGTCCTAGGCTCCGCGCCATGCAAGCCACGTTTTCCCGCCGCGACCTGATCGCCCCGACCCGCCTGCGCGCCCTGATGCAACGCTCCGACCTGCGCGGCGCGCTGCAGCTTGGCAGCCACTTCGCCGCCATCGCCCTGACCGGCACGCTGCTCTGGACCACCTGGGCAAGCCTCTGGTCGATCCCGCTCTTCATGGCGCACGGGGTGCTTCTGAACTTTCTCTACGCCGGGCAGCACGAGCTGTCGCATGACACCGTCTTCCGCACCCGGCGGCTGAACGAGGTCTTCGGGCGGCTGATCGGATTCCTGATGATCTACCCCCGCGATTTCGACAAGATCCAGCACTGGGCGCACCACCAGCACACCCAGAACTGGGAGAAGGACGGCGAGCTGACGCGCGAACCCTACACGCTGAAGACCTACCTGTTGTGGTTCTGGGGCGTCACCTACTGGCAAAGCCGCGTCGCGCGGATCGTGCGGTTCTCGCGCGGGATCGTGCTGGAACCCTACATCCGCCCCGAGCAGCACGCGCAGGTGATCCGCGAGGCGCGCATCCATGCCGCGCTTTATGCCGCCGTGGCCGTGCTGTCGCTTGTCACGCAAAGCTGGGCCGCCGTGCTCCTGTGGCTGGCGCCGATGGTGGTGATGAAGCCGGTCCACCAGCTGCAGAACACCATCGAGCATCTGGGCCTCAGCCACGAGGACAACATCCTCGAGAACACCCGCTCCACCCGCACCAACGCGGTGATGCGCTGGCTCTGCTGGCAGATGCCCTATCACACCGCGCACCACAGCTTCCCCGCCGTGCCCTTCTGGCAGCTGAAGGACCTCGACGGCGAGATGAAGAAGAACGGCGCCGCGCCGCACGCCATGGGCTGGATCGAGTTCCAGGTGGAGGTGATCCGCAAGCTCTCGGCCAAGTCGGAGGCGGACTACCCCTATGACGAGGTCTGGATCGTGCCGCGCGGCAACGGCACCAGCGCGCGGATCGAAGCGGCGTGACGCTGCAGGTCTTCCAGTCGCTCTGGGCGATGTCTCCGCACGACCAGAGCGGCGAAACCCTGCCCTACGACGCGATCTGCGGCATGGTGAAGGACGCGGGCTTTCACGGGCTGGCGATCGACCTCGGCGCCGCCGACGTGCAGACCGCCCACGACGTGCTGCCGCACATCCGCCACCACGGGCTGGTGCCGCTGATCGTGGCCTTCCCCCGATCGGTGTCCGCCCTGCGCGACACGCTGAAGATGGCGAAGGACTTCGGCTCGCCCTTCGTGAACCTCATCGGGCAGGTCTTTCCGCTGAGCACCGCGGGCGCCATCCCCGTGGTCCGCGCCTGGATCGAGATGTCGGAGGAGGAAGGCGTTCCCGTGCAGTTCGAGACGCATCGCAACTGCATCACCAACGACCTTTTCACCACGCTCGAACTGATCGACGCCGTACCGGAGATGCGGCTGTCCGGCGACCTGTCGCATTACCTCGTGGACCGGGAATGGAAGCTGCCGCTGGGCGCCTTCGAACGCGGCCTCCTGACCCGCATCCTGCAGCGTTGCGACAGCTTCCAGGGCCGGGTCGCCAGCCGCCAGCAGATCCAGCTGCAGCTGGACTTCCCGCAGAACGCCAAGTGGCTGGAGCTGTTCACCGCGATCTGGCGCGAGGGCTTCGGCCATTACAAGGCCGTGCACCCCGAGACGCCGCTGACCTTCCTGTGCGAGCTTGGCCCGCCGGAATACGCGATGACCGACGCCACCGGGCGCGAGATGTCGAACCGCTGGCAGGAGGCGCTGCGGCTGAAGGCGCTGGCCGAGGGGCTCTGGGCGGAGGCCTGAGGGGCGGGCGGGGTGCCAAAGGTTAATCGCTGACAAAGGGTGAATGCCGAGCCTCTGCACAAAGGTTACCAACCGGCCGGAAACGGGGGCCGAACCGGCCGGTTTGCCCCATAACATCCGGTTAACCGGCGGCGGGCGGCGTTAACCCCTTGTGGCGGGGCCGTTGCGCCGCTGCCAGATCTTGCGGCGCGCGCAGCCTTAAGCATCGGCCGCAGCCTGCACGTTTCATTCACAAAACCCGGTCGGAAGGGGTTCTCAACCCGGCTTGCCGCAGACGCATCGGCGCGGGCCGGGACCGCGGCCCGCAGTTCAGGAAATACTCGAAGTGTTTCCCTCAAGACATTGGATAAAAACGATAAAGAAAACCTGAACGGCCCGCACCTCCGGTCACCTTTTCAGGCGACCGAAGACCGCAGCCAGTGCCGCCTTACCGCCCCGATTTCTGCGCTGCGGCGCGCATCTGCGAAAGAGTCACCCGCGGCGTCAGCGCCTCCTCGGAAATGTCGAGGTCGAGCACCGCGCCCGTCTCCGAGGCGAGCGCCCTGTCGAAGGCGGCGGCAAAGTCCTCCGTCCGGGACACCCGCTCTCCGTGGAAACCGTAGGACCGGGCCAGCGCCGCGAAGTCGGGCGAGACCATCGTGGTGCCCGACACACGCGCCGGGTAGTGGCGTTCCTGATGGGCGCGGATCGTGCCGTAGATGCCGTTGTTCAGGATCAGCACCACGGGCTGCGCCCCGGCCTGCGCGGCGGTGGCAAGCTCCTGGCTGGTCATCTGGAAATCGCCGTCCCCGGCAAAGCAGACCACGGTGCGGTCGGGGTGCGCGACCTTGGCCGCGATGGCCGCCGGCAGCCCGTAGCCCATGGCCCCGGACTGCGGCGCCAGCAGGCGCTGTGCCCCGCCGTAGCGGAAGAAATAGCCCGGCCACACAGCGAAGTTCCCCGCCCCGTTGGTCAGGATCGCGTCGTCCGGCAGGACCTCCGCCAGATGTGCCATGACCTTGCCCATGTCCACCGGCGAGGGCTGCTCCGGCAGCTCGAACCCCGCCTCGAAGGCCGCCCGCGCCTCTGCCCGCCAGGTGCCGTCGCGCGGCCCCAGCGGACCCGCCGCCACCAGCGCCTCCGCAAAGGCGGACGGGTCGGCATGGACGCCCAGCGCGGGGCGGTAAACCTTGCCCAGTTCGCCGTCGCTGCCATGCACGTGGATCAGCGTCTGCTCCGGGTCCGGCACCTTCAGCAGCGTGTAGCCCCCGGTGGAATTTTCCCCGAATCTCAAGTTGATAGCGAGGATGACGTCGGCTTCTTGGATCAGCTTCCGGGTGGAGGGCCACATGCCCACACCGGAATGTCCGCAGAACGCCGGAGAGTGGTTGTCGAACATGTCGAGATAGCGGAAGACGGCCACCGCGGGGATGTCGTTCTCCTCCGCGAAGCGGCGCAGCGCGGCCTTGCCGGCCTCCGTCCAGTTGCTCCCCCCGAAGAACAGAAGCGGGCGTTTCGCGCCCTGCAGGATCTCGCGCGCCCTGGCCACCGCCGGGCCGGAGGGCGCAGGCGGCAGGATCTCGACCGGGCCTGAAATCGCGGGCGCGTCGGTTTCGGACGACAGCATGTCCTCCGGCAGGGCGATGACCACCGGACCGGGCCGCCCGGTCGTGGCCACGGTCCAGGCGCGCGACACGATCTCGGGAATGCGCTCGACCCGGTCGATCTCCACCGCCCATTTCGCCATGGTGCCATAGACCGCGGGGTAGTCGACCTCCTGGAAGGCCTCGCGCCCCATCATGTCGGTCGCCACCTGCCCCACGAACAGCAGCATCGGCGCGCTGTCCTGCCGGGCGGTGTGCACCCCGATGGAGGCATTGGTGGACCCCGGCCCGCGCGTCACCATGCAGATGCCGGGGGTGCCGGTCAGCTTGCCCCAGGCCGCCGCCATGAACCCCGCGCCGCCCTCGTTGCGGCACAGCACGTAGTCCAGCGCGCCTTCGGTATCGTGCAGCGCGTCGAGCACCGCGAGATAGCTCTCCCCCGGCACGCCGAACGCCTTGCGCGCGCCCAGTGCCACGAGGCACTCCACCAGAAGCCTGCCACCATGCCGCATGAAACCGCCCTCCCCGATCTGTTCCGGCGCCACCTTTGCCCGTCCGGAACCGGAGTGCAATCCCAATGGCTTATACGGTCAGGCGATCAGAGCGCGGGCCATACCGGTCGCGGCGCGCACACCGTCGACCAGGATCAGCCGGGTCTCCTTCTGCGCCCGCGCCATCAGCCCCACCATGCCGCCGCATCCCAGCGCCACGGCGCCCACGCCGTCCTCCGCTTCTGCGGCAAGGATCTCGTCGATGATCCGCGGTTCGGCCTTCTCGACCTCCAGCACCGGCACACCGCTCGCGCGGATCCGGCCCAGCGACGGGGCAAGGCCGTAGCTGGCGACGTTCTCCTCCAGCACCGGCACCGACACGTCGAGCGTCGTCACGACCGAGAACCGCCCGCCCACCGCCGCAGCCAGGTGATAGGCCGCCTGCCCGATCCCGATCACCGGACAGCGCGCCAGCTTCTGCGCCTCCGCTATCCCGGTGTCGTCGAAGCAGCCGATCAGGATCGCCTCCGCCCCGTCGCGGCAGGCCTTCTGCACCAGTTCCAGCATCGGCGGCACGGCGGCATCGCCATCCTCGCGCCCCTGGATCGACGGCGGCCCGCCGTGCGAGGTCCAGCCCTCCACCTTCATACGCCCCGCGACATCCTGCGCCACGGCAGTCATCGCCTCGGTCATGAGGACGGTGGAATTGGGATTGATGAGGACGATCATACCATCCCCTTGCCGGCATCCGACCCGGCCTTTGCCTTGCGGCGCGCGGTCAGCGTCACCAGCAGCAGGAAGACCCCGATCATCAGGAAGGAGAACACCGTCGTCAGCGTCCCCAGCGCATAGAGCACAGGCGTCGTGACGTTGGTCGTCATGCCGTAGATCTCCAGCGGCAGCGTGTTGTAGCTGCCCGCCGTCAGAAGCGTGCGCGCGAACTCGTCATAGCTCAGGGTGAAGCCGAAAAGCGCCACGCCGATCAGCGACGGCCCGATGATCGGCAGCACCACATGGCGGATGGTCTGCCACGGCGTCGCCCCGAGGTCGCGCGCCGCCTCCTCGTAGGATTTGTCGAAACGGTTGAAGACCGCGAACATGATCAGAAGGCCGAAGGGCAGCGTCCATGTCAGTTGCGACCCGAAGCCGGAGGACGCCCAGTGCACCTTCATCCCCGACTGAGAGAACATCAGCCCGACCCCCAGCGAGACGAGGATCGACGGGATCACCAGCGAGGTGATGATCAGGTAGAACAGCAGCCCGGAGGCCGGGAACCGCGACCGGAAGGCCAGCCCGCCCATGACGGACACCACCACGGTCGTCACCATGACCATGAACCCCAGCGCAAAGGACCGCCGGAAGCTGCCCCATATGTCGCCCACCGCCTGCTGCTCGAACAGGTCCTTGAACCAGTAGACCGACGTGCCGTTCATCGGGAAGGTCAGCCCGCCCTGCGGCCCCTGGAAGGACAGGATGGCGATGGTGATCGTCGGCCCGTAGAGGAACAGCAGGAACAGCCCGAAAAAGGCGGCAAGCACGTAGAAGGAGCGCGGACGCGGTTCCATGGGTCAGGTCCTCCGGGACTTGGTCTGGGACAGGGGCTGGGGCTTGGACCGGGCCGCACGGGCCCGGCTCTCATGCGCCGCAATGGCGGGCGGCAAGGCCGGTGTCGGCAAAGGCATCGCTCAAAGCTCCTTCCGGATGTCGACGAACCGCAAAAGGATGCCGATCACCATCAGCACGGTCACCAGCAGGATCACGGCGGTGGCGGCGGCGCTCGGGTACTGCAGCAGCGCGATATCGTTGGAGATCAGCCGCCCGACGTTGGCCGACTGCGACCCCGACATGATCCGCACGGTGATGAAATCGCCCATCACCAGCGTCACCACGAAGATCGTGCCGATCATGAAGCCGGGCTTGGTCAGCGGCACGATCACGTTCCACAGGATCTGCGGCCCCGAGGCACCGGCATCCCGCGCCGCCTCGATCAGCGACCGGTCGATGCGCATCATCGTGTTGAAGATCGGCACCACCATGAACAGCGTATAAAGGTGCACGAAGGCCAGGATCACCGCGAAGTCGGAAAACAGCAGCCACTCCACGGGCTGGTCGATCACCCCTATCGACAGAAGCGTCGAGTTGGCGATGCCGTTGCGCCCGAGGAAGGGAATCCACGAGATCATGCGGATGATGTTCGAGGTCCAGAACGGGATGGTGCACAGCAGGAACAGAACGATCTGCATGTTCTGGCTGCGCACGTGGAAGGCCAGGAAATATGCCACGGTAAAACCGATGGCCAGCGTGAACACCCAGGTGATCAGCGCGTATTTGAAGGTGTTCAGGAAGACCTTGTAGGTCACGGGCGAACCGAAGAGGAACTCGTAGTTCTCCAAGGAAAACGCCGGAATGACCGAGAACTCCGTCGCCCGCCAGAAGCTGACGACCACGATCATCAGGATCGGCAGCACGAGGAACACCAGCATCACCGCCGCCAGCGGCGACACCATCAGCAGGCTCTTGAGCGACTTCGGCATACCGGTTTCTTCCCCTGTTTTCCCGGGCCCTGTCTTCCCGGACCTTCATCTTGGCAAAAATACCCTCGGGGGGCCCCGCAGGGGCGGGGGCAGAGCCCCCTCGGCAGCATCCGCACAAGACCCCTGTCCGGACGATGCGATGGTCCGGGGGCGCCTGCCGCAGGCAGGCGCCCCCGCCGGTCGCCGCCCGCAGGGGCGGCGAAACCGTTTACGAGGCGATGAACTCGTTCCACTTGCGAACCATGTACTGGTTCTCGTCCATGACGGCATTCCAGCAGGCCACGGCACCCATGCGGTCCTCGAACGATCCGCCGTCGCGGATCTCCCCGGCCTGCGCCATGACGTCGCCGAAGGGGTTGGTGATCGGCTCGGCCGCTTCCTTGCCCTCGAACCAGTAGCCCCACTCGTTCTCGGACATGTGGTCCTTGGAGGTCTCCGGCACCGCCGAGTAGTAGCCCTGGCGCATCAGGAACCCGCCGACCCAGCCGGAGAGATACCAGTTGATGTACTCGTAGGCCGCGTCCAGCTCGAGGCCCGACAGCGACTTCGACAGGCCGATGCCGCCGCCCCAGGACCGGTAGCCTTCCTTCAGGGGCTGGTAGACGCAGGGGATGCCCTTCGACTTCACCGCGGTGATCGCCGGCGACCACATCGACTGGATCACCACCTCGCCAGAGGCCATCAGGTTCACGCTCTCGTCGAAGGACTTCCAGAAGGCGCGGAACTGGCCGTTCTGCTTCGCCTCGGTGAAGATCGCCATGGTCTTGTCGATCTCCTCGCGGGTCATGTTGCCCTTGTCGCCGTACTGGATCTCGCCCATGGCCTCGCAGACCATGGCCATGTCCATGATCCCGATCGACGAAATGTCAAGGATCGAGGCCTTGCCCTTGAACTCCGGGTTCAGCAGCTCGGCCCAGGTGTCGATGGGACGGCCGATCAGGTCGGGGCGGATGCCCAGCGTGTCGGCGTTGTAGATCGTCGGGATGAGCGTCATCCAGTTGGTCTGCTCGTCCGCGAAATCGGTGCCGTCCGGGCCGGTGGTGAAGCCCACGGTGTGCGGTGCCGTGCCCTGCCCGATCACGGATTCGGGCGTCAGCTTGCCGTCCTTGAAGATGCCGACGATCTTGTCGTAATTGGCGATCTTCGACACGTCCATCGCCTGCAGGTTCCCGGTCGGCCAGACCTTCTTGCAGATCCAGTACTCGATGTCGGCGATGTCGAAGCTGTCGGGCTGGGTCGCCGCGCGCTGCGTCACGCTGTCGGAATCGAGCGCCGTCATCTCGAGCGTGAAGCCAAGGTCTTCCTTCACCTTCTGCGCCACCTCGTTGAGGTTCGACACGCCGGTGCCGAACTGGCGCAGCGTCACGTCCTTGATGTTCTGCGCCCAGATCATCGGTGCGCCAAGCGTGCTGGCCGCGGCGGCGGCCGTGCCGGTCTTCAGAAGCTGTCGTCTGGAAATGGTCATTCTGTTGGTCTCCCTATTGTCAGGTCAGGCCTGCAGCGGGTGCTGCTGGTCGTTTTCCCAGGTCAGGCCGACAGGCTCGCCCGGGTGTCTTGGTTGCGCGAAGTACAGCGCGTCGGGCAGGAGTGCGGTCACCTCCTGCTCCCCCGCCACGGCGGCGGTGACGTTCACATGTGTGCCCTGGTACTCGACCGCGGTGATCTGCGCGGGCATCCGTCCGGCGCCCGCATCGGTCATGCGCACTGCGTCCGAGCGCACGGCAACCTTGCCCTCGGGCAGCGCGATGACGTTGTGCCCGCCAAGGAAACGCGCGACGAAGGCGGTGCGCGGCGCGTTGAAGACGTCCCGCGCCGACCCGGCCTGCTCGATGACGGCGTTGTTCATGACAACGATCTCGTCGGCCAGCGCCAGCGCCTCGTCCTGCCCGTGGGTCACGTGGATGAAGGAAATCCCCAGCTCGCGTTGCAGCTTCTTCAGCTCTGCCCGCATGCGGATGCGCAGGAACGGGTCGAGCGCCGAGAGCGGCTCGTCCAGCAGCAGGACCTGCGGGCGGGTGATGAGCGCGCGGGCCAGCGCCACGCGCTGCTGCTGCCCGCCCGAAAGTTGGTCGGGAAAGCGGTCGGCCAGCCGCGACAGGTCGACAAGTTCCAGCATCTCGCCCGCGCGCTTCAGACGTTCGGGCCTGTCCACGCCCTTCATCTTCAGGCTGAAGGCGACGTTCTCGGCCACCGAGAGGTGCGGGAACAGCGCGTAGCTCTGGAACATCATCGCGGTGCCGCGCTTTGCCGGCGGCAGGTGGGACACGTCCGTTCCGCCCAGCACGATGGAGCCGTCCGACACCGTCTCGTGGCCCGCGATCATCCGCAGGGTCGAGCTCTTGCCGCAGCCCGACGGCCCCAGAAGGCAGGCGTAGGTGCCGGGCGCGAAATGGTGATTGATGGCATCCACCGCCACTGTCTCGCCGTAGCGCTTGGTCACGTTCACCAGTTCCAGATCCTTGCCGGTCGCGCCCATGTCCGTCCCTCGTCCGTTATTGGGTCATCAGTGCGGCGAGACCCGTGATCGGGGAAGCATTCACCCTGTCGGGGACGGGCATTTTCTTTTTCTGCCGCGAAATCAGGCTGACGGAAGGGGGCGCGGATCAGATATTGGGCACAAAGTTGTATACAATCACCATTCCACACCCATACAACACCGGCGAATCTTGAGCACGTTCTCCCGACCTGCGACAACCGAGTCGCCATGAACGCTGAATTCGAGAAAACACCATCGGGCGCCTCTGCCATGCAGCCCCGCCTGCCCCAGTCGGACCGCATCGCCGGTGCGCTGACGCTGGCCATCCACCAGCGGCGGCTGGAACCGGGCACCAAGCTGGGCGAGGACGAGCTGGCAGAGATCTACGGCGTGTCGCGCACGATCATCCGCGCCGCCCTGCAATCGCTTGCGCATCACCAGCTGGTCGAGATCAGGCGCAACCGCGGCGCCTTCGTCGCGCAGCCCTCCACCCGCGAGGCGCACGAGGTCTTCGAGGCACGCGCCCTGCTGGAACCCTTCATGGCCCGGCGCGCGGCGCTGCGCATCACGGACGCGCACCTCGCAACGCTGGAACGGCATATCCATGAAGAGCACGCGGCGCTGGCCGATGGCGACCACGGCAAGGCCCTGCACCTCTCGGGACAGTTCCATATCGAGATCGCCCGCATCGCCGACCATGGCACCATTGCGGATGTCATCACCGCGCTCATCGCCCGGTCGTCGCTGATCATCGCGCTCTACTGGCGCCGCGAAAGCGCCCTGTGCGAGAAACACGCGCATCACGCGCTGCTCGACGCGCTGGCGAAGGGCGATGGCCCGCGGGCAGAGGAGTTGATGAAAAGCCACCTCGTCGACCTGCATTCGCAACTCGACCTGCGCGACCGTCAGGCCTCGTCGCGGTCCCTCAAAGAGGCATTGGCGCCGTGAAGATCAGAACGATGACCGAGGGCGAGCTGGCGATGGTGCTGGACTGGGCACAGGCAGAGGGCTGGAACCCCGGCCTCGACGACGCCCCGGCCTTCCATGCCGCCGATCCCGGGGGTTTCTTCCTGGCGGAGATCGACGGCGCCCCGGTGGCAGCGATCTCGGTGGTGAACCACGACGACGCCCACGCCTTCCTCGGACTCTACATCTGCCGGCCGGAGTACCGCGGACAGGGCCACGGCTTTGCGCTGTGGCAGGCGGCGCTGGGACATGCAGGCGGCAGGACGGTCACGCTGGACGGCGTGGCCGAACAGCAGGCGAACTATGCCCGCTCCGGCTTTGTCTTCGCCGGACGCACCCTGCGCCATTGCCTTGAGGCCGTCCCGCAGGGGGACAGCACCGCGCGCCCCGCGCAGGCGGGGGACATGGCGGCGCTGATGCAGATGGACCGCGCCGCCTGCGGACACGCCCGCGACGGCTTTGCCAGGGCGTGGTTCGAGGGGACAGAGACGCGCCGGACTTGGGTCATCGGTCCCGAAGGGGCACCCGCCGCATTCGCGACCCATCGCCTCTGCCACTCCGGCACGAAGATCGGGCCGCTTCTTGCGCAGACGGAGGCAGAGGTCCGCACCCTGCTCTCCTGCGCGCCGCGCGGGCCGGTGTTCATCGACGTGCCGGAGGGGTCGGCGCTTGAGACTCTGGTCCGCACCATCGGGTTCGAGCCGGTCTTCCAGACCGCGCGGATGCACTGCGGCCCTGCCCCGCAAGGCACAGCGCCCGCCTATTACGCCGTCGCCACGCTGGAGCTTGGTTGACGCTCAGCCCGCCTCCACCGTGAAGGTGATCGGCATGCCCGCCAGTGCGTCGGACAACCGTTCCACGTCACCTGCCGAGGTGGTGATGCGTGTCTCCAGGTTCGGGGCGACATCGACCTTGGCAACGATGCCCAGCCTCTCGGCGGCGGCGGCAATGGCCCAGCGGATCGCCTCCGCCCGGAGCGACGGCTTGAAGATCTTGCCTATGGGTGTCAGCGGCAGCGCCTCGACCACCGCGATGCGTTTCGGCAGCGCCACCGGGTCCTCTATCCGCTGCCCGAGGAAGGCGATCATCGCGGCCTCCGTCACCGCGCCGGTGACGAAGGCGACCGGCAGTTCGCCCGCGTAGGCGTCCGGCATCCCCACCGCGGCGGCATTCGTGACCTCCGGATGCGCCAGCAGGGCGTCCTCGATCATCTGCGGGTCGATGTTGTGCGCCCCGCGGATGATCATGTCCTTCTTGCGCCCGGTGACGAACAGGCGCCCCTCGGCATCCAGCCGTCCCAGGTCGCCCGACACCAGCCAGCCCTCCGGCAGGAAGGTGCCCGCGTTGCGCGACGGATCGGAGTAGCCCGCCGCGACGTTCGGTCCGCGTGTGGCAACGATGCCGGTTTCGCCCCTGGGCAGGGGGCGCGCCGGATCTGCCTCACCCTCCGTCTCGCCAAGGATCGCCACTTCGGTGAACGGCAGGCGCAGCCCGCAGGACAGCGGCGTGCGCCCGCCGTGCACCGGCTCCACCGCGATGGCCCCGGCGCTTTCGGTCATCCCGAGGATGTTGCGCACCGGAACACCCGTGTGGCCTTCGACGGCCTCGGCCAGTTCCGTCGGCAGAGGCGAGCCGCCGGTCAGCAGCCAGCGGAGCGAGGAGATGTCGGCATTCACCGGCCGCGCCCTGAGGGCCGAGAGGACCGTGGGCACCGCCCCGATGACGGTAACCCCGAGCCGCTCCACCTGCCCCCAGATATCCGCCATGAAGGCCGGGTTGCGCATCCCCAGACGACCCGGCGCGACCAGCGTGCCCCCTGCCGACAGAACCGACAGGCCGTAGACGAAGGCGCCGGCGACATGGAACAACGGGAAGCCGTTCACCATCACGTCCGACGGCGACAGATCGTGCATGACCGCGCAGGACCGGGCGACATGCGCCTCGTTCAGTCGGCTGTGACAGACCAGCTTGGGCTGCCCCGTGGTCCCGCCGGTGTGGTAGAAGGCGGCGATGGCACTCTCGTCGCCCGCAGGCGTCACCTCAGGCCCGCCCATGGCGATCAGCGTCTCGAACGTCCCGTCCGAGCCGGGACTGGCGTGATCGGCGTCACAGGCAAAGATCGGCAGGTCGATGCCCTCGGTGCGCAGGGCCGGGACAAGCTGCGCCCAGACCGCCATCTCGTCGCTCATCCCGGCAATCACAACGGCCGCGGCGTCCGACGCGCGGATCAGGGCGGCCACGTGGTCGGGCTTCAGCATCGGATTGATCGGACAGGCGCGACCGGCCACCTGCGCGCCCCAGAGCGCCACCTGCCCTGACACGCTGTGCGGGGTCAGCAGGGCGACGGCGCGGTCGGGTGTGACCCCGTGCTGCCGGAAGAGCCGCGCCGCGCCCATGATACGCCCGGCGAAGTCCGCATAGCTCACCACCTCGTCGCGCGACGGGTCCGCCGCATCGTGCAGGTAGCGGATCGCGGTGGCGCCCGGCTGCCGCTCCGCCTGCGCGCGCAGGATCTCCCACGGGCTGCGGTGCGGCAGGAAGGCCTCGAGACCAAGGGCCTCCAGCGCCTCCAGATCGGCAATCGTCCGGATGCGCCCCTGCCCTGTCATCCCTGCCCCGCCATCAGTTCATGCTGGCCGGCAGCGCCAGCACGATGAAGGGAAAGGCGATCAGCAGGGCCAGCCGCAGCACGTCCGCCACGACGAACGGCAGCACGCCCTTGAAGATCGTCGTCAGGCTGACCTTCTGCGCGATGGAGTTGATGACATAGACGTTCATCCCCACCGGCGGCGTGATCAGACCCAGTTCCACGGTCATCACGATGATGATGCCGAACCAGATCGGGTCGAAGCCAAGCTGCTGGATCACCGGAAAGACGATGGGGATCATCAGGATGATCATCGCCATCGCGTCGAGGAAACAGCCCATGACGAGGAACAGGAGCAGGATCAGCAGCAGCGTGCCATACTTGCCCGCCCCCAGCGTGGTGAGGAAAGAAGTCAGCTCCTGCGGGACCTGCGTAATCGCCAGGAAATAACCAAATAGCGTCGCCCCGATCAGCACCACGTAGATCGAGACGGAGGTGCGCAGCGCCTCCACAAGGCTGTCGAGCAGCGTGGTCATGGTCAGCTTGCGCCGGGCCAGGCCGATCAGCGCGGTCAGAAGTGCACCGACAGCGGCGGCTTCCGTCGCGGTGACGATGCCGAAGTAGATCGACAGGATGACCGCGACGAACAGCAGGCCCACGGCCCAGACGCCCCTCAGCGCGGCCAGCCCCTCGGACAGGGTGAACTTGTCGGCGGCGGGCAGGTCGCGCCCGTACCACAGGCGCACGGTGGCCATGTACATCACCACGGCGAGGATGCCCGGAACCACCCCGGCGATGAACAGCTCGCCAATGTCCGTCTCCGTCATGAAGCCGTAGATCGCCAGCACCACGGAGGGCGGGATCAGGATGCCCACGGTGCCGCCTGCGGCGATGATGCCGGTGGCGGCGGCGTCCGAATAGCCCGCTTGCTTCATCTCCGGGTAGGCGATCTTGGTCATCGTGGCGGCGGTCGCCACCGACGATCCGCAGATCGCCGCAAAGCCGCCGCATGCCCCGACAGAGGCAAGGCCAAGCCCGCCCTTGAACCCGCCCAGCCACGCCCGGCCCGCGCGGAACAGTTCCGACGACATGCCGGAGTTGGTGGCCAGCACCCCCATCAGCACGAAGAACGGGATGAGCGTCAGGTTGAAATCGGTGATGGTGGCGATGGGCGACTGCGACAGCAGGTTCAGCGCCGGACGCCAGCCCACGACACCCGCGAAACCGCCGATGCCGACCAGCCCCATGGCGATCCCGATGGGCACCCGCACCGCCATCAGCCCGAAGAGGGCGACAAAGCCCAGCGTGGCGATCAGTTCACCGCTCATTGTTGCGTTCCCCGACCGTCTGGTCCTTCAGAAGTTGTTCATCGATACCGTCGAACTCGCCCAGGTCGCTGCCAAAGCGCACGATCCGCCAGAGCCGCACGGCCGTGGCGAAGAAGGCCGCGACGGTGCCCAGCCAGATGGCGCCGAAGAACGGCCAGTGCGGCAGGCGCAGGTCCATGGTGGCGTCCCCGCCCGACATCGCGGCCAGCGTCCGCTCACCGATCTTCCACACCAGAAGCGCGGTGAAGACCAGCAGCACGAACCAGGCAAAGCCGTTGACGGCCGTCCGTGCGCGCGGCGACAGCGCCTGAGCCAGCAGGTCCACCTTGATGTGGGTGCCGTGCCAGGCGACCGACGCCAGCCCCCAGGCCACGGCGACGCCCAGCACCAGCCGCGACAGGTCGAAGGCATCCGGAACCGGCCGTGCAAAGCCGTAGCGCCCGATGGCAGACGCCACGATCAGGATCGTGACCAGCCCGAGAACGATGCCTGCAATGCGTTCAATGACCGAGATGACCCGGCGGACCGGCCGCCCGGATGGATGACGTTCGTACATGGGGTCTCCGGAGAAAAGGCTTGGCTGGGGCGGGCGCGCAGATGGAGCGCCCTGCCCCGTCAGTCAGGTCAGTAGTCCGCGTCGTACTTCTGCAGCGCGGCCTTGTAGGCCTCGAGGATGGCATCGGCGTCGCCCCCCTTGGCAGAGACGGCCTGCTTCCACTCCTCGACCAGCGGCTGAGCGGCCTCGCGCCACGCCGCGACCTCTTCCTCGGTCGGGGTGTTGAAGGACTGGGTGTCGTCCGCCTTCAGCTTGTCCTTGGCGGCCATGTCGTCCTCGGCCCAGCCCGCCGACACCTTGCCCGACCATTCCGGCGTGCAGTGGGAGTCGATCACGGCCTTGTTCTCGTCCGAGAGGCCCTCGTAGCTGTTCTTGTTCATCACGAGGACCTGTGCGGACAGGTAGAACGGCATGTCGAGGTGAACCGGCACTTCCTCGGTCAGCTTGAAGTCGTACATGGCGCCCCACGGGAAGGTCACGGCCTCCGCGGTGCCCTTGGACAGCGCTTCACGCACTTCCGGCGCGGGCACCTGCACGGGGCCGCCGCCCAGCAGAGAGATGAAGCGCGCGATGGTGGCATGAGCCGGGCGCACGTTCATGCCCTTAACCTGTTCCGGGCTGGTCACAGGCACCTTGGAGTGGAAGGCACCCGGCGCGTGGGAATGCACGAAGCAGACCTTCACGTCCGACATCTCCGTCTCGGCGCCGTTCGCGAGGTACCACTCGTGGATGGCCTTGGTGCCGTTGACGTTGTCATCGGACATGAACGGCAGTTCGGTGGCGGAGTAGATCGGGAAACGGCCGGCGGTGTAGCCAGGGTTCACCCAAGCGAGATCGACGATGCCCTGCGCGGCCATGTCGTAGTGATCGGGCGCCTTGCCAAGCTGCTGCGCCGGGAAGACCTGGATCGCGATGCGACCCTCGGAGGCTTCCTGCACGGAGGCCACCCACGGGTCGACGCCCTTCGTGGCGGGCGCGATGGTCGGCGGAATCCAGTGCGACAGGCGCAGCGTGACTTCCTGGGCTTGCGCCGAAAGCGGACCCACGACGGCGAGAATCGCGGCAAGCGCGACGGACGTTCTTTTCATGATGTTCCTCCCTTGGGCCGGATTTCCCGTCCGGCCTCATGAAGGAATGCGTATCAAACGAAGGGCGAAAATCAAATAAAATGTTTACGAATGAACGAAACCGGGCGTGATCGGCAGCACCCCTCCGCCGCGTTCCAAGGGTCGCGTCAGGCGCAGGACCATAGCCCGCCAAGGCATTCGCAGTCAGATCGCCAGCCCCTCGGCGTCAAAGGCATGGACCTTGCCGGGCGCGAAATGCAGGCCCACCGGGTCGCCCGGGCTGCGCGCCGACTCGCCGTCCGTGCGCACGGTGATCCGCCCCGCATCGCCGCAGTCGACGATCAGGAAGGTGTCGGCGCCCAGATACTCGATCACGTCCACCGTCCCGTCCATGTGCCCGCCGCCGGGTTCCACCAGCGTGATGTGCTCGGGCCTGATGCCGATCTGCGCGGCCCGCGCGCCCTCGTCTATCCCGCGCGAGAGGCTGGCGGAAAAGACGTTCATCTTCGGGCTGCCGATGAACTGCGCGACGAACAGGTTCGCAGGGTGTTCGTACAGCTCCCGCGGGGCACCGATCTGCGCGATCCGCCCGCCTTCCAGCACCACGATCCGGTCGGCCAGCGTCATCGCCTCCACCTGGTCGTGGGTGACGTAGATCATCGTGGCGCTCAGCGACTGGTGCAGCTTGGCGATCTCGTAGCGCATCTCGACCCGCAACGCGGCGTCGAGGTTGGACAGCGGCTCATCGAACAGGAACGCGGTCGGGTCGCGCACGATGGACCGGCCTATGGCCACCCGCTGCCGCTGCCCGCCTGACAGGTCCTTTGGCCGCCGGTGGAGATAGGCGTCCAGCTTCAGCACATCCGCCGCATGGTCGACCTTCGCCGCGATCTCCTCCTTCGGCACGCCCGCCGCCTTCAGCGAAAACCCCATGTTGTCGCGCACCGACATGTGCGGATAAAGCGCGTAGCTCTGGAACACCATGGTCAGCCCGCGCTGCGAGGGCGCCTCGGCGGTGGCGTCGCGCCCGTCGATCAGGATCTGCCCGCGCGAGGTTTCCTCCAGCCCCGCGATCATCCTGAGCAGGGTCGACTTCCCGCAGCCCGAGGGGCCTACGAAGATGATGAACTCGCCCTCCTCGATGGCGAGGTCCACGCCTTTGATGACCTGCACGTTGCCGAACCATTTCTCGACGGCCTTCAGCTCTATGCTTGCCATGGGAATCCTTTCGCAGTCGGTGTGGCCCAGGCCAGCCAGGTGGCCGCGGTCCAGGTGAAATCTCGCCCGCCCGCAGGCGACGCGTCGCGCGGGTCGAAATACTCGGCAAACCCGCCGGTCGAAATCATGCTCCGCGTGGTGTCACAGAGCGCGGTGGCGCGGCCGTCGTGGCCCGCGTCGCGCAGCCCGAGGGCGATCAGCCAGTTCATCATTGCCCAGACCGGCCCCCGCCAGTAGCGCTTCGGCTCGAACCCCGGCTGCTGCGGGTCCGCCGAAGGCACGCCGTAGGGCAAGACCCCGGCGATCCGGTCGAAGTGGTCCAGCATCCGTTCGGGCCTGACACCCGCGTACCAGTTCAGGAAGGACGCGTTGGAGATTACGCCGGAGTGCTTGCCCGCCCGCATGTCGAAGGTGTCGTAGGCGCCGATCTCCGCATTCCACAGCCGTTCCGATCCGGCTTCGATGGCGGCGATCCAGCCCTCGATCTCTGCCGTCTCCGCCCCGAACCGCTGCGCCAGGGCCAGGAGGTCCCGGTTGGCGCGCAGCAGGGTGAAGGTCATCGTCGGATCGGCCACCCGGAAGGGAGAGACCTCCCGCAGGTGCGCCTCGTCCCAGCCGCAGTCGTGCCCCAGCTTCACCAGCGTCAGGTAGCGGTCGTAGTCCCAGCGGCGCGGGCGTTCGTCCTCGGCCACATGGGTGGTGTCGCGCCGGTAGTAGGCGTCGAGGTTGGCGGGCTCGATGGCGGCAAAGGCCGCGTCCCAGTCCGGAGAATTGTCGCGCCCCGTCTCCCAAGGGTGGCTGACACAGATCGCGCCCTTCTCCCCCCGCCAGTCGAAGAACCATCGGTGCCAGTCGGTGAGCGGGCCGACCATCTCCTTCGCCCGATCCGCGGCCGAGGGGTCCAGATCGGCCAGGTACCGGATGAAGGTCGCGGCGATGGGCGGCTGCGATATCCCCGAGGACGGCACAGGACCAACCCCACCCCAGACGTCCGGGCCCGGGAAATACGTGGGCTCCACCTTGTGGAACAGGATGTGCGGAACCATGCCGTTCGGCCACTGTCCAGACAGCAGCGTCTCCACCTCCTGCCAGGCGCGGTCGGTGTCGAAGGTGGCGAACCCCATGGCGGCAAAGACGCTGTCCCAGTTCCACTGGTAGGGATAAAGCCCCGCCGTGGGCACGGTGTACCCGCCCCGGTCGTTGCCCTGCAGGATGCGGCGCGCGGTGGCGTCGAGGTCGGTCATGCCGCCCCCCTCATTCCGGTCACGCACCCCGCACCCCATATGCCCCGATGCACACCGCTCATCCCTTCACGCTCCCCGCCGTCAGGCCCTTGGTCATGAACCGCTCCAGCCCGAGGAACAGCGCCATGATCGGCACCGTGGCGATCACCGATCCGGCCATCAGGTGCTGGCGCGGGATCTCCGACGAATTGAGCGAGGCGATGCCGCGTGTCAGCGTGAACTTCGACGGATCGTCGAGCAGCATGAAGGCCAGCAGGAACTCGTTCCACGCGATCATGAAGACATAGAGCGACACGGAGGCCAGCGCCGGCAGCGACAGCGGCAGGGTGATCTTCCAGATCACCATCAGCCGCGACAGCCCGTCCATCAGCCCGGCCTCCTCGATCTCCGCCGGCAGACCGCGGAAGTAGCCCTGCAGCATGTAGAGCGCCACGGGAATGGTCGTGACCGGGTAGATCATCACGATCCCGGCGATGGAGTTCCTGAGCCCGGTCATGGAAAAGGCGATGTAGATCGGCAGCGCCAGAACGATCATCGGCACCATGTAGATCAGCAGGATCGAGCGCGAAAACATCGCCCGCCCTGCGAACCTCAGCCGCGCCACCGCGTAGGCGCCGGGAATGGCGAAGGCCAGCGTGATCAACACCGTCAGCACCGAGATGTAGAACGAGGTCCAGAGGTAACGGCCGAAGTTGAAGTCCCGGATCAGCTCCACATAGGACCGGAACAGCCCCCAGCCCTGCGACAGGTCGATGGAGAAGTCGAGCGGGTTGGCGATCAGCTCCGCCTGGTTCTTCAGCGAGGTCATCACCATCACGTAGAACGGAATGACCACGATGGCGGTGAAGAAGACGTAGCCGAACCCCATCAGCGCCCGGATCACCGCCCCCTCGAACTGGTGCCGTGTCAGCGCGCCCGCGGGCAGCCCGTCAAGGTAGCGCACCAGCGGAATGCCCGTGGCCCCCGCCCCGAAAATCAGCGCCGCCGCCCGCAGGCCCATTGCCGTGTCCTCGCCGAACCGCAGCGCGCCCACTCCCACGGCCGCCAGCGCCAGCGCCGCCGCCAGCGCCGCGCCGTCGGTCAGCCAGCGGTTCTGCCAACGCACGGCCACCAGCCCGGCAATCGCGCCCACCAGCACCGCGCCCGAGCCCGAGGGCCGCACGCTTTCTCCGGTGGCAAAGCTCATGACCACGGCCACGGTGATGAAGGCCACCACCGCCCAGAGCGCGCCCAGAAGCGCGCCGGTCACGTATCCGACCCTCAACGCCTTCATGCGCCCGCTCCTTCATCTTGGCAGAAATACCTGAAAGGCGCCGCAGGCGCCCGGGGCGCAGCCCCGCCTGTTGCGCAGCTCATAACCCTTCCTCCCGGCTGATGAACTTGAAGAAGAAGACCGAGAAGATCAGCAGGCAGCCGAAGACCACCACCGCCACCGCAGCGCCCGCCCCGATGTTCGACAGGGCAAAGGCCTGCTCGTAGACGTTCACCGTCAGGGTCCGCGTGCCCGCGTTGCCGCCCGTCAGCAGGAAGATGTCGTCGAACTTGTTGAAGGTCCAGATGAAGCGCAGCAGGAACAGCACGCTCAGGATGCCCAGAAGCATCGGCAGCGAAAGGTACCAGAACTGCTGGAAGGGCGAGGCCCCGTCCATCTCGGCGGCCTCGTACATGTCGCTGTCGATCGACTGCATGCGCGCCAGGATGAACAGGAAGGACAGCGGGAAATACCGCCAGACCTCGAAGGCGGTGACCATGATCAGCGCCAGGGGTTTCTGCCCGAAGAAGTTGATCGACTGCTCGGTCACGCCCATCTGCACCAGAAGCGCGTTGGCCGAACCCGAGAACGGGTCGAAGAGCAGGATCCACGCAAAGGCGACGGCGATCACCGGCGCCACGTAGGGAAAGAGGTAGAGCCCCCGCAACAGCCCCTGTCCCTTGAACGAATGGTTCAGAAGCTGCGCCGCGAAGAGTCCCATCACCAGCGCACCGATGGTGCCGAAGACGGTGTAGAACAGCGTGACGCCAAAGACCGACAGGAACTCCTCGCCGTCGAAGACGCGGGCGAAGTTCTCCAGCGTGAAATTGCCCGATGTCAGCACCGATTGCGCCCGGCCGGTCATCACCGGGTCGGTCTCTTCGATGTCGGTTTCCTGCGCGAGGAAATCGGCGGAGACGGTCACCGGGATCTCCAGCCGCTCGCTGTAGCCGCCCTCCCAGTCGCCCAGGTCGCAGAAGAAGTCGGCCCCCTCCAGCGTGCAGCGCGGATCGAGGTCGCCGATAACGGTCAGCCCGTCCGGCCATGTGTCGGTCAGCGTGACGCCGGTGATCGACTGGTCCTGAGAGGAATTCCGCAGGCGGTAGCGCACAGTGGCCTCATCACCCGCGGCCTCGGGCTTGCCGCGCAGGTCCTCGCGGATGACCACTTCGGGCGCCCGCAGGTCGCCCAGTTCCACGGGTTTGAAGCTGATCCAGAACACCGCCAGAAGCGGCAGGACGACCACCGCCGCAACGGCGAAGAGCGTCGGAAACAGGAGCGACCACGCCAGCCGCGCCTCGCGCCGGGCGAGCGGGCCGGTTCCGGTCGGCGGAATCGCCTGTGACATGGCCGTGATCCTCCGTGGCGCAGGCGGGCGGACCATCATGGCCCGCCCGCCCGTGACGTCATTCGATCTTCGAAAGCTCGTCGTTCATCGCCGCAACGGCGTCGGCCACCTCAATCTGGCCGTCGATGTACTGCCGCACGATCCGGTTGATCGCCTGGCTGTTGATCATCTTCGAGGCCAGCGCCAGCTGCCCCTCGGTCACCCCCCAGCGCTGCGCCACGTCGAGGCCGCTGACGATCTCGTCGATCTTCGACTGGTCGTAGAGGTCCCCGAGCGGCGCCTTGCGGTCGACGCCCACCGGCAGCTCGGCCCATGCCTTCTGGAAGGCAGTCGGGTCGTCGGCGGTGCCGCGGCGGGTCGGGAATTTGCCCTCCGGCGCGATGGCCAGCGTCTGGGTGTAGCCCTGGTCCATCGAATAGGCGACGAACTCCTCCGCGATGTCGGTGTCCGCGTCGGAGGTGATCCCGAAGTACCGCATGTCGCCCCAGGCCGCGCCGTCCGGGTTGGACGGACCGGCAAAGGTCGTCACGATCCCGGTCTTAGACGCCAGCTCGGGCGAGGTCGGGTCGTCGTTGATCGTCGGCGGGGCACTGTCGCGCAGGCCAGCCAGCTCATCGAGGATGAAGGGCGACCAGATGATCATCGCCGCGTTGCCCGAGAAATAGAGCGAGCGCGACTGGTCCCAGTAGAGGTCACCCGGCGGCGAGGCGTCGGCCAGTTTCTTGTAGAACTCCAGCACCTCGGTGGTTTTCGCCTCGTCGAGCGGCGCGAAACCGTCCTCCCCAACCGGCGTCACGCCGTTGGCGAGGAAGACATGCTCCAGCACCTGGCTCATGAAGGGCTCGTCGACCTTGGTGGCGGCGACGAAACCGTACATCTCGGGCGGGTTGTGCAGCTTGTCCAGCGCGGCCTCGACCGCGGCGTAGGTGGTCGGCGCTTCCAGCCCTGCCTCGTCGAACAGGTCCTTGCGGTAGAGGATCATCTGCGTCCAGCCGTCCACGGGGACCGCCGCGTAGCCCTCCCCGAAGGCGGCCATCTTCAGGGCACCCTCGGCAAAGGTGTCCTCGCCCAGGTCCTCGATCACGTCGGTCGCGGCCTCGGGGTCGAGGATGCCTTCCTCCGCCCAGGGCAGGGACCATTGCAATGTGTGGTAGATCACGTCCGGCAGGTCACCCGCCGCAAAAGCCGCCGTCGCCCGTGTGCCGAGGTCGCTCTCTTCGACCGGGATGACCTCGACCTCGTTGCCGGTCGCCTCGGTGAAGTCGGCGGCCATCTGTTCCTGCCGGGCCAGCCGTTCGGGCTGCGTTTCTGTCGTCCAGAACCGTATCGTGTC
Source organism: Sagittula sp. P11 (assembly GCF_002814095.1). NCBI lineage: Bacteria > Pseudomonadati > Pseudomonadota > Alphaproteobacteria > Rhodobacterales > Roseobacteraceae > Sagittula > Sagittula sp. P11. Next base: position 525,638 of record NZ_CP021913.1, read on the forward strand.
GGCCTGCGCCGCACCCGCGATTGTCAGCGCAAGCGCCGTCCCGGCCAGCAGCCGGGCTTTGTTCGTCGCCATGGTATCCTCCTGTTGAACACGGGAGGCATCGTGCGGGGCAAGGCGCCCCTCCGGACCTTCTGGCCGGCTTGCCGCGCGGGCACCTCGCGGTGTCCGGCAGCCGTGGCTTTGTGCGCGAAATGCTGCACTGCCACATTTATCACTTCGAAAATCGACAACGATTCCCTCCCCCTGCAAGGTTGAGTTAACGCGCACGACAAGCCAAGTTTAAATAAAAGGCACTTTGTGAACGCCGGTTTCCGGCTGTCGGGGCGGTTTCGGACGCCCGGCACTGCTTTCCAGAAGTCAAAAAAGAACCCGGCGCGGGTGGCGCCGGGTTCGGAGTTGCGCAGGCTCGTGGCTCTGGTTCAGTCGCGGAGCGACCCTTCTTCGTCGCCCTGCCGCCGCATCCCGGCCTTGACCCGCGCGCCGATGATCAGCGGCAGGATGAACCCGACGATGGCAACCGTCCAGAGACCGATGGCAAGCGGGCTGTCGATCAGCGTCCACCAGTTGCCGTTGTCGATGGTGATGGCACGGCGCAGGTTGTTCTCCATCGCGTTGCCCAGCAGCGTGCCGAGGATGATGGGCACCAGCGGCACGTCGAACTTGCGCAGCACCCAGCCCATGACGCCGAAGCCGATCATCACCATCAGGTCGAAAGACGACCCGGAGATGCCGTAGATCCCGACAAAGCTGACCATCGCCACGATGGGCATCAGGATGCGCGACGGGATCATCAGCACGCGGGTAAAGATGCCGACCATCGGGATGTTCATCGCCAGCAGCATGAAGTTCGCGATGAAGAGCGCCGCGATCAGGCCCCAGACCACGTCCGGGTTCTGGGTGAACAGCAGCGGTCCGGGCGTGATGTTGAGCGCCAGGAGCACCGCCAGCAGGACCGCGGTCGTGCCGGAGCCGGGCACGCCAAGCGCCAGCATCGGCACCAGCGCCCCGCCTGCGGCGGCGTTGTTGCCCGCCTCGGGGGCCGCGACACCGCGCGGGTCGCCCTTGCCGAAGGTGCCTTCCTTGTCGACCAGCCGCTTTTCGAACGAATACGAGATGAACGACCCCAGCGAGGCCCCTGCCCCCGGCAGCACCCCGGCGAGGAAGCCCAGGAACGAGGTCCGCAGCATCGTGGGTATGCACTGCTTGATCATCGACATCGGCGGGTAGAGTTTGCCGATCTTCAGCTTGGTCTCGTCCGCGTCCGCCCCGCCGTGGCGGTGTTCGAGGAAGATGAAGACCTCGGACAGCGCGAACAGGCCCACGATGGCCACGAGGAAGTCGAGACCGTCATAAAGGTGCACCTCGCCGAAGGTGAAGCGCGGCACGCCGGTCTGGGTGTCGACGCCGATCATCGCAAGGCCAAGCCCCAGTGCCGCGGCAAAGGCCGATTTCGCCTGGTTGGTGGAGGACACGCCGCCGAGCGTCATGAACGCAAGGGCGAAGAGGGCAAAGTACTCCGCCGGGCCGAAGAGCAGCGCGATCTTCACCAGCTGCGGCGCGAGGAAGATCAGCCCCCAGGTCGCAAAGAACGCGCCGACAAAGGAAGCAATTCCCGAAAGCGAGAGAGCTTCGCCGGCGAGCCCCTTCTTGGCCATGGGATGCCCGTCGAGACAGGTCATCATCGCCGGTTCGTCCCCCGGGATGTTCAGCAGGATCGACGAGATGCGCCCGCCGTACATCGCGCCGTAGTAGACGGACGTAAGCAGGATCAGCGAGGGCGTGGCGCCCAGGCCGAGCGTGAATGCCAACGGGATCAGGATCGCCACGCCGTTCGACGGGCCGAGGCCGGGCAGCGCGCCCATGATCGTGCCGAGGAAACAGCCCAGCAGCGCCAGCAGGATGTTCTGCCACGTCAATGCGATGGCAAAGCCGTCGGCGAGATTGGAAAAGGTCTCCATGGTTCAGAACCCCCAGGGGCCGCGTGCGAGGGAGAGGCCCAGCACGAGGTGGAAGATGACGTAGATGCCGACCGAAGTGCCGACGCCGGTCAGCACGGCCTCGACCGGACCGGAGCCAAGGCGCCACGCGAGGTATCCTGCGGCAAAGGCGGTGGCGAGGACGAAGCCCGCGACGGGCAGCAACTCGGCGTAAAGGATCATCACGACGATGGCGGCGCCGATCTCGACCAGGCGGCCAAGCGCGGGCCATTGCGGTTCGGGATCGGGACGGAAGGCTATCACGGCGCTCGAAATGCCGAGGATGGCGGCAATGATCAGGGGGAAGGCCTTGGGACCCACGGCATCGGAGAGAAAGCTTTCCTCGATATACAGCGCCGAAATGGCGAAACCGATGGCGAGGAGAATGCCGAAGACCCCGAAGATGCGATCACTCATGGGGATCTCCAGTTCGGGATGTCAGGGGGTATCGGGTAAGGATCGGGCGCCGCCTCGTGCGGCGGCGCCCTGTAGAAAGCGCGCGGGGGACGCTTACTTGATGATGCCGATTTCCTTGGAGATCGACTGGATCTTGGCCACGGATTCCTCGACGAAGGCCTGGAAGTCAGCACCCTGCAGGTCTAGCGGCGCGAGGCCGTTGGTCTCCATCACGGCTTTCCATTCGTCGGAGGCATAGAGCTCGCCGATCTTGGAAACCCATGCGTCATATGCCTCGTCCGACATGCCGCCCGGAGCGTAGAAGCCGCGCCAGTTGGCACCGATGGCGTCGACGCCCTGCTCTTTCGCGGTCGGCATCTCGGAGAATTCGCCACCCAGACGCTCGGGCGCGAGGACCGCGATCACCTTGATGTCGCCGGAGTCGACAAAGCCCTTCGCTTCGGAGATGTCGCCGGTGAAGGCCTGGACAGAGCCCGCCAGAAGCTGGGTCACCGCCTCGCCACCGCCGTCGAAGGCGATGTACTTGATCGAACGCACGTCATCGATGCCATAGGCGTTGGCCGCGATCAGGACCTTCAGGTGGTCCCAGCCGCCCACGGCCGACCCGCCCGCCACGGAGATCGTGGTCGGATCCGCCTTGATCTGGTCGAGCAGCGCGGGGAGCGTGTCGATCTCGGAGTCGGCGGCGACGGCGATCACGCCGTAATCCGCTCCGACCGACGCGAGCCAGCGCACCTGGTCCATTGTGTTGCCCGGATACGCGCCCTGCGCGAGGCGGGTCGCGGTGGCCGAGGATGCCGCGACGATCAGGTCGTTGCTGTCGTTACGCTTGTTCACCACTTCGGCGTAGGCCACGCCACCGCCGCCACCGGCGAGGTTGACGACCTGCATGGTCTTGTCGATCAGGCCAAGGTCCTGCAGCGACTTGCCTACCTGACGGCAGGTGAAGTCCCAGCCACCACCCGGGTTGGCCGGTGCGATACATTCAGGGTTTTCCTGCGCGCTGGCGGCAAGGGCGGATACGCCCACGAGTGCCGCGGCCACGACGAGCCGGGTTGCTTTGATCATGTCATTTTCCTCCACATTGGCAGCCGCGAGAGGCGACTGCCCGACATTCCCCGTAGTCACGACTGCCTTTGCAGCCTCCCTCGTTACGGGTTAGACAAAGGACGTAGCGAAGGAAGCTGTCGTGAAGCTGTCAAAGGCCGGAAAGCGGCGCGGAATTCGGCAGAAATGAAAGGGACGTCCCGGACATGCGGGTGCTGATGGTCGAAGACGCCACGGACCTTGCCGAAGGGGTCATCGCGCGCCTGAGCCAGGCCGGCATCGTGGGCGACCATGCAGTCGACCTCGAAGGCGCACGCGACCACCGGGCCGTCCAGACGTACGATGCCGTGATCCTCGACATCAACCTGCCGGACGGCTCCGGACTGGCGCTGCTGCGCGAGATGCGGGCAGGCGGCGACCGGACGCCTGTGCTGATGCTCACGGCGCTCGGAACGGTGGACGACCGGGTCGACGCGCTGGACATCGGCGCCGACGACTACCTCGTGAAACCCTTCGAACAACGCGAACTGGAGGCGCGGCTGCGGGCCATCGTCCGGCGCGAGACGGGGCCGAAGGCCGACCTTATCCAGCTTGCGAACCTCGGTTTCTCGCCGTCCGAAATGACCGCGACCATCGGCGACCGCAGGCTCGACCTGACACGGCGCGAAGCGACCGTGCTGGCCACATTCCTGCGGCATCCCGGTCAGGTCCTGTGCAAGCAGCGCCTCTACGACTCGCTCTTCGGGTTCGACGACGCGGACGTCGGGATCAACGCCATCGAGTTGTATGTCGCCCGGCTGCGCAAGAAGCTGACCGGCAGCGGCGTGTCGATCTCGACCCAGCGCGGCGTCGGCTATCGGATCGGGACGGATGATTGACCTGCACCGCCCGATCCGCAGCCTGACCGGCCGCGTACTGTCCGCGGTCATCCTGCTGCTGCTGCTGGGTGGCATGCTGGTCTCGGTCTGGACGTGGATCAACGGTCGCTCGGCGGCGCGGCAGACCTACGACCGCCTGCTGCTGGGCGCGGCGAACGACATCGCGGAATCGATCCGCATCCAGGACGGCAAGGCTGTGGTGGACCTGCCCGTCTCCGCCTTCGAGCTGCTGGCCCAGGCACCCGACGACCGAATCCACTACGACGTGCGCGGCCCCGACGGGCAACTCGTGACCGGCCTCTCCGACAGGTTCGAGCCGTCGGAAAGCTCGGATCGTGCCGCGCTCCTTCAGTTCTTCGACGACCGCATGCAGGGCGAGGCCGCGCGCTTTGTCCGTGTCGTCCGCCGCTTTGCCGAGCGCGACTTTTCCGGCAACGTGTCTGTCACCGTGGGGCAGACGCTCTCGGCACGGCAGGCGATGACGCTGGATCTTGCACTAGACGCGCTGGTGCCGCTGGCCTTTGCCGGGATCGCGCTGCTGGTCATCGCCTGGTTTGCCGTCCGCTCGGCCGTGCGGCCGCTGGAGGCACTGGCCTCCGACCTCGCGCGCCGCGACCCCTACGACCTGACGCCGATGCCGGTAGAGGGGCGTCCGCAGGAACTGCGCGTGATGCTGGAGTCCCTCAACCGTTTCATGCAGCGCCTCGACAAGCAGATCGACGGGATGCGTAACCTGATCTCTGACACGGCGCACCAGTTGCGCACGCCCGTCGCCGCGATCCGGGTGCAGGCAGAGACCATGGCGCGCGACGGCACACCGCCCAGCCGTCCGCTTGTCATGCTGCTGGCGCGGACGCGGTCGCTGGGCGACCTGCTGGACCAACTGTTGTCCCGGGCCATGGTCATCCACCGCGGCGACAGCGTGCCCCGCGTGGCCTTCGACCTGCGCGAGGTGGCGCTGGACCTGATCGAGCGGCGCGACCACGAACTTCTCTCCCCGGGGGCGGAGGTCCGGCTGGCCATCGGAGAGGACCCCGTGATCGCCGTGGCGGACCCTTTTTCCGTGGGTCAGGCGGCGAAGAACCTCCTGTCGAACGCGCTGAAACATGGCAAGCCGCCAGTGACCGTCGGCACCGAACTCAGCGGGGCAGAGGCCGTGATCTGGGTGGAAGACACCGGCACCGGCCCGCACGAAGCGGTCATCGCCTCCCTCGGCGCGCGCTTCGAACGGACCAAGACATCGCGGGAGGACAGCGTGGGCCTTGGCCTTTCCATCGTGGCCGCCGTGGCGACGGCCTCCGGCGGGCGGGTGGACATGAGTCGCACCGATCAAGGGTTCCGCGTGGCGCTTGTCCTGCCCGCAGACGACACCGCGCGGGAGGATCCGGCGTGACGCGCTTGCTCTGCCTCATCCTGATGTGCGCTCTGCTCCCCCGGGCCGGGGCCGCTCAGGAAGACCGGACCACCTTCGGCACCGGGGCAAGTCGTCTGGACGTCCGATCGACGACGGACATCGACATCATCCGGCCCGTGATGGAGCGGTTCGTGGAGGCCAATCCCGATCTCTCGGTGAACTACGAACAGTGGGGCTCCAATAACCTGTTCCGCAACACCCGCGACGCCTGCGCGGGCAGGATCCCCGCCGCCGACGCGGTCCTGTCCTCAGGCGTGCATCAGCTTGTCTGGCTGGTGAACGCCGCCTGCGGACACACCTATCGGTCAGAGAGCACCGCCGCCCTGCCCGCCTCCCGCCGGTGGCGCGACGAGCTTTGGGGCATCACCGAGGAACCGGCGGTCATCATCTACAACCTCGACGCGTTCAAGGGGGACGACGTGCCGCGCAGCCGGTTCGCCCTGCTCGACATGATGCGCAACCGCCCCGACCTCCTGCAGCGGCGCATCGCGACCTACGACATCGCGGCCTCCGGGCTTGGCTATCTCTTCGCCCATGCCGACAGCCTCGAGGCCACGACCTTCGGCGCCATGCTTGAAGGGTTCGCCCGCGTGCAGGCCGTGGCCACCTGCTGCTCGTCCGAGATCATCGACGCTGTGGCGGAGGGGCGGTTCCTGATCGCCTACAACGTCCTCGGGTCCTACGTCGCCAGCGACAGCACGCCCAACGTGGGCGTGATCCAGCCGGAGGATTACACCCTGATCCTGTCGCGCGGTTTCATGATCCCGCGCACCGCGCCCAACAAGGCCGCCGCCGTGCGTCTGCTGGACTTCCTGCTGTCGCCGCAGGCGCGCGACGCCCTGCGCGCCGCCGGGCTGGTGATGGAGCATGACCCGTCCGAGACCGCGCTGCTGCAAAGCGCCCGCCGCCCGATCCCCCTGTCGCCGCCGCTGCTGGTGGCGCTGGACCAGCAGCGGCGCGAGACCCTGCTTTCGCTCTGGCAGGGCGCGTTCAACCTCGGCGTTCTGCCATAGGAAAAGGGCGGCCCCTGGACCGCCCTTCCCTGTCGTGTCTGCCGCAGTCAGTGGCCGATGATCTGGCTCAGGAACTGCTTGGTGCGTTCGCTCTGCGGATTGTTGAAGAAGCGCGTCGGTTCGTTCTGTTCGACGATCTGGCCGTCGGCCATGAAGATCACGCGGTTCGCCACCGCCTGCGCAAAGCCCATCTCGTGGGTCACGCAGAGCATGGTCATCCCCTCCTCGGCCAGTTCGATCATGGTGTCGAGCACCTCCTTGATCATCTCCGGGTCGAGCGCCGAGGTCGGTTCGTCGAACAGCATGATGCGCGGCTTCATGCAGAGCGAGCGGGCGATGGCCACACGCTGCTGCTGACCGCCCGAAAGCTGCCCGGGGTACTTGCCCGCCTGATCGGGGATCTTGACCTTGTGCAGGAAGTGCATGGCGGTCTCGATGGCCTCTTTCTTCGGCGTCTTGCGGACGTGGATCGGGGCCAGCGTGCAGTTCTCGAGGATCGTCAGATGCGGGAAGAGATTGAAGTGCTGGAAGCACATGCCGACCTCGGACCGGATCTTGTCGATGTTCTTGAGATCGGACGTCAGCCGGGTGCCGTCCACCACGATGGAGCCCTTCTGGTGTTCCTCGAGCGCGTTGATGCAGCGGATCAGCGTGGACTTGCCGGACCCGGAGGGCCCGCAGATCACGATCCGCTCGCCGCGGAAGACCGTCAGGTCGATGTCGCGCAGGACGTGGAACTGGCCGTACCACTTGTTCATGCCGCGGATCTCGATGGCCACCTCGTCGGAGACTTCCAGCTTCCTGGCCGCCGGGGCCTCCATTGTCATTGGTTCTGTCATGATGTGTTCCTCAGCGGTTCGAGCGGTCGAGCTTGCGTTCCATGTGGACCGAGTACCGGGACATGCCGAAGCAGAAGACCCAGTAGATCAGCGCGATGGTGAGATAGCCGGTATAGGCCGTCGTGGGCGTGGACCATTCGGGGTCCTTCAGGGTGTTGTTCAGGATGCCCAGCAGGTCGAAGATCGAGATGATCAGCACCAGCGTGGTGTCCTTGAACAGGCCGATGAAGGTGTTCACGATCCCCGGGATCACCGTGGTCAGCGCCTGCGGCATGATGATCAGCCGCATCTGCTGCCAGAAACTCAGCCCCAGCGACATGCCGCCTTCGTACTGGCCCTTCGGAATGGCCTGAAGACCGCCCCGGATGACCTCTGCCATGTAGGCGGAGGCAAACAGCACCACGCCGATCATGGCGCGCAGCAGCTTGTTGAAGTCCACCCCCGGTTCGAGGAAGTAGGGCAGCATCGCCGAGGCGAAGAACAGCACCGAAATCAGCGGGATGCCCCGCACCACTTCGATGAAGATCACCGAGGTGTACTTGATGATCGGTGCGTTCGACCGCCGACCGAGTGCCAGCAGCATCCCCACCGGCAGCGAGATCACGATACCGAAGATCGCCACCACCAGCGTGATGGTCAGGCCGCCCCACTTGTTGGTCTCGACCACTTCGGTGCCGAGCGCCAGGTCGATGGCCATGGTCACCAGCGGCAACCCGCCCCAAAGCGCCAGCCCGCTCGCCGCGATCAGCAGCGCCGGAGCGAAGGCCGACCCCACGTCCCCGAAGCGTCCGGAATTGGCCAGCCACCATGCGGCGAAGATCACCGCCGCCAGAACCAGCGGGAACCATGCACCGGCAAAGATGTGGCCGAGGTCGCCATCTTCCTCGACCGGCATGCCGTTGAGCAGGACGAAGGCGATGACCGGAAACCCGGTCAGCATGAAGGCCGCCACCTTGCCGCGATGCGGCAGCGGGAAGATCAGCCACGCGATGCCGACCGCAAGGATCAGCATCGACAGCTTCACCCGCCAGACGTTTTCCTCCGGGTAGAAGCCGAACATGAACTGGTACCACTTCGCCTGGACGAACGGCCAGCAGGCCCCGGTCGGATTGACGAAGCAGGCCTCGCGCTTCAGCCCCTCCGGGTCGGAGAAGGTCGCATTGAAGACGGCGAAGTCCAGCAGCGTCCAAGTCATCCACACCAGCGAATACGCGGCGAAGACGGTGATCAGGATCATCATGACCGAGCCCACGGCCTTGCCGGGGCTGGTGAAGTCCGACATCGAGGCGAAGATGTTCCGCCACAGCCAGCCGCGCAGACCGACCTCGGTCGGCGGAGCGGGCAGAACGGGCGCTTCGTGGGTGCGGACCCAGTGATCTGTTTCGTGTTCTTGCATCAGATCGTCCCCCTTACCGTTCGACCAGCGCGACGCGGTTGTTGAACCAGTTCATGAAGGCCGACGTCAGCAGCGAGATCGTGAGGTACACGAGGATCACCACGGCGATGATCTCGATCGCGCGTCCCACCTGGTTCAGGATCGTGCCCGCGAAGGCCGCGACCAGTTCCGGGTAGCCGATGGCGGCCGCCAGAGAGCTGTTCTTGGTCAGGTTCAGGTACTGCGAGGTCAGCGGCGGCACGATCACGCGGAACGCCTGCGGCAGAACCACCTTGCGCATCGTCAGGCCGTCCGGCAGACCCAGCGCGCCTGCGGCCTCGGACTGGCCCTCCGGCACGGCCTGGATCCCGGCGCGGACGATTTCCGCGATGAAGGCCGCCGTATAGGTGAAGAGCGCGAGGAAGAGCGCCATGAACTCCGGCGCGATGTAGCTGCCGACACCCATCTCGAAGCCCTGGCGGAAGATCGGCCCCTCGGTCACGTAGTTCGGCCACTCGATGGTGACCGGGCGCCCGGAGACCAGGTAGACCAGCGTCGGGACGACGACGATCAGGCCCAGCGTCACAAGGAGGACCGGGGACGGCTGACCCGTCTTGTCCTGCCTCTTCTTGGCCCATCTGGCGTAGGCCCAGGCCCCGACGCATGCGGCGATGAAGGCCACCAGCGTGAAGATGAACCCGTCCTCGACGATGGGGAACGGACCGTAGATGCCCTTCGCGTCGAACTGGAGCAGGCCGGGCACGAGCGTGTAGTAGACGCCGCGCTCGGAGGGCGCCACGATCCGCATCACCGCCGTCCAGAAGAAGATCTGGAGCAGCAGAGGCACGTTGCGCAGAAGCTCGATGTAGACGGTCGCAAAGCCGCGCAGCACGAAGTTGCTCGACAGCCGGAAGATCCCGAGCAGGAAGCCCCAGATCGTCGCAAAGAAGATGCCGGCAATCGCCACGATCAGCGTGTTGGCGATGGACAGGAGGAACACGTCGAAGATCGTGCTCTGCCCCGGTTCGTAATCCAGAAGCCAGGTCCCGAAGGTGGTCAGGATCTGGATGTCGGACGGCCTGTCGAAGAAGTCGAAGCCGAATTCCTTGTTCTGATCGGCCAGGTTCTGCGCGGCGTTCTGCAGCGCAAGCCAGATCAGCCCGATGATGATGAGGGCGAGCACGCCCTGGAAGAAAAGCGATCTCGCGCGGCTGTCGAAGACCAGCGCCGCAAGACCCCTGCGTTCCTCTGTCCCCTGCTGGCCGTCGCTGTCGGTCACAGATGTCATGGATGTTCCCCGCTTGTTTTATTGGAAAAGGGGCAGAGGCATGCCTCCGCCCCTTTCCGTTCTTGATGGGTCGCGGTTCAGTTCAGGCCGGTCGGTGGACGACCGGCCGTTCGCCTCGTCCGATCAGCGGATCGGCGGTGCGTACATGAAGCCGCCGTTGTTCCACAGGTTGTTCACGCCGCGGTCCAGCTTCAGCGGGGTGTCGGGGCCGACGTTGCGCTCGTACATCTCGCCGTAGTTGCCGACCTGCTCGACGGCCTTCTTGATGAAGTCCGCTTCGAGGCCGAGCGACGCGCCGTAGTTGTTGTCGCCAACACCCAGGATGCGCTGCACGGACGGGTTCTCGGAGCTCATCATCTCTTCGACGTTCTCGGAGGTGATGCCGTACTCTTCGGCTTCGATCACGCCGAACAGCACCCACTTGGCGATCTTCATCCACTGCTCGTCACCGGCGCGGACGGACGGCCCGAGCGGCTCCTTCGAGATGGTTTCCGGCAGCACGACGTGCGCTTCCGGATCCGCCAGCTTCAGACGCTCTGCGGCCACACCCGAACGGTCGGTGGTGAAGACGTCGCAACGGCCGGCGCCGTAGGCTGCGATCACCTCGTCCGAGTTCTCCAGCGCGACCAGTTCGAAGGTCATGTCGTGCTGCTGGAAGTAGTCGGTGATGTTCAGCTCGGTGGTGGTGCCGGTGTTGGTGCAGATGGTCGCGCCATCCAGTTCCAGCGCCGATTTGATGCCCAGACCGGCCGGAACCATCATGCCCTGGCCGTCGTAGTAGTTCACGCCGACGAAGGTGATGCCGAGGTCGGTGTCACGGGTGATGGTCCAGGTGGTGTTGCGCGACAGCACGTCGATCTCGCCGGAGGACAGCGCTGTGAAGCGGTCCTTCGCGGAGAGCGAGACATACTCGACGGCATTCGCATCGCCCAGAACCGCAGCGGCCAGCGCCTTGCAGTAGTCGACGTCGATGCCGGTCCATTCGCCCGCGTCGTTGGTGGCAGAGAAGCCCGGAAGGCCTTGGCTCACGCCGCATTTCAGAGAGCCTGCTGCCTTCACGTCGTCGAGCGTGGCAGCGCCGGCGGCACCGGCGGCCATGGCTGTTGCGACAGCGACGGTCATCAGTTTGGTTTTCATGTGGTCCTCGCTTGTTGGATTGTCGATGCATGCCCCGTTAGCCGGGGATCGGTCTTTGAAGGTTTTCCTTTGCCCCGGTTTCCGGTCACCGAACGGCCACGTGCAGCACAGCCAAAGACGGCTTGCGACACGGCCCGCTCACGGCGGTTTGGAAGCGGAGTTTCGATCTGCATCATCAAAATCGGTAAACCATTTGACTGCCGGGTGTAAATTGCAACTTGTTTCATCGCGGGGAGCGCAACTGGTGGAACCCGTCTGCGGATTTCAAGTACCCCCTGCAGTATGTTGATTTTATTTGTAAAATAACGCGGCACCGCGAATGGCCATCCAATCGGACTTGTTCACGAGCATGAGAATATGATCATTTTTTCATCACGGAGGCGCATTTACAGGATTTAACAGTGTACTATTAAGCCCTATTCCGGTCGCAATTGCGCGCAAAGCAACCTTGGGTTGAATCCGGATTCGACCGCGAAAAATGCTAACGGTAACAGGGCTGTCTCAGGCCGCAGATCCGAGAACGGAAACCAGTTGCGGTACAGTCAGTTGGACCGGGTTCCCCTTCATGGAGGAGGACTGCAGCGACTCCTCGACCACCGCCTCCGCATCGAAGGTGCCAAGGCCCGGGAAATCCGTTCCCGACATCAAATCGCGCAACAGGTCCGGAGCGGTTTCGCCCGGTCGCCCCATGCCACGCGCCACCATCTCGTCGACCTCGTCGAAGCGCCCGGTGTCTAGACCCGCAGCCAGGCAGGCCTCCCGGTTGACCTTCAGCACAGGAGGCAGGAGCCGCGCGCATATAGCTCCGTGCGGCGCCTTCGTACATCCGCCCAACACGCCGGCCAGCCCGTGCACCGCGCCCAATCCAGCGTTCGCGAGGGCAATGCCGCTCAGATGAGCAGCGACAAGCATCGTCTGTCGGGCATCCGGGTCTTCTCCCTTCGAAAGGCGGGACAAGGCTCCTGCCGCCAACGGGATGGCCGCGCGGCACAGGACATCGGTTTCGGGTGTGGCCCTGATGGACACGAACGCCTCGATCAGTTGCGTCAGCGCGTCCATGCCGGTGCTCAGCGTGACCGGCCATGGCGCCCCGTCCGTCAGATCGGCGTCGAGCACCGCCAGCCCCGGCACCATGCGCGGATCGCGCAGGCTGACTTTGCGGCGGTGGTCCGGCACGTCGATCACCGCGTTCTTCGTGGCCTCGGCGCCGGTGCCCGCCGTGGTGGGGACCGCGATCAGCGGCAAGGGAGGCTCGGCCAGCGGTTGCCCGGCACCGACCACTTCGAGATGGTCGAGAACCCCGGCCGGCGCGGGCACCAGTGCCGCCAAGGCCTTGCCCAAGTCGATGACCGAACCGCCGCCGATCGCCACCACGATCCCCGCCCCCGACTCGCGCAACTCGGAGACCAGTGCCTCGACCAGTGGCAGAGACGGTTCGCCCGTTGCGATCACCGGAAACACCGGCCGGCCCGCCGCCATCAGTTCCGCGAGCAGCACGTCGACCCAGGGCACCGACTGCCCGCGCACGACGATGATGGCGCCCCGCAGCGGCGTGACGGCCTCGAGTACCGCACTGCGGCTCCCGCGGCCCGAGACGGTTCTGGCCGGGACGATCAGGCTCAAAACGCGAAGCCGATGGTGGCCTCCACCGCCCTCTTCCACGCCGCATAACTGGCGCTGCGCCGGTCCTCCGCCATGTTGGGTTCAAAGCGTTTCTCGGCGCTCCAGCCCGCCGCGAAACTCTCCATGTCGGGCAGGATGCCGACCGCGGTGCCGGCGAGCCACGCCGCGCCAGTGGCCGTCGTCTCCAGCACCGGGGGCCGCTCCACCGGCGCGTCGATGATGTCCGACAGGAACTGCATCGCGTAGTCCGAGGCGCTCATGCCGCCGTCGATCCGCAGCGCCGTGTCGTCGCCGCCCGACGACCAGTCGGCTTTCATTGCCTCCAGCAGGTCGTGGGTCTGGAAGCCCACCGACTGCAGCGCGGCGCGGGCGAACTCCTCCGGTCCCGAGTTGCGCGTCAGGCCGAACACGGCGCCCCGGCACTCGGCGTTCCAGTAGGGCGCGCCCAACCCGGTGAAGGCGGGCACGAGGATGACCTCCTGCGCATCGTCGGCGCGTTCGGCCAGCGGTTGCGTCTCGGCGGCGTTGCGCACGATCTTCAGCCCGTCGCGCAGCCATTGCACCACGGCCCCGGCGATAAAGATCGACCCTTCGAGCGCATATGTCGGCTTGCCGTCCAGCTGGTAGGCGATGGTCGTCAGCAGGCGGTTGTTCGACCGGACGGGTTCGTCCCCGGTGTTCAGCAGGGCGAAACAGCCGGTGCCGTAGGTCGACTTCAGCATCCCCGGCTTGAAACACGCCTGCCCGATGGTCGCCGCCTGCTGATCGCCCGCGATGCCGCGGATCGGGATCGGCTGACCGAACAGGTCCGCACGGGTCTCGCCGAAGTCGGCGGCGCAGTCGCGCACCTCGGGCAGCATCGACATGGGAATGCCCAGCTTGTCGCAGATCGTCTTCGACCAGCGTCCCTTGCGGATGTCATAGAGCATCGTCCGCGCGGCATTGGTCGCGTCGGTCAGGTGCTCCGCGCCGCCGGTCAGGTGCCAGACCAGCCAGGTATCGACCGTCCCGAACACCAGTTCGCCCGCCTCTGCCCGTTCGCGCGCGCCTTCGACATTGTCGAGAAGCCAGGCCAGTTTCGTGCCCGAGAAATAGGGGTCGAGCAGAAGCCCGGTGCGGTCGGTAACCGTCTCCTCGAAACCCTCCGCCTTCAGTCCCTTGCAGAACTCGGACGTGCGGCGGTCCTGCCAGACGATGGCGTTGTGCATGGGTTTGCCGGTCTTGCGGTCCCAGACGAGTGTCGTTTCGCGCTGGTTGGTGATGCCGATGGCGGCGATGTCCCCGGCGCGCACCCCGGCCTTCTCCATCACGCCGCGACAGGTGGCCGCCGTCGTCGTCCAGAGGTCGGAACAGTCGTGCTCCACCCAGCCGGACGCGGGATAGTGCTGGTCGAATTCCTCCTGTGACGTCGCCACGATCTTCAGATCGGTGTCGAAGAGGATCGAGCGGGTGGACGTGGTGCCTTGGTCGATGGCCAGGATGAGGGTCATGGAACCTCGCTGTTCATTGGGGCGGGGCGGCCGCAGCCGGACCCGTCATTTCCGCCAGAAGACAGGCCTTGGCCCCGGAAATCAAGGGATGCAGGCCGGAACCTGTCACACAGGCCGTGTGGCGCCGGAGGCCGGGAACGCGCCTCGCCCTGCCCCGGCGGTCCAATCGCCCGGTGGCCTTTGGCGGACCCGGCATCTTGCAATCGCGCCACGCGGGGTGCAGCCTGCGACCAACCTGATCCCGGCCCATGACCCTGCCCGCCACCGGCGGCGCAGGCCATTTTGCGCCCTGCCAAGAAAGTTCGTCCCATGATCGACCCCAGCGCGCTGCGCGACATCATCCGCTCCGGTCTCCTGTCCTTCCCGGTCACGCCGTTCGACGCGGACGACGCCTTCAACCCCAAAGCCTTTGCTGCGCATCTCGAGTGGCTGGCGCCGCATCCGATCGCCGGGCTGATCGTTGCCGGCGGCACCGGAGAGATGTTCTCCCTTACCCCGTCCGAGATCGTGGAGGTCGTCCGCACCGCCCGCGCGGCACAGCCAAACGATCCCATCATCGCGGGTTGCGGCTATGGCACACGGATGGCCTGCGACCTCGCCCGCGAGATCGAGGCGGCGGGCGGCGACGGGATCCTCTTGCTGCCGCACTACCTGATCGGTGCGCCGCAGGACGGGATCGAGGCGCACATCCGCGCCGTCTGCAAGGCGACGCGCATGGGAGTGATCGTCTACAATCGCGGTCAGTCGGTGGTGTCGGCAGAGACGCTGGCGCGGCTGGCCGAGGACTGCCCCAACCTGATCGGCTTCAAGGACGGGACCGGCGACATAGACACGGTCAAGCGCATCACCGTCGGGCTGGGCGACAGGCTGGCCTACATCGGCGGCATGCCCACGCATGAACTCTTTGCGCAGGCCTATCGCGGCGCGGGCGTGGACACCTATTCCTCTGCCGTCTTCAATTTCGTCCCCGAGACCGCACTGAAGTTTCACAACGCGTTTGTTTCAGGCGACGATGCCACCTGCGAGGCGATGCTGCGCGACTTCTACTATCCGTTCGCCAGGGTCCGCGACCGCAAGACCGGTTATGCCGTATCCGCGATCAAGGCGGGCGTCGCCCTGCGCGGGTTCGAAACGGGACCTGTCCGGTCTCCGCTCACAGACCTGACGGGCGAAGAACGCGAGATGCTGCGCGCCGTCATCGGCGACCGGACCTGAGCGGCGATGCGGTGGCCCCGGACCTCACAGCTTCATGTACATGTAGGTCGTCGGATGTAGCGCGCGGCCATCGGGATCGAAGGCGAAGTCGGGGATGACCCCGGCCACCTCGAACCCGACCGAGGCATAAAGCGGCTCTGCCCGGTCGCCGGTCCGGGTGTCGAGCGTCACAAGCGTCTTCTTCCGCGCCCGGGCTTCCTCCAGCGCCGCCAGCATGAGCTTGCGCCCGATGCCCTGACGGCGGCTGCCGGGATGCACGATCATCTTCGCGATCTCGGCCCGGTGCGGCTGGTTCGGGGGCATGGCGATCAACAGTTGCACGGTCCCCACCACCTCGCCATCCTTCAGCGCGCCGAACAGGACGCGCCCCCCGGCAGCCACGTCCGGGAAGACCGAGGTCTCGAACCAGCGCGCGCCCTCCTGTGCCGTGAAGGGCTGCATGAAGCTGATGGCCGCCCCGTCGGTCACGCTGTCGGCCAGCACACGCCCCAGCCCGGAGGCGTACCGATGCATTTCCGTTATCTTGACGATCTCCAGTGTCACGGTCGTCTGTCCTATCTGATGCAGAGGATGTACCGGGCGCCCTCTTCCCCGGCTTCGAAAAGCGTCGCTCCGTAAAGCGCGTAGCGCAGGCAGTCCCGGGGGCGCAGGTCATGCGCCTCCCCCCCGACCGTCAGCCTCAACCGCCCTTCGAGCAGGACGAGGTGATGCTCCTGCCCCGCCACGGACGGGCTGTCGTAGGAAATCCGTGCGGACGGCTTCAACGTGCCTTCGATCACCTCGAAACTCAGCGCCCCGGTGCGCGGAGAAACGACGCGGCGCGTGAACCCGGCCTCCGCGTCCGTCCAGACCGTCTGCATCTCTCCCTTGACCAGCGGCACGAAGACATCGTCGAGCGGCGCGATCAGGCGGGAGATCGGTACCGAAAAGGCGGTGGCCAGCTTGCCCAGCGTCTCGGCGGTCGGGCTGGCCTCGGCGTTCTCGATCCGCGACAGCGTGGCCCGGCTGACGCCCGAACGCGCTTCGAGGTCGTTCAGGGTCATCCCGCGGTCCACCCGCATGGACTTCAGGTGCGAGGCGAGGCTGACCGAGTCGGATTGAAGCGTGATTCCCATATTCGGGACAATTCCCAAATCTGATGAATGCGTCAATCGGGAAGTTGCGCCGGTTCACCAAACTCTGCGTTCGCGCAGCAAGCGGCGGCGTGGAACGTGGTCCCGGCAGTTCGGCATATGCGGGAAAAAGACACAGGGAATTGGACCCGCTGCGTATCCTGATCCGCGCCGACGGGGCAATTCCTGCCTAAAGATCGTGCAGGAGCGTGGATATTGCGGCCAATCGGGCCGCTTGCCGAAAAACCTTGGCGCGGCGGGTTCAGTTCTCGCCTCAGACGGGTAGTCTGGACGCACGGCAGGAAGGCCCGCGCGGGACACTGATCCCGCACATGAGAGGCCTCCCTTGCAGCGGTGACACGCGCGGCACGCCTTTCGGCACCCGGCCCGCGCAATGCAGCGAAGACGCGAACGCGCGCCTGCGGAACCGCATCACAGCGAAGAGGCCGCTCAAGGCCGACGATGGAACGAGGCGGTCCGGCAGGGCCGGCGAGAGGGCGTTCGCGCGCCCCAACGAGAGGCGAAACCGCACCATGGAGACACTGGCCCATTCACTGTCCGAAACGGAGACCGCCGAGACGATACCGGCAGAGACGGCCTCCGAGGCCGACGCACGCCACGTCCTGCATCCCTGGGCCGATCTGAGCGGGTTGGGCGAACAGACCTCACTGGTGATCAGCCAGGCGAAGGGCGTGCGCGTCCGCGACAGTTCTGGCAAGACTTACCTCGACGCGATCGGCGGCATGTGGTGCATGACGCTGGGCTACGGACGCGAGGAGCTGGCGGAGGCAATGGCCGATCAGGCCCGCCGCATGGCCTATTATACACCCTTCGGCGATCTTTCGAGCGAACCCGCCGCACGGCTGGCCGAACGGCTCTCGCAGCTTGCGCCCGGCGACCTGAACCGCGTGCATTTCACCACCTGCGGCTCGACCGCGGTGGAATCCGCGATCCGCATCGCGCATTACCACTTCGCTGCACAGGGACGGCCCGAAA
This sequence comes from Sagittula sp. P11, assembly GCF_002814095.1. Classification (NCBI taxonomy): domain Bacteria; kingdom Pseudomonadati; phylum Pseudomonadota; class Alphaproteobacteria; order Rhodobacterales; family Roseobacteraceae; genus Sagittula; species Sagittula sp. P11. Next base: position 543,458 of record NZ_CP021913.1, read on the forward strand.
AGCGGCATGTCCTGTCGCGCATCAACGCCTACCACGGCGGCACCTACCTGACGCAGTCGCTATCCGGCAAGGACGCAGACCGCACGCATTTCCAGTACGAGACCGACTTCGTCCACCACCTGTCCAGCCCGGGACACGACGCAGACCGCTCGAACCTGTCCGGCGCGGAAAAGCTTCAGGAGCTCCTGGACGAGATGGAGGCAAAGATCGCCCGCATCGGTGCCGACAAGATCGCCTGTTTCATCGCGGAGCCTATCCTCGCCTCGGGCGGCGTGCTGACCCCGCCCGAGGGCTATCAGAAGGCCACCTTCGATCTCTGCCGGAAGCACGACATCCTCTATATCTCGGACGAGGTGGTGACCGGCTTCGGACGTCTGGGGCACTTCTTCGCGTCCGAGGCCCGCTTCGGCATCCAGCCCGACATGATCATCACCGCGAAGGGCCTGACCTCCGGCTACCAGCCGCTTGGTGCCGTGCTGATCTCCGACCGGATTTCCGACGCGTTGGCCGAGGCCGCGCCCAAGGACAAGCCGGTCTTTTCCAACGGGTTCACCTATTCCGGTCATCCGGTGGCCTGCGCCGTGGCGCTCGCCAACATCGAGATCATGGAGCAGGAGGACATCTGCGGCCACGTGCGCGACGTCGGCCCCTACTTCATCCAGCGGCTGCGCGAACTGCGCGACAATCCCATCGTCTACACGGTGCGCGGCGATCACCTGATGGCCTGCGTCGAATGCTGGACCGGAGAAGAGGCCGGCCCCAACGCCGCCAACATCGCGCTTGCCCAGAAGGTCGACGCCTATTGCCAGGAGGCCGGCCTGCTGGTGCGCCCCTACGAGAACCTCTGCATACTGTCGCCGCCGCTGATCATCGACCGGCCAGATATCGACCGCATCATCGCGACACTGTCGGACGCCCTTGCACAGGCCAGGGCCGACCTCGCCGCGGGCGACATTTGAGACGGCCACCCCTCATTTCCATCGCGGCCCGTGCCGCACAACGTATCAGGGACACCACATGACACAACAACCGACCAGCTTCATCGATTGCCGTGGCCTCTCCGCTCCGCTGACCGTTCTCCGCATCAAGCAGGCCGTCGTCGGCCGCAGCGACTGCGGGCTGCCGCTGGACGTGCTTGTCGATGGCGATTTCACCGACAGCGACCGGGTGACCGCCTGCCTGACCGGCGAAAGCACCGACATCCGCCTGCTCTATTCCTCGCCCGACCTGCGCGAATTCGCCCTCGTGGCCGCGGCCTCCGCGAAAGGACCCGAGCAGAGCGCGACGCATGTCTGAAACCACCGTTGCGACACCCGCGACCGGGGCAACCACGAAGACAGCGGCGCGCCCCGCCCCGTGGTGGCAGCGCGAGGACCTGGCCTACCGTCACGGGCGCCTGCACCTCGGGACCGCAGACCTTGACGCGCTGGCCCGCAAGACCGGCACGCCTGCCTACGTGATCCGGGCGCCGCGGGTGATCGACAAGCTGCGCAGCCTGCACCGGGCGATGGACGCGGCCCTTGCGCCCGCCGGTCTGGGCCACCGCTTCTACTACGCGATCAAAGCCAACCGCACCCCGCAGTATCTGTCCTACCTCGCGGCGCAGGACCTGTGCGGGGCCGACATCTGCTCGCCGGAAGAGCTGCTGCATGCCTTGTCCTGCGGCTTTCGTGAAGAGGACATCTCCTTCACCGGAACGTCGCTCGGCACGGAGGACATCGCCTTCCTGTCCCGCTTCGACGCGATCAACGTGAACTTCGACAGCCTGTCGGCCCTGCGGAAGTACGCGCGCGCCTGCCCGGGACGAAAGGTCGGCCTGCGCATCAACCCGGATCGCGGCATCGGCTACGGCGGCAGCGACATGCTGCAATACAGCGGGATCGAGGCGACGAAGTTCGGCATCTACCTCGACCGCCTGCCCGAGGCCATCGCCATCGCAGAGGAGCACGGCCTGCAGATCACCCGCCTGCATTTCCACGCGGGCTGCGGCTATCTCGACCGGGAGATGGAGCAGTTCGCCGCGGTGCTCGACGCCAGCCGCGCCTTCATCGACCGACTGCCCGGCCTGACCGAGGTGAACATCGGCGGCGGCCTCGGCGTGCCGCATCGCTCGGGCGACGCCCCGCTGGACCTGAACCGCTGGGCCGCGACCATCGCTCAGGCGTATGGCGGCTACGACTTCACCGTGGCTGTGGAGCCGGGCGATTTCCTGATCAAGGACGCGGGCGTCCTGTTGACCCGCGTGACCTATCGCGAACGCCGCAAGGAGGTCGAGTTCCTCGGCCTCGACGCCGGGTTCAACCTCGCCATGGAGCCGGCCTTCTACGGCCTGCCGTGCGAGCCGGTGCCCGCCGTGCCGCGGAGCGCGCCCGAAGGACGGTTCACCGTGGTCGGCAACGTCAACGAGGCCCTGGACAAATGGGCCGTCGACCACACAATGCCCGCCCCCGAAGAGGAGGACGTGATCGTGCTGCTGAACTCCGGGGGATACGCCGCCTCCATGCGGTCGGACCACTGCCTGCGCGGCGCGGCCCGCACGGTTCTCTTGCTCGAATGATCCGGCGCGGCGCCGTCCCGGCCCCGTGCACCACGACGAAGCTACGGAAAAGCCCATGATCGACACAGACTTGTCCGGCGCCCGTCAGGTGTCGGAAACGGACACCGGCGTCACACCGCATTCACCGGAGTACGCCTTCGACCCGTCCGATCCGTGGACGCAGACCTTTCAGATCGCGCTGGAGCGTGCCGGGCTCGAGGACAGGACCGTCTACGAGGTGGGCATGGGCACCGGCGTCAACGCGGCCTTCCTGTTGCGGATGTGCGGTGCCAAACGTGTCGCGGGCAGCGACCTCGACCCGCGCATGGCCGCGCTGGCCGAACGCAACGTCGGCAGCCTAGCCCCGCAGGAGGCCCACCGGTTCCATCCCATCGAGGGCGCGGTCAGCCTGATCGACGCCCCCGCCGCCCTGAGCGAGGTGCAGAAGGCGGATGTGGTCATCGGGTGTCTGCCGCAGGTGGCCGATCCCGGCGACCCGCGCTTCGGCGCCTTCCGCAAGGCCAGCAAGACCGACCTGCCCGACGGCGCCGACGTGCAGGAGGACGACCACATCGCCCACTACTATCCGTGGAGCGCCTTCGAGGACTTCCCCTTCAATGCCGTGGGTCTTGGTCTGAACGAGGCGCTGCTTCGCCGGCTGCGGTCCTGCGCCCCCTCTGCCGACGTGATCCTGAACTTCGGCGCACGCATCGGCGTGCCGGTTCTTTTCGACCTCTTCGCGGCCAACGGCTATCGTCCTGAGAAACTGCACGCCCAGATCGTCAGGCAGCACGCCGGGACGGACATCTCCTTCTTTGTCGCGCTCGAACGGTCGCTGGGCGGCACCGGGTTCGACAAGGACTTTGCCTGCGCCTTCTACACCGACGCAGGGGGCAAGGCGCATATCTCCGCGACCGAAGCCCAGGCACTGATCGAAGCGGACCCGGACGCGGCAATATATCACGAGGTCTGCACGATCCGGGGCCGGCCCGCCTGATCGGCGCGCATAGCCGGGAGGGACCGTGGCCATGCGTCCGGCGCACTCCGCCGCGTCAGTCCTGCCTCGGCCGCGGAAACACCCGCCCGTCGAACAGGAGCCGCGCCGTCCTGACGGAGCCGCCCCGGAACCCATCCTCGACCGAGCCTTGCAGCAGGACCTGCGTCACGCCGGACGGATGGCCGATGCGGAACCTGCCATCCGGTGCCGGGCGCGCCATGGCCTGAGCCGGTGTGCCTGCGATCATGCAGGCCGTTGCCACGGTCTGGGCCGCGAACACCCCGATGCTTGCATGACAGCGGTGCGGAATGAAGGACCGCGTGTCTATGGTGGCCCCCGAAGCCGAGGGCGACACCAGCGTCATCTTCGGCACGCTCTTCGATGCCACGTCACCGAGGTTCATCATGGGGCCAGCCTTCAGCCGGATCGCCTCAAGCCGCGCCTTGAGGCCTTGGTTTTCGTCCAGTTCCGCGCGTGTTTCGGCCCCCGTGATCCCCAGTGCCTCCGCCTACAGGATCACGCAGGGCATCCCGTTGTCGATCAGCGTGCAGGCCACGCTGTCGATGTGGTCGACGGCGCGGCCGGTTGGCAGCAGGCACCCGCACATCGACCCGGCCACATCCCCGAACATCAGCCGGACCGGGGCGTGCCTGCCCGGCACGCCGTCGATCTGCGCCTCTCCGGCGTAGTTGACCCGCCTTTCCGGAGTCGTGACGAAGGCCGTCGCCGTCTCGCCCGTGTTGACCATGTGGATGCGGACCGGTGTCTCATCTCCCGCCACGGCGACCAGCCCGCGTTCGATAGCCGCCGGTCCGACGCCCGCAAGGATGTTCCCGCAGCCCTGCGCGTCGCTGACCACCGCCCGGTCCACGAAGACCTGCAGGAACAGGTAGTCGACATCGGCATCCGCGCGCGATGACGGCGACAGGACCGCGACCTTGGAGTTCAGCGGATCGCCCCCGCCGATGCCGTCGATCTGGGCCGGGTCCGGCGACCCCATGATCCGCAGCAACAGGTCGTCCCGCTCAGCCGTCCCGCGCGGCAGGTCCTTCGCCAGGAAATACGCGCCCTTCGACGTCCCGCCCCGCATCCACAGGCAGGGAATGCCGCGGCTTTCGTCCATCCTCATGCCGGCCCCGTTGGCCCGGATCGCGATGCTCTCGCCATCAGACGTATTTCAGCCCCTTCTCCGCAAGCCGCCCCCGCATGTCGTAGAGGTCGAGCCCGCATTCCCCCGCCGCCAGCCGCGCGCGCTTGTCCTCCTCCGCCGCAAGGCGGGCGCGGGCCTTTTCGAGCACATCCGGGGCCGAGGCACGCGGCACAACGCAGACGCCGTCGTCATCCGCGACGATCACGTCCCCCGCCTCGATCGACTGTCCCGCGCAGACGATCGGCACGTTGACTGAACCCAGCGTCTCCTTGACAGTGCCCTCGGCCGAGACCGCCTTCGACCAGACCGGAAATCCCATGGCGGCCAGGTCGCGTACGTCGCGCACGCCCGCCTCGATCACCAGGCCCCGGCAGCCGCGCGCCATGGCCGAGGTCGCCAGCAGGTCCCCGAAATAGCCGTTGTCGCAGGGTGATGTGGGCGCCAGCACCAGGACGTCCCCCTCCTGCAGTTGTTCGATGGCCACGTGCAGCATCCAGTTGTCGCCCGGCGGCGCGCTGATGGTGACGGCAGAGCCCGCGATCTGCGCGCCCGGCCAGATGGGCCGCATGTACGGACGCAGACACCCCTTGCGGCCCTGCGCCTCGTGCACCGTCGCGACACCCGCCGCCCCCAGCGCCGCGATCACCTCGGCCGAGGCGCGTTCGATATTCTGTCTGACAATGTTCATCGCGGTCTCCCTTCGTATCGCATTGCTGCCCGGCACGCCCCGCAAGTCCCGGTCAACGACACCCGCTCCCTGCTGTCCCGTCGCATTCCGCCTTCACTGCCCCTGTCGCTTCACCGGCGGGGTGCCGTGGGTGTGGAAGGTGTCGATGGTCTTCAGCCCCCAGGCCTGACCCTTCCTGCGGTCGGCTTCGGTCCACCTCACCGGCTCCCAGTCCGGGGCGAGAATCAGTCGGGCGCCCGCATTGGCCAGTTCCACCCGGTTGCCCGCAGGTTCCCAGACATAAAGGAAGAACGTCCCCTGTATGGCATGCTTGTGCGGCCCGGTCTCGATGTGGACGCCGTTCTGCAGGAAAATGTCGGCGGCGCGCAGGATGTCCTCCCGCTGGTCGGTGGCGTAGGTCACGTGATGCAGGCGCCCGTCGCCGCCGCCGTGCTCTTCCGTGCAGGCAAGGTCGTAGGTCTTGTTGTTCACCGTGAACCAGCATCCGCCGATCCGGCCGTTGTCGAGTTGGATGTACTCCGTCACCCGGGCGCCGAGGCAGGTCTGCATGAAGTCCCTGAAGGCGGCCACGTCCGCGGCCAGCAGGTTCACGTGGTCGATGCGGCGCGGCGCGGCCCCGGTGAAGGCACTGGCGGTGTTCTTCAGCACCGGACGGTCGGCGTCATCCGTCGGGACGTAGCGCCGCGTCTCGTAGTAGAGCTCGAAGACATGGCCGAACGGATCTTCGAAGCGGAAGGCGGACCCGTGGCCCATGTCGCCCTCGACCCAGCCCTGCGTCCTGTAACCGGACGCCTCGATTGCCGCGACCCTCCGCGCCAGCGCCTCCGGCGAGGCACAGCGATAGCCGATATGGCCGACGCCGGTGGTCTCCGCCCGGGTCAGTTTCAGCGAGTGGAATTCGTAGTCGTCCCATGCCCGGAGGTAGGCGGAAGTTGCGTCCACACCCGACAGCTTCAGCCCGTAGACCCGGGTGAAGAAGTCGAGGCTCTCGTCGTATCTGTCGGTCAGCATCTCGACGTGGCCAAGGTGGGCGACATCGAACACCGGCTGCGTGATGGTCATGGCGGGTGTCTCTCCTGTCACAGGCTGTCCACGCAGCGCGGGAAGATGCTCTGGAACCCTTCGGCATAGCGGCAATCCCGCCCGCCCGACTGGCCGCCGGAGTTGCGCTTGAAGTGGTTGGCCCGCTGCTCGGCCACCCGCGTGTAGTAGGCCCACAGGTGTTCCTGCCCCTCCATGCACTCGATGGCGGCGCGCTTTCTGTCCCAGACCGGCGTGATGTCGAGGAAGGTGTCCGGCTTCCAGCCCATCTGCTCCGTCTGGTGCGGCTCGAACAGGTAAAGCTGCGGCGCCCTCAGAACCTTTGCGCCCGGATCGTGGCCCCAGGCCTGCGCGATCATCCGGCATTCCAGGACCGCCTGCGTCGTGTTCATGTGATCGGTGTTGTACGGATCGTATTGCGAATGGCTCAGCATGAAGGACGGCTGCACGCGGCGGATCACGTCGACGATCTTCATCTTGTTGTCTTTCGACAGGTCGAGCGGGTAGTCCCCGAGGTCGAGGCAGACGAGATCATGCACCCCCAGCGCGTCTGCCGCGGCCTCTGCCTCCGTCCGGCGCACCGCCTTCACCCTGTCGAGGGTCATCCCCTCCTGCTTCCAGAGCTTGGCACTTTCGCCGCGCTCCCCGAAAGACAGGCACAGCACCGTGACCTCGACGCCCTGCGCGGCATGCAGCGCGATGGCACCCCCGCAGCGCCAGACAAAATCCGCGGCATGCGCCGAAACGACAAGCGCCGTCCTGTTTCCCGCCATCGGGTGTCTCCTCCACCTCGGGACATGGTCCAGCCGTGCCGGCCCGACGCCCCCTCTCCGCGAGTCACGCTAATCCAGCCGCCGCCCGAACGCACGCGTCTTGGCAATGCATCTGAATGGCAGGAACGGCCCGGCAGGCGCGGCATCCTTGCAAAGCCGCCCCCACGGGGGGTCCCTTGATCCACGTCAACGCGCCGCGCCCAAATATATTCCAAATGCAAAATGCATATTCGGGAGACGGATCATGACGGACAACGCCACACCACAGCTGCACGGTACGCCCCATGGCAGCACACGGCTCGAGAACCTGCCCGTGACCTTCTTCGCCAGTGTCATGGGCCTCGCCGGTGTCGCGCTGTCCCTGCACCTTGCCGAGACGCGCTTCGGCTGGGGTCACATGGCCAGCCGGGCCGCCCTCGCCCTGACCATCGCGGTCTTCATCGGCGTGACCCTCGCCTATGCGCTGAAAGCCCTGCGCCATCCCGGCGCCGTCGGCGAAGAGTGGCACCACCCTGTCAAGCTCGCCTTCTTCCCGGCAATTTCCATTTCCCTGCTGCTGATGGCAACCGCCCTGCGCCCCGAGGCCCCGGCCGCGGCCCTCGCCCTCTGGTTGCCGGGCGTGGCACTTCAGGGCGCGCTGACGCTGGCGGTCATATCGGGCTGGATCGGCCGCCGTCCCTTCCAGCCGATGCACATCTCTCCGGCCTGGTTCATCCCGGCGGTGGGCAACGTGGTTGTGCCGGTTGCGGGCGTGCCCATGGGCTTCCCCGAAATCTCCTGGATGTTCTTCTCGGTCGGTGTGATCTTCTGGCTCGTGCTGCTGACGCTGGTCATGAACCGGCTGACCTTCCACGACCCGCTGCCCGGCCGCCTGCTGCCGACGCTGGTCATCCTGATCGCACCTCCGGCGGTCGGCTTCCTCGCCTGGCTGCAATTGAACGGAGGCGTGCTCGATGCCTTCGCCCGGGTCCTCTACAACGCCGCCCTCTGGTTCGCCGCCATTGCCCTGATACAGGTGAAAGGCGTGCTGCGCATTCCCTTCGCCCTGTCCTTCTGGGCGCTGAGCTTCCCCGTCGCCGCGCTGACCCTCGCCACCATGCGCTACGCCGACCTGAGCGGCTCGATCGTGCATGACCGGGCCGGCACCTCGCTGCTGTGCGTGCTTCTGGTGGTGGTTGCCGCCCTCGTGTTCCGCACGATCAAGGCCATCGCCCGCTCCGAAATCTGCCTGCCGGAATGAGCCTTCCGCGCGCGGGTACACATGAAGGTGGCGGCAAGTTGCAGTCTGCCGGGTGCTTGTACTCTTGGTGACTTGGCGGCGTTCCTCTCGCGCGCCTTGGTCGCGGCGTCTGAAGAAAACACTCCCGACATGCAGACGGGCAGCCAGCTTCGCACCATCGAGGAAATGCAAAAGGCCATCTTTGCCCACGTTTCGACGGAGTTTTCCCGGTGCATGACGGCCCAGGCGCCCCACCGTTACGGCATCAATTGGAACCTGACCAAAGACAGACAAAAAGCCCTTGTTTCCCCTTCCCGGGACCTCTAAACGGGTCGGCGGAGACGTGGCCGAGTGGTCGAAGGCGCTCCCCTGCTAAGGGAGTAGGCGGGAAACCGTCTCGAGGGTTCGAATCCCTTCGTCTCCGCCACCCACACAAATTCCCCCTTTAATACAGGGGTTTCTTGGTACCTTGGCGAACCATTTCGTCAGTGCGCTAGTGTCTTGATCGCCGAACGCTCTACACTAGACGCGTAATTGAATCTTGAAGCATTCGTTCGTCTCCGCTCCGCTAAGAGCTAGGGAAGCGAACCGGAAAACCCGCGTTTCGCACCCTATGGTTGTCAGCAAGCAGACCAGACGGTTCCTTTCGGGCGGCGGCAACTTGCCGTCGGCGAGCCTGTTCCCAGTTGTCATGGAACCAATCCGCGCTGATCCGGTTGTCGTCATGGTTGAGACGAATGGATCGTGAAACCGCCCTTCGAGAAAGCCTCCGATGACCCATGTTCCTCCGCTTCAGGCGTTGCGCTCCGCGCGTGCCGTCCCGCTCGCGCCCGCAAGGCGCCCGAGCGTCGCGCTCGTGGGCGGCGGGCCCACGACGCTCTATGCGCTGCAGGTCCTGTCGGAGCACGACGTGCCCTTCGATATCCATGTCTTCGAGAAGGACGGCCATGTGGGGCCGGGCATGCCGTACCGCGAAGGCATCAACCATCCGCAGATGCTGGCGAACATCGGCGGACGGGAACTGCCGCCGCTGCTGGAGCCGCTGCACGACTGGCTCACCAGATGCGACGCGGAGGCGTTGCAGGCCATGGGGATCGACCGTGCCGAGATCGGGCCGGACGCATTCTATCCGCGCGTGGTGCTCGGCCGCTATTTCACCGCACAACTGGCAGGCCTCGTGGCGCGGGCGCGGTCAAAGGGACACGCGGTGACCTTGCGGGCGCGGCACAGGGTTCTGGATATCAGGCCGGAGCGAGAGATCGCGATAGAATGGGAGTCGCCGTCCGGACGCGACAGTGCAACCTTCGATCATGTGGTGCTGGCAACCGGCCACCACTGGCGAAGCGACGTTACCGATCTGGGCATCCGGATGCAAAGGCCCTGGCCCGTCGAAGATCTTCGGCGGTTCATCGGGGAGAGCGTCGCGATCCTCGGCACTTCGCTGACGGCGATAGATGCGGCGGTGGCGCTGGCAGGGTTCCATGGCCGGTTCGTGGAGGACGGGAGCGCCGCGCGCTGGGAGACGAACGGTCCGGCAGAGGGGTTCCACCTGACGATGATGTCCCGCAAAGGACTGCTGCCGCCCGCGGACTGGTACTACACCCTGCCCCTGCCCGAGCTGGCGAATCTAACTGGCAAGGCGGCGCAGCGCGCCATTGCGGCGGGCGCCGACGGGCTTCTGGACCGCTGCCATGAGCTGCTGGTCAGGGATCTGGAGAGTATCGACAGCGCGCTGGCAAAGAGGCTGCAACTGTTCTGCCTCGACGGTCTGGCGGAGCGTTTCTTTGCCGATCGCATGGACCTGGATACTTGGGAAGCCACGCGGCTCGACCTCGAGATCGCCGAGGCGGACCGTGGCCAACACAGGGCCGATCCCTGGCGCATGGCCCTGCTCAGGGCGCACGAGGTGCTGGAAGAGGTCATCCCCCACATGACGGAAGCGGACCGGGAGCGGCTGAACCGGGAACTGACACCGATCTTCACCGATTGTTATGCCTCGGTCCCGCATCGCTCTGTCCGGCGGATGATGGCCCTGCATGAAGCCGGGGTGCTGGACGTGGTGCGCCTGAACGCGGACTACCATATGGCCGACCATGGCCGGGGTGTAGAGATCACGCATGCGTCGGGCAAATTACAGGTCGCCGGGGTGATCGACGCGCGCGGGCAGCAGTCGGCGGATCTGGTTTCGCTCTTCCCCGGCCTCGCGGCGCAGGCATCCGAATTGTCGTTCGACCCGGTGTCCTGCGCGGTCACTTTGCCGGAGGACTGTCAGGGGACGCTCACCTGCGTCTCCATCCCGGTTCTGCTGCCGACCGATCCCTTCGTGCAAGGTCTGGAACGCGCCCGCGATCTTGGCCACATGGCGGCGCGACGTATCGTGGCATCGGTCTGATCCCAGCCATTGAAAGCCGAGGGCCATACGCGCCGGACATGCGCCGCCTGTCAGAGGCGGCAGCCGTCCCCGATGTTCGGAAGGCAAGAAACGGGGACAATATCTTCGTGAGCGTCGCGGCTGCCCCATCCATGCGACTGCGCAATCGAAAAGCGGGGGCCGAAACGGCCCCCGCATCGCTTCAACCCGGCAGGGTCACGGCCTTGGCATTGATGAACTCCATCATGCCGAAGCCACCATGCTCGCGGCCGTAGCCGCTGTCCTTGACGCCGCCGAACGGCATCTCGGGCGTGGCGAGGTTGAACTGGTTGATGAACACCATCCCGGTGTCGAACCGCGTCTTTGCAAGCTCCAGCGCACGGTCCTCGTCACGGCTGAAGATCCCGCCGCCGAGGCCGAAACGGCTGTCGTTTGCAATCCGCATGGCGTCCTCGTCGTCCTTCGCACGGATCACGGAGGCAACCGGGCCGAACAGCTCCTCGTCATAAGCGGGCTGGCCAGGCTCGACATCGGTCAGCACCGTGGCTGGGTAGTAGTATCCCTTGCCTTCAGGCAGTTTGCCGCCTGCTGCGATCCTCGCGCCCTTGGCCACGCTTTTCTCCACCTGGTCGTGCAGCGTCTCGCGCAGGTCCTTGCGGGCCATCGGGCCAAGGTCGGTGTCCTCGGCGGTGGGCTCGCCCAAGGTCACGTCGGCCATGGCCTTCACGTAGGCGTGGACAAAAGCGTCATAGACCTTGTCCGTGACGACGAAGCGCTTGGCGTTCACGCAGGTCTGGCCGTTGTTGTAGATCCGGCCCGCGACACAGGTCTTCACCGCGAGGTCGATGTCGGCGTCTTCCAGCACCAGGTAGGCGTCGTTGGACCCCAGCTCCATCACGGTCTTCTTCAGGTGCTCGCCGGCCTTTGCGGCGATGATGCTGCCGGACTTGGCACTGCCTGTCATAGTCACACCGCGCACCAGCTTGTGTCCGATCAACTCGTCCGACTGGTCGTGGTCGATCAGCATCACCGTGAAGAGGTTCTTGGGCAGGCCCGCCTCTTCGAAGATGTCGCGCAGCATCAGGCCCGATCCGGTGCAGATCTCGGCGTGTTTCAGCACCACGCCGTTGCCGGCCATCAGGTTCGCGATGGCGTAGCGCACCGCCTGGTAGGCCGGGAAGTTCCACGGCTGAATGCCATAGATCACGCCGATGGGCGCCTTGGTGATGACACCCCTGCGACCGTCCTGCAGGCTGCGTTCCTCGTCAGCCAGCACGTCGGGGCCGTTCTCGGCAGTCCAGTCGCAGATCGCCGCACAGAGGTCGATCTCGTCGTGGCTGTCCGTCAAGCGCTTGCCCATCTCGCGGGTCATCAGTCTGGCGAACTCTTCCTTGCGGTCGCGCAGCTTCTGGCCGATGGCCTTCAGAACCTCGGCGCGCTCCTTGTGAGACTTGAGCCGCCAGTCCGTGAAGGACTCGTGGCAGGCTTCCAGCGCCGCGACCATCTCGTCGTTGCTCATCATCTGGTAGGTCTCGATGACCTCTTCCGTCGCCGGGTTGGTGGTGGTGAGTGTGCGCTCCGGGCTGTGGGAGTCTTTCATCTCGTGTCCTTTCGCATAAGCTTCGGAAAGAAAACGTGTCCCGAAGGCCGTCGTTCCTCCCCGAACCGGCCTTACGTCCGGGCACCCCGGGGTTTTGACGCAGACGTGATGCCGGGTGTGCGAGACGGGAGCGGTTCGAGGAAATGGCCGCGGGACACGTTCATCGGCGAAACGACCAGCCTCCTGTCCCGCGAGGTCATTCCCGACGACATGCTTGTCCGGCGCGTGAATCTCCCGCGCCGGCCGAGACGGAAGGCAGGTACGCAGAGACCTTCACCGCCACCTTCGGCTGAGCGGTTCCAGAAGGCGCCCTCAACGCATCCTCCCACAAGGCGCTGCCACCCGCGTGCTTTCCATTCCCCCCGGCACGGGGTAGGCATCGCCAATCTTCACGGACCCGGGACACTGGTATCATGGCGCTGAACGCCACCATCTACAAAGTCGAGCTGTCCGTGTCGGACATGGACCGCCACTACTACGAGACCCACAAGCTGACCATTGCCCGCCATCCATCCGAGACGGATGAACGGCTGATGCTCCGCCTTGTCGCCTTCGCGCTGAATGCGCATGAGCACCTCGAGATGACCAAGGGGCTCTCGACAGATGATGAGCCGGACATCTGGCAGAAGAGCCTGAGCGGCGAGATCGACCTCTGGGTGGCGCTCGGCCTGCCGAGCGAGAAGGTGATCCGCCAGTCCTGCAACAAGTCGGGCAGGATGGTCGTCTATCCCTACGGCGGCCGCGCGGCAGAGATCTGGTGGGACAAGGTCAAGGGCAGCACCACGCGCTTCGACAACCTCGAGGTCACGGCCTTCCCGGAAGCCGAAGCCAAGGCCCTGGCCGCGCTTGCCAGCCGGGCGATGAAGATCCAGGTCAACATCCAGGATGGCGAGGTGATGGTCAGCGTCGACGACCAGATCGCCTACATCACCCCGGTGACTTGGAAGAGCGTTTCGTAGCGGGGCATTGCCTGCGCCGGAAACGCATTCGGATCCGGACGCGGGTTTGCCTGTAGGCGCGACCAAGTTCCGAGCCGGCCCAATCGCAGGGGCTATGCGGCAGGAACGCTCACTTCGCCCGACCGCCTCTCCTTCATGCCAGAGACGACGTTCTCCGTAAGGGCACGGAGCGGCGGCGCATCCCCGGCGGCCCCGAACAGCGTCATGTCGGCGGGCATGAGGCAGGCCAGGCGTTCGGTTTCGTCAAGGGCCGAAAAATCCTCCAGCAGGCGTGAGGCCAGCTTGCGGGCGGCTGCGACCTCTCCCGCGCGAACGAGGCGCCGCAATCTCGACAACAGCACCCGCCTGCGCCATCGGCGGCGCACCCTTCGGAACATGTCGCGTGCCGGGGCGCGGTGCCGTGATGTGATCGCTGCGGTGGCCACGGCTGCAAGGCCCGCCAGTCCCCAGAAGGCCCAGCCCGGTGACCCGATGGGTTGCCAGCCGGACGCGGCGTTCGCGCTGAAGCTGGCATATCCGATGGGCGACGCGGGGATCGTTGCCGACCGCGCGGTACGCTTGCCGGTATCGAACCAAGGCAGGGTGATCGCCGGAATGACGCCCGGTTCACCCGTGACGGGCCGCAGTTTCCATGTCCAGACGACCGTGGACACCGGCCCTTCCGGCGTGACCTGGAAGTTACGCTCCTCCGGCGGGGTGAAGCTGATGAGCCACGGCTGCCTGAGGGTCGGCTGCGGGGGCATCATCTCCGGCGTGGCGCCGAAGGCGCGCAGCACGACGCGGCGCGTGGCCCCCTGCCCGTCCGCCAGCTGCGCCGGATCGACATCCCAGCTGTCCGACACCTCGAGCGTGCGGAGCGGCAGCCAATCATCCCCGACACCGGAAGGTTTCGGCTGCACCGTGAGGGTGACGGGCTCTGACCGGACGAGGATGTCCTGGCGCCCGCCATCCGCGCCGAGGACCTGCAAAGCATGGGTGATCGGCAGTATCTCCAGCGCGCCCGCCCTGCGCGGGTAGAAGGCGATCCGCCGCTCGAACACCCGCGCCGTCAGCCCGTCGACGCGCTCGTCGGTCCATCGGTCCATCCCGAGCCGCACCCAGTCGAAATCGCTCATTGGGCGCAGCTTCACCTCTTCGCGGGTGATGCTCTGCCGGTAGGTGCCGCGCAGGGTGGCAAGGACCATCTCACCCTCAAACGGGGCGGTGTCGCGCGGATCGAGGATCAGTTCGAGCCGGGGCGCGTCGCGATCCTGGGCAAAGGCGGGCAAGGCAGTCAGCAGCAACAGGAACAGCCATCTCACCATCTCTCGGCCTCCTCCTCGTGGGCCTCGCCCTCGGTCACGCGGCGGTCCATCTCGGCGGCGAGCCGGGCCTTGAGGTAGGCGCCGGGGGCATCTTCGAGCGTGTCGAGCCAGGCGCCATCGGCGGCCGCCGTGCGTTCGCTTTCGACCGGGCGCCTGTTGGACTCGCGCTGCGGATCGACCGCGCGTTTCAGGATCGACTGGTCCGGTGCGTCGGGATCGAAGGGCGCGGTGCCGACGCCGGCCTCCGCCAGCATAGCCTCGATCCGCCCGTGCCCCATGGCCTCGCCGATGACCGGGGGCACCAGGGCGTTCACCGTGTCGCGGTTGTGGCGCGCCTCGGCATCGTAGCGGTCGCCGAACAGCACCGCGTCGAAATAGGCCACCGACAGCGCGTAGTCCCCGGTCGCCGCCAGCGTCAGCCCCCGGTCGTAGGTGGCACTGCGCCCAATGGCTGCAAAGGCCGCATCGGCCTCCGCGAAACGTCCGGCGTCATAGAGCACGGCGGCCCGGGCCTCGGGGTCGCCGATGGCCGGGACCGCCAGCGCCGGAAACCCCGCGCGCCACACGAGCTTGCCCCAGGCCCCGGGACCGGCGGCGAGGGCGCAGGCGATGGCCGCGGCTGTCACGTAGCGCAGCCTCATGTCTGCCGCCGCCGGAACAGGAGCGCCAGCGGAACCAGCGCCAGCGCGGCCAGCCACGGCCCGAGATCGCGGTACTGCAGGGCGCGCAGGTCGGGAACATCGCGCTGCGGGTCGCGCCGTTCGGGCAACAGGGTGCCCAGAGCGCTCAGCTCGGTCGCTTCGACCATCCGCCCCCCGCCCGCCTTTGCAACGGCGGCGAGCGTTCCGGGGGCGGCGGCGGGCATGCCGTAGGGGGCCGCGTCCTGCGGGACGAAGATGGCAGACACACGCACGCGCTCGGCCGCCAACTGGCGGGCGATGTCCACCGCTTCCGGCCCCATGCCGCCACCGTCGGAGACGATGACCACATCGGGCGCCATGGCCCCGGCGTCCTGCAGGGCGCCCCTCGCCATGATCAGCGCGCGGTCGGGACGGCTGCCGCCCACGGGCATCGTCGCGCTGTCGGCCACCGCGATCAGGCCCCGCACGACACCGGGGTCCTCGGCGGGAACGCTGGCAAGGAAACTCTCTCCGGCATAGACGATCAGGCCGGTGGGCCGGTCGCCTTCGAGGTCGACGAGGCGGGCGAGGGCAGCCTGCGCATCGTCGAAGCCGCCGCCCTCGGTCACAGACGGCGACAGGTCGAGCAGGATCATCAGCGTGTTGGTGTTGCGCAGCACGGGCGCTTGGCTGTCACGGCTGGCCGGCCCCGCCAGCCCGGCGCAGATTAACGCCAAGGCGATCGCCAAAAGCCAGGGGTCGGCGCCGACACGGGGGGCAGAGACCCAGCCGCGCCCGCGCATGGCGTCCAGCAGGTCGGCGTCGACCACGGCGCGCCACGCGGCCATCCCATCGGCCCGGCGCGCCATCAGCACCCCGGCGGCCAGCGCCAGCGGGAGACCGATCAGCCACAGCGGACGGAGCAGGATGAACTCCGGCCCGGTCACGCCGTTTCCCTCGCGTGGAGACCCATGGCGACCCCGAGGCACAGCGCCGCCAAAGCGGCCAGCCACGGCCAATATGACCGCCACGTTCGCACCGGCGGCATGGCCGCAAGGCTCGGCTCCAGTTGGTCGATGGCGGCGGTCACGGCCTCCAGATCGTCGGTGGTGCGGACGCGGAAGGTCTCTCCGCCCGCGGCCTCCGCGATGCGGCGCAGGGTTTCGGCGTCCACGGCATCGCGGGCTTTCGGATCGTCCGCCAGGTCGGCCGGCCCCAAAGCTATGGTGTAGACCCGCATCCCGAGGTTCCGCGCCGCCTGCGCCGCGGCCACCGGATCGACCATCCCCGTCGTGTCCTGCCCGTCCGACAGCAGCAGGATCACCCGGCTCCTCGCGTCGCGCTCGCGCAGACGGCGGATGGCGAGGCCCAGACCGTCGGCAATCGCGGTGGCCTTGCCCGAGACCCCGATCTGCAACCCGTCGATCACCTGGGCCACCGAATTGACGTCATGCGTCGGAGAGGCCGCGACATAGGCCCTGTCCCCGAAGACGACGAGCCCCACCCGGTCCCCTGCCCGCCCCCGGACGAAGTCCGCGGCGACACCCTGCACCGCTGCCAGCCGTGACACGGTCTGTCCGTTCATCGAGAAATCCTCGCGTTCCATCGACCCCGAGAGGTCCAGCGCCAGCAAGATATCGCGT
The DNA here is from genome assembly GCF_002814095.1 of Sagittula sp. P11. NCBI lineage: Bacteria > Pseudomonadati > Pseudomonadota > Alphaproteobacteria > Rhodobacterales > Roseobacteraceae > Sagittula > Sagittula sp. P11. Next base: position 560,359 of record NZ_CP021913.1, read on the forward strand.
CCTGAGGCGGGGACGATGTCGAGGACCCGCTCCTGCCGCGGACCCGCCAGCGCGGCGACCAGAGCGATCCACGCCACACCCAGCGCGATCAGCCGGGCATGGCGGCGCACCGGCGCCGCTTCTGCGGTCTGGAACGCCGCAGCGATGGCTGGCGGAAGATAGAGCGCCCCGGCCCCCACACGCCGCGGCGGCAGCAGGCGCAACAGCACAAGCGGCAAGGGCAAGAGGATCAGCAGCCACGGGGCAGCGAGGGTCATCGGCGGGCCCTCCGGGCGGCGGCCAGAACGGCCTCTTCCAGCGGCGCGGGATCGGTTGTGGCATTCGGGTCGTAAAGCGCGTTGCTCATCGCGGATGGCACGGTCCCGCCCATGTCCCGCAAGAGCCCGGCAAGTGCGACCATGCGCTCCTGCGGCGGCAGATGCGTCATGGCTGCGATCCGGGCGCGCACGTCTTCCACGGTGCGGGTGCGTGGCGCCGTCAGTGCGCGCAGCAGCACGGATAGGACAACGCCCGCCAGCAGACCCAGCGCCACGGCGGCCAGCGGGTCCTGCAGCCCGAAACGGGCGAAGTCCGCCGGGACACGCACCGGAGCCAGACGGGAGACAAGCTCTTCGGGTGTCATGCCGGCAGGACCTCGTCCGCCTCGGCCCGGACGATCCGGGCCGCTATCCCGCGCTCCGACAGGACCGCCGCCGTGGGGGACGCGCCGAAGCGTCCGCGGGACAGGATGTCGCCGGTGCGCGCGGTGAACCGGCCCGGAGGCGGCGCCGTTTCCACCGCGTCCTGCACCAGCAGGATCTCGAAGCGGATGCGGCGCATCAGGTCCGAGGCGATATCGGCAAAATCGTGGCCGGGCGTGTCCATCCCAGTGGCCAGCAAGACCGCCGTGCCGGAGGGTACACGTGCGGCAATCTCGATCAGTCCGTCGGACAGCGGCGCCATCTCTTCGGGGTGTGCACCCATCGCCGCGTGCGTACGGGCCAGGACCCCGGCGATTTCCAGCATTGCGGCTTCCCTCGGGCGGGCGGGCAGCCGGTCGATACCGTCGTCGCGCAGGATCGCCAGACCGACCCGGCCGCCTGCCAGCACGCAGGCCCAGCCTTCCAGCGCAGCCGCCTCCGCCGCGGCGACGGAGCGGAACCGCCCCCGCGTGCCCCAGAACATCGGCGCGCGGAAATCGACGACCAGCAGCAGGCTGCGCTCGACCTCCTCGTGGCGGCGGCGGAGCTGCGGGCGTCCGCTGCGCGCGCTGGCGGAGGCGTCGACAAGGCGCGGGTCGTCCCCGTCGATGAATGGCCGCAAATCGTAGAGGTCGCCGCCCTCGCCCCGGCGCGGACCGGACAGGCCCGCGACCCGCCCGTGCGACAGGCCCGCCACGGGCGCCGGGCCGACCTGACCCGCCAGCGCCACCAGCCGGTCCAGCGACAGCATGGCGCCCGATCCCGCCCCCTTGGCCGCAACGTCCCTCACAGCGGCTCCACCACGTTCAGGATCTCTGCCATGATGCCGCGCGAGGTCTCGCCCGCGGCGCGGGCGCGCCATGTCGGTGCCATGCGGTGGCACAGCACGTCCGGCGCCAAAGCCTTCACGTCCTCGGGCACCGCGTAGTCGCGCCCATGCAGCCAGGCCCGCGCCCGCGCCGCGGCGGCAAGCCACAGGGTCCCGCGCGGGCTGACCGCGTGCTGGATGCGGTCGGTGACCGACAGGCCATCCGTGCCCGTCCGTGTCGCCATCACCAGTCCCACGATGTAGCGCCGCAGCGCCGGGGACAGGTGCACCTGCACCACCTCCGCCTTCATCGCGGCAAGCGTCTGAAGGTCGAGGCAGGACACCGCCTGCCCGGCGGGCGCGCGCAACTCCCCCTCGACCAGATCGAGGATCGCCAGTTCGGTGTCCTCGTCCGGCAGGTCGAGCAGAACGTGGAACAGGAACCGGTCGAGCTGCGCCTCCGGCAGGGGGAAAGTGCCTTCCTGTTCGAGCGGGTTCTGCGTCGCCACGACCATGAAGGGCTCCGGCAGAGCACGCGCGATGCCGCCGCTGGTCACCTGCCCCTCCGCCATGGCCTCGAGCAGGGCGGATTGCACCTTGGGCGGGGCGCGGTTGATCTCGTCCACCAGCACGAGCGACTGGAAGACCGGCCCGGGAAGGAAGACCATCTCGCTGGTTTCCTGCCGCCACGCCTGCGTGCCCGTCACGTCGGAGGGCATCAGGTCGGGGGTGCACTGGATGCGGGAAAAACTGCCCTCCACCGCCTCCGACAGCCGCCGCACGGACCGCGTCTTGGCCAGCCCCGGCGGCCCCTCGATCAGGATGTGACCGCCGGTCAGCAGGCAGATCACCAGCCGTTCGACCAGCGTCGACTGTCCGATCAGCCCGGATTCCATGCGCTGCGTCAGACGCCGCGCCGCATCCGTCAGCGTGCCTGCAGGTGCCAGATCTTCCATGCGCTCCTCCCATAGGTGCCCGCGCAGGAAGGCACGAACCCGCGGAAGGACAAAGCTTTTCCGACGGAATCCGGGAATGTCGGGCAATTTGCCCGCGACAAGACGGCACGATTGCCCGATCCTCGGGAACGCGGAGATCGGGGAGGACACACCATGAGTCTGAGGCTGCGGCTGGTTCTGACGCTCTGGCTGGTGACGCTGCTGGCCGGGGCGATCACCATAGGGTTCGCCGCGGCAGGCGCGTACGACGCCGCCGACCGTGCAACCCGAAATACCCTGACCCGCGCGGGCTACGTCCTCGAACGCAACTACCACATGGAGCCGCGCGCAGGCGATCCGCTCTATGCCGAGATGACGTCGATCAAGCTGCTGGGGCTGATGGCTCCGGGCACCTGCATCCGGTTCGAACAGCGTCTGATCTCGGAGCGGCGGCTCTGTTCGAGCTGGCAGATGTTCGGGCCGGTCGCGCCGGATCGGTTCCGCAAGACCGTCACGCGCATCTTCGGCGCGATCGAACCGGCGAAGGGCAATGGCAGCGCCTCGCAGGACAGCGTCTTCGGGATCGAGGTGACCTTCGATCCGGTGGCCGCCGCGACGCTGGCGTGGCAGCGGGTGAAGCTGGCGCTCTGGCAGACGCTTGGGATGGCGGCGGGTGTGCTGTGCCTTGGTACGCTGGCGATCTATTCCCGGCTGGAACCCGTCGGTCCGATCGTCCGCGGACTGGATCGCCTGAGCGCCGGTGACCTCGACACCCGCGTGCCCCCCTCCGGCGCGCCGGAGTTCCGCAAGATCGCCGAAGCGGTCAACCGCCTCGCGCAGCAGCTGAAGACCGGCACCGAAGCGCGGCGCCTCCTGACCCGCCGGCTGATCGAGGTCGAGGATGTGGAGCGGCGGCAACTTGCCCGCGACCTGCACGACGAGTTCGGCCAGATGCTGACGGCGACCGCGGCGCTGGCCGCCTCCATCAGCCTTGCCGCGCCCCCATCGAACCCGGCGCTCGCCCGCGATGCCGATGCCATCGGCGCCAACATCCGCGCCATGATGACCTGCCTGCGCGGCGCCTTTGCAAGGCTTCGGCCGCCGGACCTCGACGAGGTAGGCCTGATCGCCAGCCTGCGCGGCATGCTGGGGGGATGGCAGGCGCAAAGCGGGGCACGGCTGACACTGGACAGCACGCTGGACGAGGACGGACTGAGCGGCGCCGTGGCGCTGGACCTCTACCGGATCGTGCAGGAGTGCGTCACCAACGCCATGCGGCACGGCGCGCCGTCCCGCGTGGAGGTGGCGCTGCACTCCGGCGGTGACACCATCGTCCTGACGGTGGCGGACGACGGCGGCGGCGGTATCGACGGGCGCGCGCCTGGCCACGGGTTGATCGGTATGTCGGAGAGGACGGAGGCGATGGGAGGCACGCTGCGGCTCGAGGATACGGGCAGCGGTGTGCGGATCCGCGTGACCCTCCCGGACACACGGGGGCGCTGCGCGGCATGAAGGACTACAGCGTCATCATCATCGACGACCACCCGGTCGTGCGCGAGGGCTACCGCCGCCTGATCGACCTGCAGCCGGGGCTGAAGATCGTGGGCGAGGCGGAGGACGCCCGCTCTGCCTATGCGGCCTTCCGCGACCTGCGCCCCGACGTCGTGGTCATGGACGTGACCCTGCCCGGGGCCAGCGGGATCGAGGCGATCCGCCACATCCGCCAGTACGACGACACCGCGCGCATCGTGGTCTTCACCATGCACCTCAGCGCCGCCTTCGCGCTGAAGGCCATCAAGGCGGGCGCCACCAGCTACATCACGAAAAGCAGCGATCCCAAGGTGCTGATCGAGGCGATCTTCGGCGCGCTGCGCGGGCAGACTGTGATCTCGCCCGACGTGATCGAGGCCATCGCCCGCGACCGCATCTCCGGCGTGGGGACCGGGCTCACCGATCTCAGCCCGCGGCAGACCGAGATCCTATGCCTCCTGGCCCGGGGGTGGTCCGCCGAGCGCATCGCCGGGGAACTGTCCATCAGCCAGAAGACCGTCCGCAACAATCACTACCAGATCAAGAGCATACTGGGCATGGAGACGGACGCCCAGCTGGTCTGGTTCGCGCTCGAGACAGGGCTGCTGCAAGCGGTCTGAATTGTCCCGGCCTTCTCGGTACTGATTTCTGTGGGGGCGCCATTTTTGTGGCGGTCAGGCGGGTTGGCATGTCGCCTGACCGGGCAGCAGCACATGGCCATCATTGCGGGCTTGGGCCAATCGAATCTCTACCGAAGATGCAGGGATTGGCGCCTTTCGCGTCCGTCACGCACGCCGCTTTCGGGGCCGAACAGACACCGGATACGAGGCGCTCCGCCTATGCCCCCGACGGAGGGGAACGACAGGCATGATTGTCGCGTTCACTTACTAAATGAAAGGCTTCTGACATGAACAAGTTCTTGATCGGCAGCGCCGTGGCGCTTGCTTTGACGACAACCTCCCTTTCCGCGGCCCCGATCCACGCAAAGGGCAACGCCGGAGGCTTCACCGTCGCCCAGGGCGAACAGGTCTGGCTCGCCAAGGGACCGCAGGGCAACGGTAACGGCAAAGGCAATGGTGGCGGCAACGCCAAGTTGCTGAAAAAGGGCAACGGCAACGGCAATGCCGGGAAGGGTAATCCGGGCAACGGGAACGCCCAGGCCGACAACGGCAAGGGCAAGGACAAGCCCGGCAAGGGCAACGCCCAGGCCAACAACGGCAATGGAAACGGCAAGGGCAAGCCCGAGAATGCCGGCGGCCCGAAGAACAACGGAAACGGTGTCGCGCAAGCTGCGAACGGCAACGGCAACGGCAAGGCGGGCAAGGGTCGCAAGGCCTACACCGCCGCCGAGCGTGAGGAAGTGGTGAAGCGCATCGTCTCCACCCCGGCACCCGCAGGCCGTGACATGACCCGCGTCATCGGGGCCACCGCGCTGGCCCTCGCGACGCCGCAGCTTCTCTGGTCCGACGTGACCGACGATGAACTCATCACCTACACCAACTGCCCGCCGGGGCTGGCCAAGAAGGATCCGCCCTGCGTGCCGCCGGGCCTCGCCAAGAAGGGCGTGACCTATGACGAATGGGTGTCCTACGACCGCGACCGCTACGAGGAAATCTGGCTTGAGCGCCGCGACGAATGGCTTGGTCGCGGTGTGGACGTCGACCCGGACCCGGACCTGCTGCTCTTGCAGTCGGACCAGATCGCCGAGCTCTTCAACCTCGCGCCCGCACCGGACGGCCAGCGGTACGCCCTGATCGACGGCCTGCCCGTGCTGCTCGGCGAAGAGGACTACACCTCGCTGCTGCTGGTCAACCAGACGGCACAGGCGGCCGACCTGCTGAACGGAGTGCCGATCGCACCGACGGCGGCTTTGACGCAGGAAGAGCTCATCAACCTCTACCGCCTGCCGCAGCTTGGCGCGGACGAGAACTATGCCGTGGTGAACGGTCAGCTCGTGCAGTTGAACGACTCGGAATACGAGCTTCTTCAGATGATCCGCATCGCGCGGGCCGTGCTGTAAACCATGCGTCGACCCACCCCTACGGTGCGGACGCAACCGGAAATGAAGCAGCCGCCGGGTAACCGGCGGCTGTTTTCATGTCGGCGGAGGTTGCTGTCCTTCCGACCCCCGCCCGTCTTCAGACCACCGGGGTCAGGACCGGCTCTCCGCGCAGGTGGGCGCGCAGGTTCTTCACCACGAGGTCGCCCATTGCCGCGCGGGTCTTGTGCGTGGCGCTGCCGATGTGCGGCAGCAAGACGACGTTCTCCTGTGTCCGGAGCGCCTCCGGCACATGCGGTTCCTGCGCAAAGACGTCGAGCGCCGCACCCGCGATGGTGCCCTTCGACAGCGCGTCGATCAGCGCCTCTTCGTCCACCAGATCGCCGCGGGCAACGTTCACCAGCCGCCCGTCGGAGCCCAGTGCCTCCAGCACCTCGGCGCTGACGATGCCGCGCGTCTGCGGCGTGCTGGGAGCGATCACCACCAGCCAGTCGACGTCCCGCGCCATGGAGACCGGGTCGGCGTAATACTGGTAGGGCTGGTGCGCCTGCTCGGACCGGCCGTGATAGACGACGCGCATGGAGAAGGCCTGCGCCAGCCGGGCGATGGCCTTGCCGATCCGCCCCAGCCCGATGATCCCCACCGTCGCGCCGGTCAGCTCGGCGGTCAGCGGCATGGCGCCCTCGCTCTCCCACCGGCCTGCGCGGACGTATTCGTGGCTGTCGGGCACCCGGTGCGCCAGCGCCAGCATCAGGGCAAGCGTCACCTCCGCCACGCAGTCGTTCAGCACGTCCGGCGTGTTGGTCACGCGGACGCCGTGCTCCTTCGCCGCCTCGACGTCGACCGCATCGTAACCCACCCCGAAGGAGGAGATGATCTCCAGGTCGGGCAGCGCCTCGATGATCTCGCGCGAACAGCCCGTGCCGCCGCCGGTGGCAATGAAGCGGACGCCTGCAGGCAAGGCGGCAAGGAAGGCCGCCTTGTCCTCTGCGTCGCAATAGCGGTGCAGGGTGAAATCCTGGTCGAGCTGGTCGACCACGCGCGGCGTGAGGTTTGCAACAAGGAGAAGATCGGGTTTGGTCATGGTCATATCGGTCTTTGGTCAGTTGGATGTGTCGGTGGCCGCCGTCCCGGACCCTTTGCGGCGCAGCAGCATCAAGACAAGCGGCAGCATCCAGACGGCGATGGTGAACAGCCCCAGCCCGGCAGAGATGGGCCGTTCGAAGAAGGCAAGGAAGCTGCCGTCGGACTTGATCATTGAGGTGACGAAGTTCTGCTCCAGCATCGGTCCGAGCACCAGCCCGAGGATCGCGGGCGCGATGGGGATGTCGTTCTCCTCCATCAGGAAACCGATGATGCCGAAGACGAACATCAGCCAGATCCCGAAGACGGAGTTGTTGATGGCGAAGGACCCAACCATGCAGAACATCAGGATGATCGGCATCAGCACACGCTGCGGGATGGACAACACCTGCCGCGCGCCCTTGATCGCCAGCCAGCCCAGCGGCAGCATCAACAGGTTGGCGACGAGGAAGACGATGAACACCGCGTAGATCATCTGCGGCTGGGTGATGAAGACCATCGGGCCGGGGTTGATGCCCTTGATGTAGAGCACGCCGATGACGATGGCGGTGATGGAGTCGCCGGGAATACCGAACACCAGTGCCGGGATCCACGCCCCGGACATGGCGCCGTTGTTGGCCGATCCGGCCTCTACCAGACCCTCCACGTGGCCCTTGCCGAACTTCTCGGGCGTCTTGGAGAACTTCTTGGACACCGCGTAGCTGATCCATGCGGCGATGTCGGCCCCTGCACCGGGCAATGCACCGATGGCGGTGCCAAGCGCACTGCCGCGCAGCGCCTGCACCGGGTACTTGCGCATGTTCTTGAACTGCTCGCGAAAGATCCCGCGGTTGCCGGTGGCGGGCGGCTTCTCGTCGCTGCCACGGTGGATGAAGGCGCGGATGACCTCCGATACGGCGAACAGGCCGATCATCGCGGGAATGAACTGTACGCCGCCCATCAGCTCGACGTTGCCGAAGGTGTAGCGCGGCTCGCCGGCCGGGTTCTCCAGCCCCACCGTGGCGGCGAAGAGCCCGATGAAGAGCGAGATCAGCCCGCGCGCCGGAGAGCCCGGCGAGATGAAGACCGCGCAGGACAGGCCGAGGACGACGAGCCAGAAGTATTCGAAGGACGAGAACTTCAGCGCGACCTCGGCCAGCACCGGCGATGCGGTGATCAGCACCAGCGTGCCGAAGATGCCGCCCAGCGAGGAAAAGACCAGCGACGCACCGAGCGCCGCCTCGGGCCTGCCCTGTTTGGTCAGGGCGTAGGCGTCCTGCACGTAGGCGGCGCTGGCGGGTGTGCCGGGCATCCTGAGCAAGGTGCCCGGGATGTCGCCTGCAAAGATCGCCATGGCGGTGGCCGTGACGATGGCGGCGATGGCGGGCACCGGCTCCATGAAGAAGGTGACGGGCACAAGGAGCGCCGTGGCCATGGTGGCCGTGAGCCCCGGGATCGCACCGACGAACATGCCGAAGGCTGCCGCGGCAAGGATGACCAGCAGGACGTATGGCTGAAAGACAAGACCGGCGGCTTCGGCGACTACGGACATGACGGCCTCACCAAAGGAACGGCAGGAAGGGGCTGCGCGGCAGCGGCACCAGCAGCAGCTTGCCGAAGCTCTGCTGGATCGCCAGGGCGGCGACCAGCGCGACCGGCACGGCGATCACGAGGCGCACGCCCAGAACGAGCATCGCCAGCACCATCACCGCAAGCGCCGTCGGCAGGAACCCCAGTAGTGGCGACAGCAGGATGTAGGCGAGGATCAGCAGCAGGACGCAGGCCATGCGGATCAGCGAGGCGGTGTTGCCCGTCCATTCCGCCAGCCGCAGGCCCGGCAGCCGTTCGCCCGCCATGACCGCCTTGACGATCAGGAAGAGCCCGGTCAGCACCGTCACCAGCGCGATGGCGCGCGGCATGGTGCCTGCGCCGTAGGCCTGTCCGGGGATTGCCTTGAAGTTCCAGGCCGAGATGTAGATCGCGATGCCCCCCAGCAGGGTCAACAGCCCAAGGGTCAGATCGGTGACGCGCATTCTGCTGTCCTCGTTGATTGGTCCCGGAAGACGGGAAAAGGGCCGGAGGTGATGCCATCATCCCCCGGCCCCCGCTGTCGGTCGGACCTTACTCGGCCGCCAGACCGGCCTTCTTCATGACCTCGCCGAAGGCGGCATCGTCGTCTGCGACGATCTGCGTGGCCTCGTCGCCGCGCGCCCACCGCAGGCCGAAGCCGCGGTCCTTCATGAACGTCTGGTACTCTTCCGAGTTGTAGGCGGTTTCGATGGCGTCCATCAGCTTGGTCTTCACGTCGTCGGGCAGACCGTCCGGAGCGGCGACGGAGCGCCACACGGCGACCGTCCAGTCAGACCCGGTGGATTCCGCCAGCGTTGGCACGTCCGGGAAGGCGTTCTGCCGTTCCGCCGACATGGTGGCCAGTGCCACGACACGGTTCGCGTCGATCATCGAACGGCCCTCGGCCAGCGACGACGGCACGATGTCCACACCGCCCGCGACCATGTCGGTCAGGCCGGGCGCGGCGCCCTGGCTGGGGACGAAGGTCACGTGGTCGGGGGCCAGCCCCTCGGACAGGAGCCACCCGGCGAGGCCTACGTGCCAGATGCCGCCCTGCCCGGTGCCGGACGCCTTGTAGGTGCCCGCAGGCTCGCTCTTTATGCTCTCCAGCAGCGCCTCGACGCTGTCGAAGCCCGAGTCGGCCGAAACCATGACGCCGCCCGGATCGGCGTTGACGATGGCGAGGATGTCGAAGTCCTCGTAGGTCAGCTCGGTCAGGCCCTGCCAGTGCATCATGTCGATCTCGATGGTCATGATGCCGATGGTGTAGCCGTCGGGCTCGGCGTTCGCGATGGCGCTGTGGCCCACCACGCCCGAGCCGCCGGTGCGGTTCACCACGTTGACCGGCACGCCCAGCTCCTTCTGGATCTCGGCGCCCAGCAGACGGCCGACGGCATCGGTGCCGCCGCCCGCGCCCCACGGCACGATCAGCTGGATCGGCCGCTCGGGGTACTCTGCCCAGGCGGCGCCGGTCACGGCGGCAAGCGTCACGGCCGCGGCGGCGGCGGTTTTCATGAAGTTCATGGTAATCCTCCTCTTTTCCCTGTTTCCGGCTGCGGGTCAAACGCGCCCGCGCCGCGAATCTGCGAGGGGTCGGAAGCGGATCGGCACGCCCGCGGCACATGTCCGCATGGCGCCGATGCTGTCCGTGGTTCCCCCCGTAGTCTCCTCCACCGTTGACGCTATCCAGCGCAGTGATAACGTTCCAATGAAACAATCCACTTCTGCGATCGCGAAAAGCGATTGCTCTTCCGGGGAGGCACAGGCTGGACAGGGACATCACCGCCAACCTCAAGGTGCGGCATCTTTCGCTGATCGTGGCGCTTGCCGATCACGGCACGACCCACAGCGCGGCGGACGCGCTCAACATGACGCAATCGACCGCGTCCAAGATGCTGCGGGACGTCGAGGAGATCTTTCAGGCCTCCCTGTTCGAGCGCAGCCCGCGCGGCATGGTGCTGACGCCGCTGGGCCAGTTCGCCGTGGACAACGCGCGGGCGCAACTTTCGCGGCTGCAACGGTTTTCCGAGGAGTTCTCCGCCCGGCGTGCCGGCGGTTACGGGACGCTGGCCATCGGCGCCATCACCGGGGCGGCGCCGGACCTGGTGGCCCGCGCCGTGGCCGAGATCAAGGCCCGCCGCCCGCAGCTCTCCGTGGCTCTGCACGGAGAGACCAGCGACGGCATCCTGTCGGAACTGGAGGCCGGGCGGCTCGACCTGGCCGTCGGGCGGTTCAGCGCAGAACGGCACAGGACCGTGTTCTCCTTCGAACCGCTGGCGGAGGAACGGCTAGTCGTGGTGGCGCGCTCCGGTCACAGGCTGGCCAGCGGCGCGCGGCGGCTCGACGACCTCCAGGACTGCGCCTGGGCGTTGCAGCCGGAAAGCAACCCCTCACGCCAGGTGCTCGACGCGGCCTTCGACCGGGCGGGCCTGCGGCGTCCGCGGGACACCATCGAATGTTCGTCGATCCTGCTGATCCTGAACTTGGTGCAGGAGTCCGAGGCCGTGGCCCTGCTGCCCGCAGCGGTGGTTCAGGCGCATGTGAAGGCAGGATTGTTCACCGTCCTGGACATACGGCCGGAGATCCGGCTGTCGGGCTTCGGCCTCGTCACGCGCCGCAAGGAACCGCTGGAGCCCGTCGCGCTGGAGTTCTGCGACATCCTGCGCGCCCGCGCCCGCGGGGACAGCCCGCGCCGGACGACCGGGCGCGCCGGGTCTTCCCGAACCTAGACGGCAACGCGGTCGGGCATGGCCCTGCCCCGTCCCCGCTCTGCACAGTCGTCGACCGGATCGGGCAGACCGGGCGCCCTCAGCGCGCCTGTTCCAGTTCGGAGAGGGCGTCGCGCAGGGTCTCGACCTCGTTGAGGTGGTGCAACGCGGCGTCGCCCAGGGCTTCGGCGGTATCGGCGGCCAGCAGGCGCAGAACCGTCATGACGCCCACGTAGCTGTCCAGCGGCAAGGCGGTCTCCACCGCGCAGGTCAGCGTCCATGTGGCGAAGGCGGGCGCTTCGCGCAGCCCTTTGTCCGCCACCAGGACAAGCCGCGCGCCGCGCCCGGCCAGCAGCCGCACGAGGTGCCCGAACTGCGCCGGGCGGCGGCGCAGGCCGATCACCACGACCACGTCGCCCGGGCCGACCCCGGCGATGCCTTCTGCCAGCGTCTGCCCTTCCAGCGCGAGGGGCGCCACATCGGCCCGCAACTGCGCAAGCTGTGCGGTCAGGTAATCCGCGAGGAAACGGCTGTTCCGGAACCCGATAAGGCGCACCTGACGCGCCTCCGCCAGTGCCCCGGCGATCTCGACCAACATGCGCGGGTCGATCTGGGCCAGCGTCGCCTCGATCACGCCTGCCTCCGCGCGCAGCAGGTCGGCATGGCTCGACGCCATCTGCATGTCGCCCTTCATGAACAGCGGGGAGCCGGTCTCGCGCAGGGTGCGGGCGTCCTGGCGCGCATCCTCGAAACTGCGATAGCCGAGCCGCTGCACGAAGCGGCTGACCGTCGCGTTGGACACCCCCGCCAACCCGGCCAGTTCCGAGGCGGTCCAGACCGGCATCTCGGAGGGCGCATTCAGGATCGTGTCCGCCACGCGCGTCTCGCGGTCGGGCAGGCTGGCATAGGTCTCGTGGATTCGCCGCAGCAGGGAGCCACGCGCATCGGAAGGGGCGTCAGCGTTCATGTTCCATGACATTTACCCCTTTTCATCGACATGCAAACTCATTTTCACCGCCACCTGCTCCGTCATGCCGCCCCCTCTCCCCATATCGAAAACGACCGTTTCCCGGGCGCCGGCACGCCGGGTCTGCCACATTTCCGGGCAAACCGTGGCCGCAATCCTGTTTTCACCATTTTAACTTATACGAAAATCAGTTTTCATGCCACCCTCGGCACATGGCCCTTCCCGGCAGGAACCGACCCGCCGGCACGGCCCTGCACAACAAGAATGACAAAGACCCGCCCGACAGATCCAACAGAGAGGAAGACCATGCACCGCCGAACCCTCCTTCAATCCGCACTGGCCGGCACCGCGCTTGGCGCCCTGGCCCCCGCCACGCGAGCCTTTGCCGCCACCGACATCCTCTGGATGACATGGGAGAACCTGGCCAAGGACGAGTACCTCGCGCCCTTCCTGTCCGCCCATGACGTGACGCTCACCAAGACCTTCATCGGCACCGACGACGAACAGTTCGCCAAACTGCGCGCCGGCGGCGCCTCGTCGGTCGACCTCATCACGCCCGGGCTCGACAAGGTGGAGTTCTACACCGCCTCCGACCTGCTTCAGCCGATCGACTTCGAGAAAGTGCCGAACGCCGCCCTGCTTTACGACACGTTCAAGCAGACCCCGCTGGGCAAGGTCGATGGCGAGACCTACGGCATCCCGTTCTATTGGGGCATCAACCCCATCGTCTACCGCGCCGACCTGATGGACGAGGAACCCGACTGGTCGGTGTTCTTCGAAGGCGACAAGTACGACGGCAAGCTCGCCATGCGGGACTACGCGCTCGAAGGCATCATGATCGCGGCCATGTACCTCGGAATCCCGGAGTCCGAGATGTTCGACATGGACGACACCCAGCTGGCCGAGATCAAGCGCGTGCTGATGATCCAGAAGTCCAAGCTCAGGACCTACTGGAACTCCATCGGCGACCTGACCAACCTGTTTGCCACCGGCGAAGTGGTCTGCGCCTTTTCCTGGGTGCCGCCCTACTACGACCTGCGCGCGCAGGGCATCGACATGGGCATGGCAAAGCCCGAGGCCGGCGTGATCGGCTGGTGCGACACCATTGCCGTGCCGAAGGGCGTCGAGGGCGAGCGGCTGGACGCCACCTTCGCGCTGGTGAACTACCTGCTCGGCCCCGAGTACGGCAAGATGCTGGCCACGGGCGGCCCCTATGCGCAATCGACCAGCGCCGCGCGCGACATGCTGAGCCCGGAAGAGCAGTCGAAGATCTTCGTCGACGACCTGTCGGTGATGGACAGCTTCGTCTGGAAGAAGAACCCGCCGCGCTACAACGAGTGGGTCGCGCTCTGGAACGAGGTCAAGGCAAGCTGATGCCGGCCCTCCTGGAAGCGTCCGCGCTGACAAAGACCTACGGTCGCGTGACGGCCGTGGCCGGGGTGGATTTCACCCTGGCCGAAAACAGCTACGTGACGCTTCTGGGACCCTCCGGCTGCGGCAAGACGTCGATCCTGCGGATGATCGGCGGGTTCGAGGACGTCAGCTCCGGCGCCCTGCGCCTTGACGGCAAGCGGCTGGACCAGGTGCCGGCCGCAAAGCGCCCGATCAACACCGTCTTCCAGAACTACGCGCTATTCCCGCATCTCACGGTGCTGGAGAACGCGGGCTTCGGTCTGGCCTATGCGGGCAATTCCCGGGCCGAGATCGCCACCCGCGCCCATGACGTCCTGAAGACCGTGCAGATGGAGGGGTTTGCCGAGCGCCGCCCCTCGCAACTCTCCGGCGGGCAGCAGCAGCGCGTGGCGCTGGCGCGTGCCATCGTCAACCGGCCGCGCCTGCTGCTGCTGGACGAGCCGCTCTCCGCGCTCGACCGGCGCATGCGCAAGGACATGCAGATCGAGCTGAAGGATCTGCAAAGGCGGCTCGGCATGACCTTCCTGCATGTGACTCACGACCAGGAGGAGGCCTTCGCCCTCTCCGACAGCATCGTCGTCATGCGCGATGGCCGCATCGAACAACAGGGCCGCCCGCAGGACATCTACGCCCGTCCGCGCACCGCCTGGGTCGCCGATTTCATCGGTGGCGCCACCTGCGTGCCCGGCGAGGTCCGCGCCCGGACGGGCGAGACCGCCACCCTGGACACCCCCCTTGGCACCTTCACCTGCCCGGCGGCGGCAGAGGCCAAGGGCGGCGCGGTACTCTGCCTGCGCCCCGAGCAGGTGGGGCTGGCGGACGAGGGCATCCCCGCGACCGTCACCCACTGCGTCTTCCGCGGCGCGGACTGGCTGATCGAGTGCAGCGCGGGGAACCTGACCGTGCAGGCGACCCATGCGGGCACCCCTCCCGATCCCGGCGCGACCGTGGCGCTGGCCTTCGATCCGTCCCGCGCGTGGATCGCCGCATGACCCGGCTGGGCACCATATTGGCGAGCCCCGTGGTGGCGGCCCTTCTGGCGCTCTGCCTCGCGCCGCTGGCGATCCTTTTCGTCTACAGCTTCTACCAGGTGGATTTCGTCGCCATCTCGCGCGAACCGACCCTGGCCAACTACGCCAAGATCGCCGGGTCCGCGACCTATCGCAGCCTGATCGCCCGCGCCTTCGGCTCTGCCGCGCTTGTGGTCGTCATCACAGCCGTGATCGCCTACCCGGTGGCGTGGTTCCTGGCCAAGCGGGTGGGCGCGGCGAAGTCGACGCTGCTCACGCTCCTCCTTGTGCCGCTCTACTCCGGGGACCTTGTCCGCATCTTCGCATGGCGCGTGCTGCTGGGGGCCGAAGGCGTCATCAACCGCAGCCTGATGTGGCTCGGCATCATCGAGACACCGCTGCAGAGCCTGCTGTTCAGTCCCCTCGCCACCCATATCGCCCTCGTCTACAACTACCTGCCCTTCATGGTCATCGGGCTCTGGCTGGCGTTCGAGGCGCTGGACGACGCCTGGCTCGAAGCCGCCGCCGACCTCGGCGCCCCGGCCCGGGACAGGTTCCGCCGCGTGGTGCTGCCGCTGACCCTGCCCGGGCTGATCGCCGGCGGGCTGATGGTCTTCCTCATGGTGGCGGGCGACTACCTGACGCCGCAACTGCTGGGCGGCGCGTCTGGCATCACCATCATCTCCGCCATCAACGACCTCTTCGGCACGGCCTTCGACTGGCCGCTCGGGTCGGCCATCGCCTGGACCATGCTCGCGATCCTGATGATGGCCTTCGCCGCCGGGGCGCTTGCGATCCGCCGGTCGAGCCTCGTGGAGGGCCGCACATGACCCGCGCCGCCCAAAGCTGGACCCTGCTGGTCTTCGGATTCATGTACCTGCCCATCGCGGTGATCCTGATGTTCTCGCTCAACGCGTCGGACATCATGGCCCTGCCGCTGCGCGGCTTCACCATGGAGTGGTACGACGCCATCCTGCACGACGGGCGCCTGGGGCAAGGCTTCCTGACGACGCTGAAGACCGCCTTCCCCGTCGCCATCCTCGCCACCCTCTTCGGGGCGCTCGCGGCACTGGCGCTGACGGTCTACCCGATGCGGTTCCGCGGCCTGATGGTGGTCATGCTCCTCCTGCCCTTCCTCGTGCCCAAGCTGATCCTCGCGGTCAGCCAGTTGATCCTGCTGAAGGAACTCGGGCTCGACCGCGGCCTCTGGACGGTGATCGCCGGACAATCCGTCATCGTGCTGCCGTTCTGCACGATCATCATCGCCTCCGTCCTGATCCGCATCGACCTGCGCCTCGTCGAGGCAGCCGAGGACCTCGGCGCCTCCCGTTTCGAGAGCTTTCGCCGCGTGATCCTGCCGTTGATGCGCAACGGGTTGATGGCCTCCTGGGTGATCGCCTTCGTGCTGTCCTCGGCGGAATACGTGCTCACCGCCTTCCTGGGCGGCCGGGAACAACCGCTGTCGGTGCTGGTGGCCTCCGACTTCCGCTTCAACCTTTCCCCCAGTCTCAACGCCCTCGCCGTGCTGATCGTGCTGGGCAACATCGCGCTCGTGGTGCTGGCAGAGTCGATCCGCCGCCGCTCCGGGCGCGCGAACCGAGGACTTTCATGAAATACGACACGCCTTTCGGGACCTCTGCCGAACTGATCCTGAACCCGCATTTCGACGCAGCGGCAGACTATGGCGCCACGCAGCAGGCGGTGCTGAACGACGCGGCCTTCGACACGGCGCGGGCCACGATTTCCGCCTGGCCCGGTTATGCGCCGACGCCGCTCCACGCATTGCCGGGACTGGCGGCCGAGGCCGGTGTCGCCGCGATCCACTACAAGGACGAAAGCGCGCGCTTCGGCCTCGGCAGTTTCAAGGCACTCGGAGGGGCCTATGCCGTGCTGCGACTGCTGGTGCGGACCATCGCCGAGGAAAAGGGGGTGGAAGCCACGGTAGCCGAGATCCTCGCCGGCGCGCACGACGACGTGGTGAACGGCATCACCGTCTGCTGCGCGACCGACGGCAACCATGGCCGGTCCGTCGCATGGGGGGCGCAGACCTTCGGCTGCCACTGCGTCATCTTCATCCACGCCACCGTCTCGGACGGGCGCAAGCAGGCCATCGAGGGCTACGGGGCGGAGGTCCGGCGCTGCGCCGGAAACTACGACGACAGCGTGCGCGAAGCCGACCGCACCGCCCGCGAAGAGGGCTGGACGGTTGTCTCCGACACCTCCTACCCCGGTTATACCGAGATCCCCAAGGACGTGATGCAGGGCTACGAACTCATGGCAGCCGAGGCGGCCGAGGCGCTGCCCCGGCCGCCCACACACGTCTTCATCCAGACCGGCGTCGGCGGCGTGGCGGCGGCGGTCGCGGCGCAGCTCCGGCGGCGGTACGGCACGCAGGCGCCCAAGGTGATCCTCGCCGACCCGGAGAAGTCCGCCTGCTGGCTGGAAACGCTGCGCCACGGCGAACCGACCCCGGTGCACGGCGATCTCGACACGCTCATGGCCGGGCTGGCCTGCGGCGAGATCTCCCTTCTGGCGTGGGACGTGCTGAAGCCGCTGGCCTTCGCTGCCGTGTCTGTCGCCGACGAGGATGCCGTGGCCCTGATGCGCCGGCTCGCCGATCCGCACCCGGGCGATCCGGCCATCGTCGCAGGGGAAAGCGCGGTCGCCGGGCTGTCCGCGCTCATGGCCGCCGACGCCCATGCCCCGGCCCGAACGGCGTTGGGGCTGGACGAAACCGCGCGCGTGCTGGTCTTCGGCACGGAGGGCGACACCGACCCGGCGCTATACACCGAACTGGTGGGCCGCCCCGCCGATGCCGTCCGGGGCGCCGCATGATCGACCTCGACCGGCTCCTCGCGCGCATCGAACACCTCGGACAGGTCGGCGCCCTCCCCGGCGGAGGGTGCAAGCGGCTCGCGCTCTCGCCCGAGGACGCCGCCGGTCGCGCATTGGTCACCGCATGGTTCCGCGACCTGGGGCTCGAGGTGACAACCGACGTGATCGGCAACACCTGGGCCATCCGTCCCGGCCTGCGCGACCTGCCGCCCGTGGTCATGGGATCGCACATCGACACCGTCGCCACCGGCGGGCTGTATGACGGCACGCTCGGCGTGCTGGCGGGGCTCGAAGTGATCCAAAGCGCCATCGAGGCGGGCATCGAGACCGATCACCCGCTCGCCGTCGCCTTCTTCACCAACGAGGAAGGCGCCCGCTTCGCCCCCGACATGATGGGCTCCGGCGTGGCGACGGGGGCGCTGCCGCTCGACGCGATGCTGGCCAGCCGCGGCATCGACGATGTGACCGTCGGCGACGCACTGACCTCCATCGGTGCCCGCGGCGACGCCCCTGTCGGCGCGCTGTCCCCGGCGGCCTACCTCGAACTGCACATCGAACAGGGCCCGGTGCTGGAAGCCGAAGGGCTGCAGATCGGTGTGGTGACGGGTGTGCAGGGCATCTCGTGGACCGAATTCACCGTAAAGGGCCGCTCGGCGCACGCGGGCACGACCCCCATGCCCATGCGCCGGGATGCGGGCCACGTGGCCGCCGCCATCGCCATGGAGGCGCGCGCCATCGCCACCGATTTCGCCCCCCCGCAGCTCGCCACCGTGGGCCGCCTGTCGTTCTCTCCGGACCTCGTCAACGTGGTGCCCGAACGCGCCACGCTGACCGTCGACCTGCGCAACACCGACGAGAACCGCCTGGCCAAGGCCGAGGCGCGGCTCTTCGCCTTCGCGGAGGCCGCGGCACGCAAGGAGGGCTGCACCCTGACCCGCCGCGCGCTGGCCCGCTTCGAACCCGTCGCCTTCGACCCGGCGCTGGTGGACGACATCGCCGCCGAAGCCGACCGACTGGGCTACAGCCACCGCCGGATGCCCTCCGGCGCGGGACATGACGCGCAGATGTTCGCGCCGGTCTGCCCCTCTGCCATGATCTTCGTCCCGTCCCGCGACGGCATCAGCCACAACACCGAGGAATACACCGCGCCCGAGGACCTGGCACGCGGCGCGCGGCTTCTGGCCCACGTCGCCCTCGCCCGGGCGGGTCAAACGAAAGGACCCCGCGCATGAGCCGCAAGATCGTCGCCGCCACCGCCCAGCTTGGCCCCATCGCCCGGGACGAACCGCGCGCCTCTGCCGTCGCCCGCATGATCGCCCTGATGCGGGAGGCGCATGCCCGCGGCGCGCGTCTTGTGGTGTTCCCTGAACTGGCGCTGACCACCTTCTTCCCGCGCTGGCTGCTGGAAGAGCCGGAGCTCGACCGGTTCTACGAGACGGAGATGCCCAGCCCCGAAACCATGCCGCTGTTCGAGGCCGCTATGGAGATGGGCATCGGGTTCTACCTGGGCTTTGCCGAACTGCTGTTCGACGGCGAAAGGGAACGCCGCTTCAACACCTCGATCTTCGTGACGCCCGATGGACGGATCGCGGGCAAGTACCGCAAGGTTCACCTGCCCGGCCACTACAACTACGAGGACTGGCGCGCCTTCCAGCACCTCGAAAAGCGGTACTTCGAACACGGCGACCTCGGGTTTCCGGTGTTCGAGGCGATGGGCGGCACCATGGGCATGTGCCTGTGCAACGACCGCCGCTGGCCCGAGACATTCCGAGTGCTCGGCCTGCGCGGCGCGGAACTCATCATGCTGGGTTACAACACGCCGCAGCACTATCCGCAGGCGCCCGAACACGACCATCTGCAGGACTTCCACAACCACCTGTCGATGCAGCACGGCGCCTATGCCAACGGCGCGTGGGTGATCGGCACCGCCAAGGCCGGGCTGGAGGAAGGCTGCGAGCTGATCGGCGGCTCCTGCATCATCGCGCCGACCGGAGAGATCATCGCCCGCACCCAAGGCCGGGGCGACGAGGTGGCGGTGGCGGAGATCGACCTCGACCGCTGCCGCGAGCTGCGGGAAAACGTGTTCAACTTCACCCTGCACCGCGAACCGGGCGACTACGGACCGATCTGCGAGGGGGCAGCCGACCGTGACCGGACGCGGGCCGAGACCACCCGCAACAGCCACTTCACCGGCACGGGACCCGCGACCTCGGAGTGACCTTTCCGGGCGGCTCTGCCGGGGTGCGGCGGGACGCCAGCCCCGCCCCGCCCGTCCATTTTGCCACCGTTCGATGTACCGAGGAAAGCAAAAGGCCCGTAGCACGTACCGGGCCTCGCGCCTCTGTCGAGATTGACAATTCTCCGGTTTGAGCCACCTGTTGTGCACGTCGAGCCAGAAGCAGAGCCGGTCAGGCCCCGGGAGACGCCCCATACGCCGGTCATGTCCGCCTGCTCCGAACAGACCGCAAAGGAGCGCGCCATCGAAGCTCAAGTGATCGCCATAATCATCGTGTTGCCGTTCGCCCTCGCCTTCATCTACGCGGGGGTTCACGAATACATGCGCTTCAAGTCCGATGGCCGGGCCAACTACGGGCTTGTCTACAACGAAGAGACAGGCACCACCCACATCACCGGCATACCCGAGGACGAAGAAGCCTTCGACCCCGACGAATTCGACCCCAACAACTACAGGGATCTGGAACTCCGGCGCGGGTCCGACGACGAGAGGTCGTGACCCTGTTCCGTCCGGTCGCCTGAACGGGACCCCGGCAGGTCGCAGATGCGCCCCGGTCCCGCGGATCGCCGCCATCTCGGACCGCCGACACAGCCAGCCAGGCGTGATAGACTGTCGTTGCACGTGGGGCCGGAAGCTCATGGACCTGACACAGATATCGCTTGTCGCAGCCGCGGAGATGATCCGTTCCGCACGGATGTCCTGCCGCGAGTTTGTAGAGACGCTGATCCTGCACGCCGAGGAACACGCCGACCTCAATGCCTTCACCCGGTTCGATGCGGAGGAGGTTCGCCGCGCCGCGCGTGAAGCGGACAGGCGTCAACGGGCCGGCGGTGACTTGGGCGCCTTGCATGGCATGCCCGTGGCCATAAAGGACTGCATCGACATCGCCGGGATGGCCACGACCGCGGCGACACCGGCCCTGAAGGACCATGTCGTCGGCCGCACCGCATCCGTGGTGCAATCCCTGCAATCGGCCGGCGCCATCGTCTTCGGCAAGACCAACATGTACGAACTGGCGTTCGGCATCACGGGCAACAACGACCACACCGGCCCGGCCCTGAACCCGCACGACCGGACCCGCTCTGCCGGGGGAAGCAGCAGCGGATCGGCTGTGGCCGTGGCGGCAGGAATCGTCCCGGCCTCCGTAGGTACGGACACGGCAGGTTCGGTCCGCATTCCGGCGTCGTTCTGCGGCGTGTTCGGCTTTCGGCCCTCAACCGGCCGTTACGGCAGCGACGGGGTCATGCCGGTGTTTCCGACGCGCGACGTTCCCGGCCTGTTTGCCCGCTCGGCCGAAGATCTGTTGCTGCTGGATGCCGTCCTGGCCGATGAAAAGGACGTTCCCGACATCCCGCTTAAGGGCGTCAGGCTTGGCCTGCCCGGTGGCTATTTCCTGTCCGATCTGGAAAGCGGTGTCGCGGCAGCATTCGAAGAAACCCTTGCACGGCTGGTTTCCTGCGGTGTCGAGATCGTCGATGCGGCGATGCCCGACGTCCCGCATTGGCTGAAGGAAATGGCCGGTCCGATCCGCGCGTGGGAGCTGCCGAGAGCGCTGGAGGCCTACCTGAAGGCGTCGGGCGCGCCTGTCGACTTCCGTTCATTGATCTCCGGCGTTGCAGGCTCATACGTGCGGGAGGAGTTCGAAGAGGCGATGCTAGGCGCCGATGACGAGGACCTGGGCGAAAGATACCGGCACGTGATCTCCGTCGCGCTTCCCGAATACCGGAAAAGGTACGTCGAACACCTCAGGCACAACGGACTGGACGCCATCGTCTTTCCCACGACACCGATTGCAGCGACGCCTCTGGGTGAGGAGAGGAACGTCATCATCGATGGTCAGCAGGTCTCCGTCTGGAAGACCTTGCGGAACACCGAACCGGCGACATTCTTCGGCGCACCCGGGGTGACGATGCCGATGTCACGCAAGGTTCACGGCGTTCCGGTGGGGTTCGAACTCGATGGGCTGCCGGGAGAGGACCGAAGACTGCTGGCTGTTGCGGCAAGGATTTCAGAAGGGCTTCGAGGGCGCGGCACCGGCTGAGGGCCACACAGCCTCATTGATCGGCCCTGGCAGGACCGACCTTGTCTCGCCGCAAGATGCGCAGCAGACAGGCGCCCGGTCACGTCCTCGCCCGGCCGGCGGCCAGTTCGGCGATCTCCTCCGTGATCTCGTCCTGCCGCAGCCTCCGTGATGTGGCGACCAGACTGTCCAGCTTGTCGGCCACGTTCTCGTGTGCGGCCACCATCGCACGCATCCGGGCGATGTTCTCGGCGGCAAAGGCAAGCACGACCGCCTCGATGAGTTCGGCGACGATGTACTCCTCGGTCAGGGACGCCAGCAGCCTGTCCGGCGGGAGCGTGATCCGCGGCTCGCCGGATCTGCCGCCGTGGGCAAAGCGCGCATAGTCGAATGGCACCAGCCGCTTCGTCACGACCTCGAAACCGCCGGCGCTGACAGGGGCGGCGTGGACCACCCGGACCTGTGCCACGGACGCCTCCGCCAGCATGGCAAAGAGCGCGTCGGTCATCCGTGTGACCAGCGCCACTGCCTGCGCCGGATGCACGATCATCTCTCCGCTCCAGCGCACGTGCCGATGCGCCTCCGCCGCGAGGATCGCGCCCCTGTGACCCACGAGAAGCAGATCGTTGCCGCCCGACAGCAGCGGGTCCGCCGCTGCGAAGACCTGTTCGTTGTAGGTCCCGACAAAGCCCTGCTCTGCCGCGATGAGGATGACGGCGCCGCGCTTGTCCTGCGTAGGAGCCGTGTCGGCCTCCGGCACCGGGAACATCGCCAGCGCCTCGGCAATTGCCTCGCCGATGGTCCCGGCATAGGCGCGGATGGCGGCGGCATGGTCCCGCGCCTCCTGCACCCGGGCGGTGGCGATCCCGCGCATCGCACCGACGACGGTCCCCAGTTTTTCGACCGAACCGATGCGGCCCTCCAGTTCGGCGAGGCGCCCGGTCATGACGCGCCCGCCTTCCCGTCCATGTCGCGGACCAGTGCGGCCACCGCCTCAGACAGGACGGCGCGTGTCTGCGCGTCCAGCTGCCGGGTGTCGCGCAGGTTGTCCATCGCGCTGGCTGCATGGCTGCGCAACCACCCCGGCAGACGCGCCCGGAGCGTGGCCATGCGCTCGGGCGCCATCCCGTCCAGCGCGCCATCGGCGTGGGCCGCAAGAAGCGCCACCTGCACCGCCATCCCGAGGCCCGCGAACTTCGGCTGGGTCAGCAGCGACCGGATGCGCCGCCCGCGATCCAGTTGCTGCCGCACCCGGTCGTTGGTTACACCGCCGAAACGGCTGAACATCTCCAGCTCCTGGAACTGCGCGTAGTCCAGCCGCACCCGGCCCGAAACCTGCCGAAGGGCGGGCCATTGCGCCTTGCCGCCGACCCGGCTCACCGACAGCCCCACGTCCACCGCGGGCCGGTGGTTCGCCGCGAACAGCGCGGTGTCGAGCACGATCTGCCCGTCGGTGATCGAGATCAGGTTGGTCGGGATATAGGCCGACAGGCTGCCCGCGTCGGTCTCGGCAATCGGCAGCGCGGTGAGGGACCCGCCCCCCCGTTCCGGCGCCAGCTTCGCCGCCCGCTCAAGGAGCCGCGCGTGCAGGTAGAAGATGTCGCCCGGATAGGCCTCCCGCCCCGGCGGCTCATGGGTGAGGAGCGCAAGTTCGCGGTGGGTCGCCGCATGGCGCGTCAGGTCGTCGATCACGATCAGCGCATGCCGGCCCGCGTCGCGGAAATGCTCAGCCATGGTCATGCCCGCGAAGGGCGCGATCCACTGCAGGCCCGGGCTGGCAGAAGCGCCGCCGACGACGAAAATGCAGCGCTCCGGCGCGCCGTGGCTGCGCACCGCCTCGATCACCCGCTGGACCGCGGCGGCCGGCTGGCCCACGGCGACATAGACGCAGATCACGTCGCTGTCCTTCTGGTTGACGATCGCATCCACGGCGAGGGACGTCTTGCCGGTGGCGCGGTCGCCGACGATCAGCTCCCGCTGGCCGCGCCCCAGAGAGAAGAGGCTGTCCACCACGAGCACGCCCGTCTCCAGCGGTTCCGTCACCTCCGCGCGGTCGATGATGGCGGGGGCGGGCCGTTCCACCGGCAGCCGCATCTCCGTCTCCGGATCGTCGCCACCGTCGAGCGGACGGCCCAGCGGATCCACCACCCGCCCCAGAAGCGCATCGCCCACCGGCACCTCGAGCACGCCGCCGGTGTCCGCCACCCGCTGCCCTGCCCCGATGCGGCTGCCGTCGTCGCAGATCACCACGTCGATCTCCTCCGGCCCGAGGCTGTGGGCAAAGCCCAGCTCGCCGCCCTCGAACCGCAGGAGCGCCCCCATCGCCGCGTCCGGCAGGCCCGACACCTGCGCGATACCGTCGGCGATCCGCTCGACCCGCCCGACCGCCAGCGCCTCCGGCGCAAGGCGCGCGCGATCAAGGGCGGCACGGCTGCGGGCCAGCCAGTCGGACGGGGCGTCAGGCGTGGTCATCGGCTGCGATCCTCTCCGCCATCCCGTCCAGATCGGCGCGGAGCGTATTGCGGACAACGGCGTGCGGCGTGTGCAACTCCAGCCCGGCGATCAGGCTCTCGTCCGTCTCCACCCGCACGTTCACAGGGTGGCCCAGCACCGCCGCCAGGCGCGCCGCCACCTCCGCCTGCTCCCCCGCTGCAAGGTCGCGCGCCGCGCGCAGCACCACCGGACCGTCCGTCCCGATCCGCGCCTGCGCCGCGTCGGGCAGCGTCCCCACCGCCTCGGCCAGACCGTCGGCGAAAGCCGCCGCCCGCGCGTCATCAGGCAAGCGATCAAGCAGCCGTTCCGTCATGTCCACCGCCAGTGCCGCCGCCTCCGCCCGCCAGCGGTGCGCCTCCGCCTTGTGCAGCCGGGCGAGGTCGGCGCGCGCCTCGGTCTGCATCCTCTCGGCCTCCGCCCTGGCATCGTCCAGCATCTGCCGCTTGCGGGTCCCGGCCTCCGCCTCCGCCGCGGCGATCAGATCCGAGCGATCCCGTGCAACCGCGTCCTTGTGGGCCTCTGCCTCCGCCAGCGCCGTTTCTGCCGCCGCGCGCGCTGCCTCGGCCTCGTCCAGCACGGCATGCGCCGCCGCCTGCCGCTCGGCGATGATCCGGCTGACCGGGCGGAACAGGAAGCGCGCCAGAAGCCAGACCAGGACGAGCGCGTTCACCGTCTGCAGGCCGAAGGTCCACCAGTCGAAATCCAAGGTGCTGTCCGATCAGACGAAGGGGTTGGCAAAGAGCAGAAGCAGCGCGACGACCAGCGTGTAGATCGCCATCGTCTCGATCATCGCCAGACCGACAAAGAGCGTCCGGCTCAGCGTGCCTGCCGCTTCGGGCTGGCGGGCGATGGCGTCCATGGCGGCGGCGACGGCGCGCCCCTCGGCCAGCGCCGGACCGATGGCGCCGAAACTCACGGCGAGCGCCGCCGCGAGGATCGAGACGATTTCGACGAGATTGCCTGTCATTGCGGAATGTCCTTCGGGTTGAGGCGGGGTTCGGGGCGGTCCTCACCGACCGCGGCCCCGATGAAGACGGTTGCGAGAACCGCGAAGATGTAGGCCTGCACGGCCCCGGTCAGCAGGTCGAGCGCCATGAGCGGGATCGGCACGATCAGCCCGGCCAGCGACAGCACGATGCCGACCACGAAGACGCCGCTCATCACGTTGCCGAACAGCCGGACGACAAGCGAGAAGGTGCGCGTGATCTGCTCGACGATGTTCAGCGGGATCATCACCCAGGACGGTTCCGCGAAGGTGGCGAGATAGCCCTTCACGCCGCGCCCGCGGATGCCGGACACCACCGTCGCGATCAGCACCACGACCGCCAGCGCCGCGTCCGTTTCGAGATGCGCGGTCGGCGGCTCCACCTCCGGGATCAGCGCGGACCAGTTGGCGGTCAGCACGAACAGGAAGAGCGTCCCGATCAGCGCGCGGAACGGCGCCGGGTCGCGGCGCATCGTGTCGCCGACCTGATCGTCCACGACGCCCACGAACAGCTCCAGCACAGTCTGCGTCCGGTCGGGACGCAAACGGAGCTTGCGGGTGGCGAGGAAGGCAAAGAGGCCAAGCGCCACCATGATGCCCCATGTCACCACCACCGGGGCGCTGATGCCCACGGGTCCCAGGTGGAACAGGATGTCGAGGTCGAGCGGGTTCTCCATCACGGCGCCCCCCTTGTGCGGCGCAGAACGATGGTGCGCCCCGCAAAAAGCCCGAGACTGCCCGCCAGAAGCGGCAGCGCCCCCGCCAGCGCAAGCGCCACGAGCCCGCCCGCCAGCACCGCGAGCCGCACGAGTTGCAGCGCCAGCGCCCGCAGCGCGTTGTCCGCCGAGAGGTACAACTCCGTGACCCGGCGCAGCGTCGCGAAATGGATCAGGCCAAGCACCAGTCCCGTCAGGAAGGCTGTGATGGCGACGGGCACGGGGTTGGCGGCGAAGAGGTCGGTCATTGGTGATGCATCCATGTCCAGGCGGAATAGAACCCTATCGCGGCACCGATCAGGATCGCGGGGGCGGTGAAGAAGATGCCGGTCTCGAAATGCCGGTCCGCCGCCCGGCCCAGCAGGATGCCCAGCAGGATCGGCATGAGGATGGCCCATCCGAGGATGCCGATCTGGCCCATGCGCCTGCCGAAGGACGGTTCCGGCACGTCCCGGGCCAGCTTCTCGCGGTCCGCGGACCGGCGGGCGGCCTCTGCCGTGCGGTCGGGGATGGAGGGGTCAGGCGCCATCGGCACGCCCTCCGTCATCGGGGCCAACCTGGGGCGGATGGTCGAAGGCGCCGGGCCGGTCGGGCCGCAGGTAGCGCATGATCTGCCGCACGGCGCGCGAATGCAGCCGGGTCTGTTCGACGCGCGCGCCGCGCCCTGCATCCTGTTCCTCGTGGCGCAGCCGCGCCACCCGGGCAATCAGGTCGTCGAGGTCGTCGCCCAGAACCCCCTCGCGGCAGGCGATCGCCACGTCCGCACCGCCGGTCACCGTCAACACCCCGGCGCGCAGCGCGCAGTAGCCCCTCCGCCCCGCCCCGTCGCGCCAGCGCACGACGGAGGCCGGCAAGGCGGTCAGGTAGTCCGAATGCCCGGGCAGGATGCCGAAATGGCCGCTCTCGTCCTCCGCCCGGACGGACCGCACGTCCGCCGCATCGACCAGCACCGCCATCGGCGTGGTGATCGTCAGGTGCAGCGCCCCCCTCATGCCACCGCCCGTGCCCCGCGCCCGGCCTCCTCCTTGGCGCGGGCCTCCTCGAAGGTGCCCACCATGTAGAGCGACCCTTCGTCCCAGTCGTCCGCCTCACCGGCGAGGATCGCGTTGCACCCGGCGACGGTGTCGCCGATGTCGACCGACCGCCCCTCGATGCCGGTGAAGGCCTCCGTCACCGTGAAGGGCTGCGTCAGGAACCGTTGCAGGCGCCGCGCCCGGGCCACCGCATCGCGATCCTCCCGCCCCAGTTCCTCGACCCCGAGCAGGGAGATCACGTCTTGCAGTTCCCTGTAGTGCTCGATGGTGCGGCGGACCCGGTTGGCCGTGGCGACATGGTCTTCGCCCAGCACCAGCGGGTCGAGCAGGACAGAGGTCGACGCGATGGGATCGACCGCCGGGTACATGCCCTCCGCCGCCATCGCCCGGCTCAGCACCACCGTGCTGTCCACATGCGACGCGATGGTGGTGACGGCCGGATCGGTGAAGTCGTCGGCCGGCACGTAGACCGCCTGGATGGCCGTGACCGACGCCGACCCGCGTGCCGCGATCCGCTCCTGCAACTCGGCCACCTCGGTCGCCAGAGTGGGCTGGTAGCCGACGCGGCTGGACATGCGGCCCAGCACGCCCGACACCTCCGCCCCTGCCTGGACAAAGCGGAACACGTTGTCCATCAACAGAAGCACGTTGCGGTGCCGGTCGTCCCGGAAGTGCTCGGCAATGGCCATGGCGGCCAGCGGCACCCGCCAGCGCGCGCCCGGCGGTTCGTTCATCTGGCCATAGACCAGCACCGTCCGGCCCAGCACGCCCGCACGGGTCATGTCCGACAGCATCTCGTGCCCCTCGCGCGACCGCTCGCCCACGCCGCAGAATACCGAGATCCCCTCGTAATGCGCGACCATGGCCTGGATCAGCTCCATGACTAGGACCGTCTTGCCGACACCGGCACCGCCGAACATCGCCTCCTTGCCGCCGCGCGACAGCGGGGCCAGCAGGTCCACCACCTTGATCCCGGTACGGAACACATCGTGACGGCCCGCCTGCTCCGACAGCGGCGGCGGCGCGTTGTGGATCGGCCGCCGGGGCGTGTCCTCTGGCAGCGGCGCGCCCCGGTCCCGCGCCACCCCGGTGACATCCAGCAGCCGACCGAGCACGGCCTCACCCACCGGCACCCGGACCGGACCGCCGGTGCGCCGCACAGCCATGCCGCGCCGCAGCCCGTTGGTGGGCTTCAGCGCGATGGCGCGCACGGTCGTGGCATCCAGATGCGACTGCACCTCGGCGACAAAGGCCTCGCCCTCCGTGCCGTCTACCTCGACCGCGTCATGGATCGCCGGCAGGTCCTCCGCCCGGAAGACGATGTCCAGAAGCGCCCCGCGGATGGCGAGGATGCGACCGTGATCCGGATGTTCCGCCATGCGAAGAAGAGCCCCCTGAACCGATGTGCAACTGCAGCAATCATAGCGGGCCGGCCGAACCGTCACACGATCCAGATCAAATGGCTCCGCATTTCCGGTATCGCTGCCCGCAACTCCGGCTTTCGGGGCCAACGGGTGACAAGCGGTCCTCTGTCCCCCCGGGGCCAAACGGCCCCGATCCGCAGACACCCGATGACACCGATCATACCTCTCCGATACTTTTTCATTATGGACGGTCGCGGGCCTCCTTCTCTATCCTGTCGGACACCGATGAAAGGAGAGCACGATGTGCCAAGTTTTTGCCGGCCAGGATCCTGCGCGATACACCTCGACGACGCGGCGTTTGCGGCTGAACGGGCAAAGCACCAGCATCCGGCTTGAAAATGCCTTCTGGGACATTCTCGACCAGATCGCCGAGGCCGACGACATGTCGACACCGGCCTTCGTCTCGCGTCTGCACTCGGAAGTGCTTGAAACCCGGGGCGAACCCGTCAATTTCACGTCGCTTCTGCGCACTGCATGCCTTGTCTTCGTGGGCCAGTCGGGCAAGACCGCTCACCACGACAGAACCACACCGATGGCCGCCGAATAGGCAGTCAGATCACAAAACGTGCATGTAGTACGTCCCTACTACCCGCACGCGCCGAATATCCTTCATCCTGAATTGGTCAATAATTCGAACCGATTCAGGAGGCCCCGTTGGCCAAAGCCATCCACAGCATGATCCGCGTCCTCGACGAGGACCGCTCCGTCACGTTCTACCGCAAGGCCTTCGGGCTGGAAATCGCCGACCGGCTGGATTTCCCGGAGTTCACGCTCGTCTACCTGAGCAACGACGAAACCGGCTTCGAAGTCGAACTGACCGTCAACAAGGGCCGGACGGAGCCCTACGACCTCGGCGACGGCTACGGCCACCTCGCCGTGTCGGTCGACGATCTCGATGCCGAACATGCCCGTTTCGAGGCCGAGGGCCTCGCCCCCCGCAAGCTTGTCGAATTCGCGCCCGCCGGTGAACTGGTCGGCCGCTTCTTCTTTGTCGCCGATCCCGACGGCTACCAGATCGAAGTGCTCGAACGCTCGGGGCGCTTCAAGTGACGCACTGACCCAGATTTTTTCAAGGGAGGAGACCACATGAACACCAACAGCAGCCCCAAGGGGCTCACACGCCGGCAGTTGCTGTCCCGCGCCAGCGCCGCCGGTGCCGCCTTCGTTGCGGGGGCGGGCTTCATCGCCGCGCCGGACGCGGCCTGGGCCTACGAGACAACGCATCTCGACTCCCAGGTCTTCGCGACGCTGGTGCAGATGGCGCGCGACATCTACCCGCACGACCGCATCCCCGACGCCAACTACGTCGAGGCGGTGAAGGGCTATGACATGCCGGAAACCGCGGTGGCGATCACTGCGGGCATCGCGGCGCTGGATGCGGCCGCCCGCGGCAAGGGCTTTGCGTCCTACATCGACACCGGCTGGGAACGCGACCGCGTGGATATCCTGCGCGGCATGGAGGAGAGCGCGTTCTTCCAGCAGGTCCGGGGCGGGCTCGTGACCGGGCTCTACAACCAGAAATCGGTCTGGCCGATCTTTGGCTACGAGGGGGAGAGCTACTCGCAGGGTGGCTACATCGACCGCGGCTTCGACGACATCAACTGGTTGTAATCGGCGGCCATCCTCCCGCCCCGCCTCTCCCGCCGAACGCCGTGCCAGATGCGCAGGGCCCCTTCGACGGATGCAGAAGCGAGACGAGAGGCCGGCTCCGGGAGGAGAATGAACATGACTGCACCCTTTGATCTCAACGACGACAGCGTTGTCGTCATCATCGGCACGGGGGCCGGTGGCGGCACGCTGGCCAACGAACTGGCCCAGAAGGGCATCAGCGTCGTCGCTCTGGAAGCGGGCGGGCGCTACCTGCCCGAGGACTATGTCAACGACGAGTGGGAGAGCTTCGGCCAACTGGCCTGGACCGATCCGCGCACCACGTCCGGCGACTGGCGCGTGGCGAAGGACTTCAGCGGCCTGCCCGCGTGGATCGTCAAGGCCGTGGGCGGCACGACGACCCACTGGGCCGGCGCCTCGCTGCGGTTCCAGGATCACGAGTGGAAGGCCAGGACCACCTACGGCGACGTGACGGGGGCCAACCTGCTCGACTGGCCGATCGACGCCGCCGAAATGGCGCCGTGGTACGACAAGGCCGAGGAGAAGATGGGCGTGACCCGCACGGGCAACCGCCCCGGCCTGCCCGGCAACAACAACTACAAGGTGTTCGAGGCGGGCGCCAAGGCGCTTGGCTACACCGAGGTCCACACCGGCCGCATGGCGATCCAGACCCGCGACGACGGCGACCGCATCCCCTGCCAGCAGACCGGCTTCTGCTTCCAGGGCTGCAAGTGGGGCGCCAAGTGGTCGACCGCCTACACCGAGGTCCCGGCAGGCGAGGACACAGGCAACCTCGAAGTGCGCGAGCGCGCCCATGTGGCCCGCATCCTGCACGACGACAGCGGCAAGGTGACGGGCGTCGAGTACTTCGACGCGGACGGCAACCTGCAGATGCAGAAGGCACGGATCGTCTGCGTCGCGGGCAACTCCTTCGAAAGCCCGCGCCTGCTGCTGAACTCCGCCTCGTCGATGTTCCCGGACGGCCTCGCCAACAGCTCGGGCCAGGTGGGGCGCAACTACATGCGCCACATGACCGGGTCGGTCTATGCGACCTTCGACAAGCCGGTGCGCATGTGGCGCGGCACCACCATGGCGGGCATCGTGCAGGACGAGGCGCGGCACGATCCGTCGCGCGGCTTCGTCGGCGGCTACGAGCTGGAAACCCTGTCGCTCGGCATTCCGTTCATGGCCGCCTTCCTCGACCCCGGCGCCTGGGGGCGGGAGTTCACCTCCGCCCTCGACAGCTACGAGAACATGGCCGGGATGTGGATCGTCGGCGAGGACATGCCGCAGGAGACCAACCGCGTCACGCTGAACCACGACGTCACCGACCAGCACGGCCTGCCGGTGGCCAACGTCCACTTCAGCGACCACGCCAACGACAAGGCGATGCGCGCCCATGCCTACAAGCAGGGCATCGCCATGTACGAGGCGGTGGGCGCGACCCGCGTGTTCCCGACGCCGCCCTACCCGTCCACGCACAACCTCGGCACCAACCGGATGTCCGAGAACCCGCGCGACGGCGTGGTGAACAAGCACGGTCAGACCCACGACATCGCGAACCTGTTCATCTCGGACGGCTCGCAGTTCACCACCGGCGCGGCAGAGAACCCGACGCTGACGATCGTGGCGCTGGCGATCCGGCAGGCGGATCACATCGCTGCCGAGATGTCGCGCGGTACGCTCTGACGCGACGCTGATCCCCGGACCGGGCGCAGCCCTGCTGCGCCCGGTTCTGTTTTTCCGGCCCCGCCCGGATGCCGCCTTCCCCTGCCACCCGCAGAAAATCCGGTCCGGGCGATTGACGCGCACCGTGACGGATGCAAGTGTCCCCGCACTAGCGACGGGGGCGCTCGGGAAACCGGGCTGAGACGTACCCTTCGAACCTGAACCGGATAATGCCGGCGGAGGGAGGCGCAGCGGAACGTCCGGGCTATGCCCCGTCCTTCGTCCGATGTCTTCCATGCCGTCCGGCAAAGGAGGACACGATGCAGACACCGGACACATACCTCGACCACATGCGCGCCACCGCACCGCTGGTGCAGAACATCACCAACTTCGTCGCGATGAACGTCATGGCGAACGTCATGCTCGCCGCCGGCGCGTCGCCCGCCATGGTGCACGCACAGGAGGAGGCGGCCGAATTCGCCGCCATCGCCAGCGCCCTGACCGTCAACATCGGGACACTGTCGCCCGCATGGACAGCCTCCATGCAGACCGCCGCCAAGGCCGCCAACGACCGCGGCAAACCTTGGGTGCTCGATCCCGTCGCCGTCGGCGCCACCACCTACCGGCGGGAAGTCGGCGCAAAGCTCCTCGCCCTGAACCCCACCGTCATCCGCGGCAACGCTTCCGAGATCATCGCCCTCGCCGGTGAGGGCGCCTCCGGCAAGGGGGTGGATGCGGGCGACGCGGTCTCGCAGGCCTCGGACGCAGCCGTCCGCCTCGCGCGCCGGACCGGGGGCGTGGTGGCCGTGACCGGGGCTGCGGACCTCGTGACCGACGGCACCCGCTTTGCCGAGGTCGAGAACGGCCACCCGCTCATGCCGCGCATCACCGCGCTGGGATGTTCCCTGACCGGCATCGTCGGCGCCTTCATCGCCGGTCAGGACCCGTTCGAGGCGACGGTCGCCGCGCTGGCCTACTACGGCCTTGCCGGAGAGAGGGCCGGCGAAAAGGCGAAAGGCCCGGGATCGTTCCAGGTGGCCTTCCTCGACGCGCTCTACACGCTCGACGGGCAGGACCTGGCGCGCGGCGCGCGGATCATCCGGCCATGATACCGCCGCTCTGTTTCGTCACCGACGCGACGGCCCCTGCCCCGGTTCCAGCGCAGGCAATCGCGGCGGCACAGGGCGGCGCGGGCTGGATCCAGCTCCGCGACAAGACCCGGTCTGACGCCGATCTCCTGCCGCTCGCCCGTGAGCTGAAGGCTGCGCTCGTGCCCCTCGGTGCCCGGCTGATCGTCAACGACCGGGTGGAGGTCGCCATCGCCGCCGGCGCCCACGGCCTGCATATCGGTCAGGGCGACGGCGACCCCGCCGCCATCCGGGCGCGCATCGGGCCGGACATGATCCTCGGCCTCTCGGTCGAGCACGCGGACCAGCTGGCGGCCGTTCCGGAGGGCGTCGATTACCTCGGCGTCGGGCCGGTCTACGCCACCGGGTCGAAGCCCGATCACGCCCCCCCCATCGGCATCGACGGCTTCGCCGACATCGCGGCGCGCACCGCGTTGCCCTGCATCGCCATCGGCGGCCTGACCGCCCGAGACGCCGCCGCGCTGAAGGCGGCGGGCGGGCACGGCATGGCCGTCGTCTCCGCCATATCGCGGGCCGCCGACATGACCGCCGTGGCCCGTGCCCTTTGCGACGCATGGAGGACAACATGATCCCCAACATCCTCTCCATCGCGGGCTCCGACCCTTCAGGCGGCGCGGGCATACAGGCCGACATCAAGGCGATCTCCGCCATGGGCGGCTATGCCATGACCGCGATCACCGCGCTGACGGTGCAGAACACAAGGGGCGTCACCGGCGTCAGCCTCTGCGACACGGGGCTGATCGCCGACCAGATCGCCGCCATCCGCGCGGACATCCATATCCACGCCGTCAAGATCGGCATGCTCGGCGACGCCGCCATCATCGAGACGGTGACCCGGGGCATCGACGGGCTCGACTGCCCCGTGGTGCTGGACCCGGTGATGGTCGCCAAGGGCGGCGACCGGCTGCTGCAGGAACCCGCGGTGAAGGCGCTGTGCGCCATGCTGCCCTGCGCCACGGTCATCACCCCGAACCTGCCGGAAGCCGCCGACCTGCTCGACTGGCCGGAGGCCACGACCCGCGCGGAGATGGTCGCGCACGCCCGCGCCCTCCTCGACCTCGGACCACGCGCCGTGCTGCTGAAGGGCGGCCACCTGCCCGGCGACACCAGCCCGGACCTGCTGGCCACGCGCGAGGGCGAGACCTGGTTCGACGCCCCGCGCAGCCCGACCCGCAACACCCACGGCACCGGCTGCACCTACGCCTCCGCGCTGGCCACGGCGCTTGGCGCGGGCCTGCCGCTCGACCGGGCGGTGGACCGGGCCAAGCGCTACATCGGCGCGGCCATCGCTGCGGCGGACAGGCTGCGCGTCGGCTCCGGCCACGGGCCGGTCAATCACTTCTACCAGATGGATACCCTGAAATGACCTTCACAGACGACCTTGCCGCACAGACCCTCTCGCTCCGGCAGCAGATCCACGACATGCCCTTCAACACGGAAATGGCGACCGGACACCTGCGCCGGGATGTCTTCCAGGGCTACATCGTGCAGGACGCGCTCTACCTCGAAGGGTTCGCCCGGGCGCTGTCGCTTGCCGCCGCCAAGGCGCCCGACTCCGCCGCCGTCGCGCAGCTTGCCGGGTCCGCCGCCGGTGCCATCGCGGTGGAGCGCGAACTCCACACGCATTACATGGACCGTTTCGGCGTGTCGGAGGCGATGCTGGCCCGGATGGCCCCCTCTGCCGCCTGCGATCACTACGTGTCCTTCCTGCTGAGAACCGCGGCCCTCGGCCCCTTTGCGGAGGCGGTGGCCGCCCTCCTGCCCTGCTTCTGGATCTACCGCGACGTGGGCCGCGACATCGCGACCCGCAGCGCGCCGGACAATCCCTATGCGGCGTGGATCGACACCTATTCGGGCGAAGCCTTCGACGAAAGCGTCGCGCGAATGATGGCCCTGACCGACCGGCTGGGCGCAGAGGCGGACGCCCCGGCGCGGGCGCGCATGTCGGAGGCTTTCGAACGGGCGTGCTGGCACGAATGGCGGTTCTGGGACAGCGCCTACCGGATGGACGGCTGGACGCAGCCCGCAGACATGCCCGCATCCGGCCGGAAGGCCGCCGCCCCGACGGCCTGAACGCCACGGGGCGGAGCGGTTCACCCGCTCCGCCCCACCCGGTTTCCACGTGGTGCAGACCGCCACCCCGCGAATCCACGCCTCCGCCACGCAGGTCGACGTGCCGCCGGGCAGCGCCGCAAGGAACGTCTTCCGCGGCAGCGGGACGACATAATGCCCCGATATGAAAACGAAACATTAATTAACGCATTCACAATAAAGCTGATAACCTTTTCACAAGAAAAAATCCCGCCTCGCCCCTGCCGAGGCATTTCAGAACAGCCTTGAATTCCGCCTGTTTCCCGCGACCGGGCAACTTGAGCATTTACCCGCACCCTCCACCGGAAGGTTCATTTCAGCATGGCGTACACCACCCCCCCGGCCCCGATCGATTTCCAGACCATGCTCGAGGCCGGAACCACCTTCGATACAGTCAACCGGATCGGAGACGATGTCTCCCAGGTCGTCGCCGTGAACGACAATGGCGATTTCGTCGTGGCGTGGTCCTACATTTATTCCGCGTCGGATTCCGACGTCGTGTTCAGGGAATACAACGCCGACGGTACGCCCAAGGGGGTGGCTCATACGGTCGCCGACAGCGCGGATGCCGAAACGGTCACCGACATCGCCTATGCCCCCGACGGAACGGTCCTTGTCGTCTACAGCTCGGTGACGAGCGGTATCGAGAACGTCTTCGTCCAGCGGGTCACAACCACCGGCACCCGCATCGGATCCGCGATCCAGGTGGAAAGCGACGCGGCGACGGTGGCCAACAAGGACCAGTCGAACGGCAAGATCGCGGTATTCGACAACGGCGATTACGCGGTCGTGTATCAGAACGCGTTCTCCAGCACCGACAAGGATGTCCGCCTGCGCCTGTTCAATGCCGACGACACGGCAAAGGCTGCGTCGCAGTACGTCTCCACGGCTGCGTCCGACCAGTCTGACCCGGACATCGCCGCGCTCGCCAGCAAGGACACGGGCGACGGCAGCTTTGCCTTCGCGGTGACCCTGACTCAGGAAGAGGTGGACAACACCGGGTCGCCCAACGATGTCTCGCTCTACCGGTACGATTTCAGCGGGACGCTTCTCGGCAACACGACCGTGAACACCGTCACGAACCGGTCGGAGGGCAACTCTGCCGTCGCCGTGGACGCGGACGGGCGGATCTACGTGGCCTTCGGCTCCACCGACGGCGCGACCGGAGGTCAGGTCTTCTATCGGCGCTTCGAATCGAACGGGACCGCCGTGGACGCAAGCCAGGTCTTCGTCACGTCGACACAACTGCCGCTGCCGAACACCGATATCGACGTCAGTGACGACGGACGCTTCGTCCTCGCCTTTGACGGTTTCACCACCCAGAACGTCACCGTCAAGATGTATGCGGCCGACGGGACCGCCGATACCACCCGCGGCTTCGACGGCACCGGCAGCGAGCTTGGCCCGTCGGTCGCCATCACCACCGACGGCGCGCGGACGGTCGTGGCCGCGCTGAGCGACATCGGACTGACGTACCACGAGGCCCGCTTTTCCGTCTACGAGGGCATAGGCTTCCAGGCCGGCACCGGCGGCAGCGACACGCTGGTCGGCACGGATCTCGGCATAGACCAGAAGGATCACCTCGTCGGGGGAAGCGGCGACGACACCCTGACCGGCGGAGAAGGCGCAGACACACTGGACGGCGGCGACGACGACGACAGCGTGGCCGGCGGCGCCGGTGACGACCTGATCATCGGCGGGACGGGCTCCGACATGATCGATGGCGGTGCCGACACCGATACGCTCGACTACTCCGCGCTGTCCGGCTCTGTGATCGTGGATGCCAACTCCGGCGAGAGCCAACATTCCCTCGGGGATCTGGACAATTTCACAAGCATCGAACGCTTCATCCTGACCGGTTCCGGCGACGTGTTTTTCGGCGATTCCGGCGATATGTTCGTCAGCGCACTCGGCGGCAACGATCACCTGACGAATGGCCCGGGACGCGACACCCTTCTCGGCGGGTCCGGGAACGACACCATCAGTTTCATATATGGCGACGGCCAGTCGGGGCAGAGCTTCGATGGCGGTCCGGACTCTGACACGTTGTTCTTCGACGGTAATCTTCCCTACAGCAGCTTCAACCTGCGCGATGACACCGTGGTCGGCTTCGAAGTCATAACCGTCGATCAGAACTTCGGGTATCCCGGCGCGCCGACCCGCATTTCAATGACGGCAGCGCAGATCAGCACGATCAACACGGTCGAGGTCCTCAAGATCGGTAGCGATCTCGTCGGCCTCGACCTCCATATCTACATGGAGGACACCACGGCGCTCGATCTCTCGGCCGTCTCGATCTCGACCATGTCAGACGCGGACGGCACCGGCTTCTCCATCTTTGGCGATGACGACGCCGAAAGCGTGACCGGGACGGCTCTGGGCGACAACATCCGGACCCAGGGCGGCGAGGACACGGTCGACGCCCTGGGCGGCGACGACACGATCGAGCTCGGCGGCGGCGGGTCCTATTCGGGCGGAGACGACGACGATCTCTTCATCCTGCTCGACGGCCTTCCCATCGGTGACGGCGTCGGCGACATCGTCAACGGCGGCCCCGGCAACGACACGCTCGACATGAGCGGCGTCACCGGCACCGGCATGAAGGTCAACCGGCCCGGTTTCAGCCTCGACACGAACGTGTCGTCCCTCGACGACCCGGCCCAATCCACCGAAATGATCAGGGTAGAACACTACATCGGCACCGACCAGGGCGACGATTTCCTGATGTACGCCGGAGACGTCTCAATCGAAGGCCGTGGCGGCAACGATACCATCCTGGCTGGCTTCAATTCACAGACGATCAGCGGCGGCGACGGCGATGACGTGATCGACAGCGACTTCGAGCTGGTGTCCAGCATCAGCGACAATCTGAGCGGTGACGCAGGCAACGACACCCTGAGGGGCTCGGAGTCCGGTTCGGACACGATCGACGGCGGCGCCGACAACGACGAGATCGACGGCCGGGGCGGTGAGGACCGCCTGATCGGCGGGCTCGGCGACGACACGATAGATGGCGGCGCGGCCACGGATACAGCGGTCTATGCCGGGGCGCGGGGGGATTTCGCGGTGTCGGTGACGCGTGACGGGACCGTGTTCGTCGAGGACCTGAACCCCGACGACGGCGACGAAGGTCGCGATGTGCTGCAACGGGTCGAGAGGCTGGAATTCGCAGACGGCATCGTGAACGTCAGCACGCTTGCAAGCGGCGCCTTCGGCGAGACCGGGACGGTCGTTCTGACCCACCAGAAGACCACCCTGACCCTCCAGCGCACCTACATCGACCCGGTGGTGATCGCCTTCGTCGCCTCCGACACCGGCGCGCATGAGGTCAACGCGCGCATCCAGCAGGTCTCCGGCAACACGCTGCGGATGTTCGTGCAGGAGCCCGATTACCTCGACGGGATACATCCCACGGGCGAAACGGTGCATTACATGGTGGTCGAAGCCGGAAGCTGGATCCTGCCCGACGGCACGCTCATCGAGGCCGGGACCCTGACCTCCGGCACCCTCGCGGAGGCTGGCTTCGACCAGGTCGCCTTCGACAGCGAGTTCGACAGCGCGCCGGTGGTCATCTCCCAGGTCCAGACCACCAACGGCCCGGCCTTTGTCACCACCCGGCAGAACGGCACGAGCGCCGAGGGCTTCGGCGTGAGCATGCAGGAGGAGGAGGCCGCCACAGACGGCGTGCACAACGCCGAGAAGATCGGCTGGATCGCCATCGAGGGCGGCAGCGGATCCGTCGCGGGGTTCGCCTGGGAGGCGGGACAGGTCTCCAACGTGCAGGCCTCGAACACCGCGGCACAGCTCTCGTTCGCGGCGGGCGGTGTGGTCGCGGGGCTGTCGAGCTACGGCGGCAGCGACCCGGCCTGGGCCGGCGGCACCGGTCTGAACGGCACCACCTTCAACGTCCGGGTCGAGGAGGACAAGAGCGCCGACGGCGAGACGGCGCACGGCCCGGAAACCGTTGATTACTTTGCCTTCTCCGGATCGCAGACGCTGGCCGCCGCACCGCGTCAGGAGATCCTGGAAACCGGCAGCGCGACCCTCACCCACCAGCAGACGACCCTGACCCTCGGCCGCACCTACGACAACCCGGTGGTGCTGGCCTACGTCGAGACCGACAACGGCCTGCAAGAGGTCAACGCACGCATCACTCAGGTCACGGGCAACAGCGTGACCCTGCGCGTGCAGGAGCCCGACTACCTCGACGGCCTGCATCCTGTGGGCGAGCGGGTGCATTACATGGTGGTCGAGGCGGGCACTTGGGTCCTGCCCGACGGCACGGTGATAGAGGCCGGCACGCTGAACACCGCCAATCTCACGGCGGACGGGTTCGAGCAGGTCAGCTTCGCCGCCGACTTCGACGCGGCGCCGGTTGTGCTGAGCCAGGTGCAGGGCACCAACGGCCCCTCCTTCGTCACCACGCGGCAGCAGGGCTCGACCGTGGACGGCTTCGAGGTGGCGATGCAGGAGGAGGAGGCCTCAACCGACGGCGTGCACAACGCAGAGACGATCGGCTGGGTCGCGATCGAGGCGGGCACGGGCCAATTCGGAGGCTTCTCGTGGGAGGCAGGGCGCCTTTCAGGCGTGCAGGGCTCCGTCACCGCGGCGCCTTTGTCGCTGGCGGCGGACGGCGTGCTGGCGGGCCTCTCGACCTACGGCGGCAGCGACCCGGCCTGGGCGGGCGGCCCGGGCCTCGACGGCACGATCTTCAACGTGCGCGTCGAGGAGGACAAGAGCCTCGACAGCGAAACCGCCCACGGCAACGAGACCGTCGACTACTTCGCCTTCGCGGGCAGCGGGATCGTCTCTGCCTACGACTACGACCTCTTCGTGTAGGGAGGGCGAGGGGCGGCGGCCCCCGCGCGGCGTCAGGTGTTGAAGAGGAAATGCAGCACGTCGCCGTCCTGCACCACGTAGCCCTTGCCCTCGGCCCGCATCTTGCCGGCCTCTTTCGCCGGACCTTCACCGCCGAGCGCAACGTAATCGTCGTAGGCGATGGTCTCGGCCCGGATGAAGCCCTTCTCGAAATCGCCGTGGATCACGCCCGCGGCCTGCGGTGCGCCGGTGCCCTTGCGGATCGTCCAGGCGCGCGCCTCCTTCGGCCCCACGGTAAAGTAGGTCTGCAGGCCCAGAAGCTCGTAGCCCGCCTTGATGAGACGGTCGAGACCGGCCTCTTCCAGACCCAGCTCGCCCAGGAATTCCTGCGCTTCCTCGGCGTCGAGCTGGCTGATCTCTTCCTCGATCTTGGCCGAGATCACCACCGCCGAATTGCCCTGCGCCGCCGCCATCTCGAAGACCTTGGCCGACAGGGCGTTGCCTTCCGAGGCGTCGCCCTCGTCGACATTGCAGACGTAGAGCACCGGCTTCGCGGTCAGAAGCTGCATCATCCGCCACGCCTTCATGTCCTCGGCGTCGACCTCGACCACGCGCGCGGGCTTGCCCTGCTCCAGCACCTCCAGCGCCATCTTCATCAGGCGCTCCTGCTGGACCGCCTCCTTGTCGCCGCCGCGCACCTTGCGGACGATGTTCTGCAGGCGCTTCTCCAGCGATTCCATGTCGGCGATGATCAGCTCGGTCTCGATGGTCTCCGCGTCGGACACCGGATCGACCCGGCCGTCGACGTGGGTCACGTCATCGTCCTCGAAGCAGCGCAGCACATGCGCGATGGCGTCGACCTCGCGGATGTTGGCAAGGAACTGGTTGCCCAGGCCCTCCCCCTTCGACGCGCCCTTCACGAGGCCCGCGATGTCCACGAAGGTCATCCGCGTCGGGATGATCTGCTTGGACCCGGCGATCCCGGCCAGCTTGTCCAGCCGCGGGTCCGGCACCGCCACGTCGCCCACGTTGGGTTCGATCGTGCAGAAGGGAAAGTTCGCCGCCTGCGCCGCGGCGGTCTTCGTCAACGCGTTGAACAGCGTGGACTTGCCCACGTTCGGCAGTCCAACGATCCCCATCCGAAATCCCATCACATCGCTCCAAGCCAAGGGTCCGGGGCCTTCTAGGCAGAGCGTCGCCCAAACGCAAGGCGAGGCATTGACCCGGAGGCCCTCCACCGATTACGTTGATATCAAATTAATGAAGGAGACGACCATGCAGATTACCCCGTACCTGTTCTTCAAGGGCAACTGCCGCGCGGCCTTTACCCGCTACGCGGAAATCCTCGACCTGCCCGCGCCGCAGATCATGGACTTCTCCCAGTTGCCGGAGGCGGACAAGGCGAACATGGCCGGTGCGCCCGAGGACGCGGTGATGCACGCCATGCTCATGCTGCCCTCGGGCGCGCTGATGGGCTCCGACGACATCGGTCCGGATGTCCAGCCGATGGCCGGCTGCTCCGTCAACCTGACGGTCGCCACGGCGCAGGAGGCCAACCGCATCTTCGACGCCCTCGCCGAAGGCGGCGAGATTCGCATGCCGCTGGCCGAGACGTTCTGGACCCCCGCCTTCGGCACGCTCACCGATGCCTTCGGCATCCGCTGGATGGTCATGGCCGAAGCGCCGCAGGGCTGACGCAGACGCAAAAGGCGCGGGACACCTGCCCCGCGCCTCCGGTCATGTCCCTTGAAAGGTCTCAGCCGAAACGGTTCGGCGCGTTCTCGGGTGCCTTGGCGAACCAGACGATCAGGATGATGAAACCGATGAGCGGGATGAACACCAGCAGCTGCCACCAGCCGGACCGGTCGATGTCGTGCAGACGGCGGGCGCCGATGGCGATCTGCGGCACGATGATGGCCAGCGACCAGAGGCCGCCGAGGATCGGTACGCCGATGATCGCGTCGATGATGTTCGCCACGATCGACACGACGAAGCAGGCCAGCCACGCCTTCCAGAATTCGCCGCGGTTCGAGCGGCCCTCGAAGTTGATGTAATTCTTGAAGAACCGGCTCAGCGCCTCGCCGAAAGCCACGTCCTCGCGGTAGTTGCCGCCCCCCGCCGGGGCATGCGCCATGGTGGTGTCCATCAATCTGTCTCCTGTAAATGCATATTCTTGTAAGTGTTTCGCGTTTCCGGCGCCCGCGCGGGGGCCTTCCTCCAGTAAATCACCGGCAGGGGTTTTCGATCAATGGTGAAATACCCCCACCCGGGCCTCAGACCTCAGACCGGCATGGCGATCAGGCCGCGGCCCCGGGTCCAGAAGCGCGTCATCAACAGCACCGCCGCCACCGCCAGCCCGCAGACCAGCCCCAGCCAGACACCCACGGCGCCGAGGCCCAGCGAGAAGCCGAAGACCAGGGCGGCGGGCATGCCCACGCCCCAGTAGGCCAGCGTCGCCATGATCATCGGCACGCGCGTGTCGTGCAGCCCGCGCAGAAGACCCACGTGGATCACCTGCAGCGCGTCCATCAGCTGGAACAGCGCCGCCATCAGCAGCAGCAGGCGGCCCACGCGCAGGATCTCGTCGCGCAGCGGGGACAGCGGGTCGATGAAGGCGCTCAGCAGCAGGTTCGGCACCGACACGAACAGCAGCACCGACAACGCCACCGCGACCAGCCCCATCCACAGCGCCACCTTGGCGCCGCGCATCAGGTGGTCGCTGTCGCCCCGGCCAAGCGCGTTGCCCGCGCGCACCGTCGCGGCGTTCGACAGGCCAAGCTGCACCATGAAGGTCGCGGTCGAGATCTGCAGCGCGATGCCATGCGCAGCCAGCGCCACCGCGCCCAGCCAGCCCATAAGCACCGAGGACCCGGCAAACAGCGCCACTTCGGCCAGCGTCGTCAGCCCGATGGGCCATCCCAGCGCGAAGACGCGGAAGAACATCTCGCGGTCGGGGCGCCACATCCGCACGAAGAGCGTGTGCTCCGGCAGCACCCGCACGGCGTAGATCACGATCAGCACCAGCGACAGAATCTGCACGCCGAGCGAGGCGATGGCCGCGCCCGCGATGCCCAGCTCGGGCAGGCCCCACTTGCCGAAGACCAGTGCATAGTTGGCCACGCCGTTGGCCGCCGCCGCCGCCACCGTGACCCAGAGCACGACACGCGTCCGCTCCAGCCCGGCGAGGTAGTTCTTCAGCACCATCACGCCAAGCGCCGGCAGCATGCCCCAGCCCGCGATCCGCAGGTAGTCCTGCGCCAGCCGCGCGATCTCCTCCGCCTGCCCCATCGCCCGCAGCAACGGGTCCGAGAACCACAGGAGCGGCATGACCAGCACGAAGTACATGGTCGAGATCCACAGCGCCATGCGCGTGGACCGGCGGATCATCACCTCGTCGCCCTTGGCGGCGAAGGTCGCCACCATCGGCAGGATCGCCCAGGCGAACCCGGCGCCGAACAGGAACAGCGTGAAGAACAGCGAGGTCGCCAGCGTCAGCGCCGCCAGTTCCGGCACGCCGTACCAGCCCAGCACCACCGTATCGGTCAACCCGATGGCGAATTGCGCAAGGTGCCCGCCGACAAGCGGCAGGCCAAGGCTCAGCAACGCTTTCGCGTGCTGAGGATATGTCATCACCGTCCGGGTCATGATGTGGCGATTACGTGGGCATTCGTCCCGCCGCAAGCATGTGTTTCCGCACGCTTCAGGTGCGGATATGAGAATTGTGTGTTAACGTAGCGGAAATTACTCCTCGCATTGACACCCGAATGGCCGATCCGATTGACCTCGATCACCTCTTTCAGGATGCACGCGCCTTTCTCGGGGAGCTGGCGCAGTCCAACTCGCGTGAGTGGTTCCAGACCCAGAAAACCCGCTACGACACGGAGCTGAAGCGCCCCTCCGAGAAGCTGCTGGCCGAAACCGCCACGTGGCTCGAGGCCGAGACCGGGCAGCAGCCCCGCACCAAGCTCTTCCGCCCCTACCGCGACGTGCGCTTCTCGCCGGACAAGACGCCCTACCACACGCACCTGCACATGATGTGGTCGATGCGCGACGGGCGGGCGTGGATGCTGGGCATCGCGCCCGACTATGCCACCATGGGCGTGGGCATCATGGCCTTCGGCCCGGCGCAGGCCGACCGCTTCCGCACAGCCATTGCCGGCCCCGAAGGCGAGACGCTGGAAGACCTTCTCGCCCAGGGCTGGCGCATCGATCCCCCGGCGCTGAAACGTGTACCCGCGCCCTACCCCGCCGACCACCCCCGCGCCGATCTTCTGCGGCACAAGGGGCTGGTGGCCTGGGCCGACGGCCTCGACGACGCGCTGACCGGCGACATAGGCACGGGCGTCCGCGACGTCATGATCCGCGCGCGGCCCATCATGGGCTGGCTCGCCACCGTCGCCTGACCGACCGGCCGTCCCGCTCTGACCTCGCTCAGACCTCGGTCAGAACGTCCCGCCAGGAATGCGCGGGCTGGTAACCCAGCATCTCCTTGGCCTTGCGGTTCGAATAGAAGGTCTCCCGCTCGCC
This sequence comes from Sagittula sp. P11, assembly GCF_002814095.1. Classification (NCBI taxonomy): domain Bacteria; kingdom Pseudomonadati; phylum Pseudomonadota; class Alphaproteobacteria; order Rhodobacterales; family Roseobacteraceae; genus Sagittula; species Sagittula sp. P11. Next base: position 604,643 of record NZ_CP021913.1, read on the forward strand.
CATCTCGCGCTTGACCGGCACACCCGCATAGAAGCGTTCGCGCACCTCTGCGTTGCTCAGTGCCACGGACAGATCGTCGTTCGAGACGTTGAAAACCTCGTAGCCCAACCCGTCGGTCTTCAGGCAGCACTCCACCATCTGGCCAAGATCCCGCACGTCGATATAGGCAAAGATGTTGCGCCGCCGGAGCGACGGGTCCGCCACGAAGGACGGGAACATCTCGGTGTATTCGTGCGGCTCGATCACGTTGTTGATCCTGAGCCCATAGATGTCGCGGCCCCAGCGCGCGTGAAAGCTGCGCCCCGTCGCCTCGTTGCAGACCTTCGAGCAGGCATAGGCGTCCTGCGGCACGGTGGGATGTTCCTCGTCGACCGGCACGTACTCCGGCTTCACCTCGCCATCTGCAAAGCAGACGCCGTAGGTCGTCTCCGACGAGGCAAAGATCACCTTGGGAACGCCCGCCTTCATCGCCGCCTCCAGCACGTTGTAGGTCGACAGCGTGTTGACCCGGAAGGTCTCGCAGTCGGGCTTGATGAGGATGCGCGGGATCGCCGCGAAATGCACCACGGCATCGAAGGACGGCAGCCCGGTGCCGGGTTCCAGTTCGTCGAGGTCGGCATAGCTCTGCATGGCAGAGAACACCTGCCCCGGATCGGTCAGGTCGCAGATCATGTTATCCACGCCCTCCGCCTCCAGCGGCACGAGGTCGAGGTTCAGAACCCCGTGCCCCTGTTTCACGAGGTAGGGCACCACGTGCCGCCCCGCCTTGCCCGCTCCGCCGGTGAACAGAATACGCATGTTGCCTCCCTTGCAGTCCTGTCGCGATGGCGGGGCCATTGATTTTCCCCGCCCGTTCCGGCAACAGACCTAGAACGCTGACCGGAGAGAACCATGACCCGCATCGAATCCAAGTTCGCCCAACTTCGCGAGGAAGGAAAGAAAGCCTTTGTCGCCTACATCATGGCGGGCGATCCGGATGTGGACAGCTCGCTGGCGGTGATGAAGGGCCTGCCCGAGGCCGGGGTCGACGTGATCGAGCTGGGCCTGCCCTTCACCGACCCCATGGCCGACGGCGAGACCATCCAGCTTGCCGGGCAGCGCGCGCTCGAAGGCGGGATGACGCTGGTGAAGACGCTCGACATGGTGCGCGCCTTCCGCGCCGGCGACAACACCACGCCGATCGTTCTGATGGGCTACTACAACCCGATCTATTCGCGCGGGGTGGACCGCTTTCTTGCAGAGGCGAAGGAGGCCGGGATCGACGGGCTGATCATCGTCGACCTGCCGCCCGAGGAAGACGAGGAGCTCTGCCTGCCCGCGCAGGCGGCGGGCCTGAACTTCATCCGCCTTGCAACGCCCACCACCGACGACAAGCGCCTGCCGAAGGTCATGCAGAACACCTCCGGCTTCGTCTATTACGTGTCGATCACCGGGATCACCGGCGCCGCCGCCGCCGAGGCGGGCGACGTGGGCCCCGAGGTCGCCCGCATCAAGGCGGTGAGCGACCTGCCGGTGATCGTGGGCTTCGGCATCCGCACGCCGGAACGCGCCAAGGCCATCGCCGAGGTCGCCGACGGCTGCGTGGTCGGCACCGCCATCGTCGGCCAGATCGCCGAGGGCAAGTCCACGGCGGAGGTCCTGTCCTTCGTGAAGACGCTGGCCGACGGCGCGCACAGCGCCTGACGGTCCGTCCCGGACGGTTCCCGGTTTCGCCACAGGTGTCGTTCCGGCTGCGCCTGGCCGATCCGCCGATTGTCGTGCTCCGCACGACCGGGGGCGCCGCCCCCGGACCCCCGAGGTATTTTTGCCAAGATGAAGGGGGGCAACGTGACGACGGGTCTGATCGGGAAGTAGGACGGGTCTGGGGAACGGCCTGCGAGGGGGACGGCCGAGCCCGGGGTCAGGAGGGGCTGCGCAGGAGGCGGGCCATTTCCTGCACCAGCTCCTCGCGCCGGAAGGGTTTGCCCACATGGGCGTCGATGCCCTGCGCGGCATAGTCCGAAACCTGATGCGTCATCACGTTGGCGGTGAGCGCCATGATCGGCACGCGCGGCCGGCCCGCCCCCGCCTCCCACGCGCGGATCTCGGCGGCGGCGGCGAGGCCGTCCATCACCGGCATGTTCACGTCCATCAGCACGAGGTCGAAGGGCCGCGTCCTGCAGAGCGCCACAGCCTGCGCGCCGTCCGTCACCATCCGCAGGTCGAGGTCGAAGGGCTTCAGCACCAGCCGCAGCACCTTCTGGTTGGTCTGGCTGTCCTCCGCCACGAGAACCCGCCAGCGCCGGGCGTTCAGGATCTGCTCAGCCTCGTACCCCTCGGACCGGTCGACCCGCCGGTCGGCCACGGGCGCCGCGCCAAGTGCCACGGTTGCCACGAAGCAGGCGCCGCCGCCGGGGGCGTGTTCGTGCACGAGGTCGCCCCCCAGCAGCCGGCAGAAGCGGCGCGAGATCGCAAGCCCCAGCCCCGTGCCGCCATGGGTGCGCGACACGCTCGGGTCGCCCTGCGTGAAGGGGTGGAACAGTTTGCGGCGCTGCGCCTCCGACACGCCGGGGCCGCTGTCGGTCACCCGCATCTCGAGCCGACCGTCCCGCACCGTCAGCCGGGCAGAGACCGCGCCCTCCCGGGTGAACTTGAAGGCGTTCGACAGGAGGTTCGACAGCACCTGCCGCAGCCGGGTCGGATCGCTGACCACCAGCGCCCTCTCCGCCGTCACCTCCACCGTGAACGCCAGCCCGCGCGAGGCCGCCGTCTCTGCAAAGAGGGCGCGCTCGTCCGCCGCGAAGGCGCGCAGGTCGAAGGGGCGCATCTCCACCTCCATCCGGCCCGCCTCGATCTTCGACAGGTCGAGCAGGTCGTTCAGCAGGTCCAGCAGCACCCGGCCCGACGACAGGATCACCTGCGCCATCTCGTGCTGTTCCGGCGGCAGCGCGCTTTCCTCCAGCCCGGCGGCCATGCCGAGGATCGCGTTCATCGGCGTGCGGATCTCGTGGCTGATGACCGCGAGAAAGCCGCTTTTGGCGTCGTTGGCCGCCTCCGCCTCCGCCCGGGCGCGTTCCAGTTCCTCCGTCCGGCTGCGGACCGCCTCTTCCAGCGCCTCCGCCTGTTCGCGCAACGCCTTGTTGGCCTCCCACAGGGCGCGGCTCTTCTCTTCCAGCAGGGCTTCGGCCTCTGCGCGGGCCTTCAGCGCGCGTTCGTAGCGGGCGCGGGACACCATGTCGCCCGGAAGGGATGACGGCTCCCCCAAGCTACCGCTCCACCGCCACGTCGAACACCGCCTCGCCGTCCGAGACCCGCGCCACGCCGACCCTGAGCGGTGTGCCGTAATGCGCCCCGCAGGCGTGGATCATCCCCTCGCAGAAGGCCACCAGCGGGCGCGGCGAGACGTAGCGCATCCGCAGCCCCTCCCCCTGCCACGTGGTTTCGAACCGCGGCAGTTCGGCATCCGGGTAAAGCTTGCGCACCTCGACGTGCACCTCCGTCTCGACCGACTGAAGCAGGTCCAGCGGACCGTCCTTCGCCGCGAAGACGTCGGGATAAAGCTCCGTGAAGCGGGTGTGCATCCACGCCCCGAAACGCCGTTGCAGGTCTTCCGCCGCAAGACCCGTCCGCCCCGACAGCGCCGTGACGATCGCCAGAAGCTCCGAACAGGGGTAGTTGCCCACGCGGCTGTAGGCACCGCCCGATGCGAGCGCCAGATCGTCAAGAACCTCGTCCACCGCCGCCTCTCCGACGACGCCCTCTGCCATGGCCAGCAGCTCCGTGAACACGATCCCCTTCATCCGATCCTCCCGGCATCACGCGGGCGGAGCCTAGCTGCGGCCGGTGAAGACGGGCTTAAGCCCCTTGCCACGCAATTCCCCGATTGGTAACCAACTCTTACCAAAATCAGCGGAAAAGAGGTCCCCATGCCCGTCATCACCAACATCGAGGACCTCAAGCGCGTCTACCGCCGCCGCGTGCCGAAGATGTTCTATGACTACTGCGAATCCGGGTCGTGGTCGGAACAGACCTTCCGCGAGAACGTCTCGGACTTCGACGACATCTACCTGCGCCAGCGCGTCGCCATCGACATGGCCAACCGTTCGACGAAGACGCAGATGATCGGGCAGGACGTGGCAATGCCCGTGGCGCTCGCCCCGGTCGGGCTGACCGGCATGCAGAACGCCGACGGCGAGATCAAGGCGGCCCGCGCCGCCGAGGCCTTCGGGGTGCCCTACTGCCTGTCCACCATGTCGATCTGTTCCATCGAGGACGTGGCCTCGCACACCTCGAAACCCTTCTGGATGCAGGTCTACACCCTGAAGGACGACGACTACATGCAGCGGCTCTTCGACCGGGCGAAGGCGGCGAAATGTTCGGCCGCCGTCATCACCGTCGACCTGCAGCTTCTGGGCCAGCGCCACAAGGACCTGAAGAACGGCCTCTCGGCCCCGCCGAAGCTGACGCCGAAGTCCGTGGCCAACATGATGACCAAGGTGCCGTGGGGGCTGGAAATGCTCCAGACCAAGCGCCGCTTCTTCGGCAACATCGTGGGCCATGCCAAGGGGGTCACCGATCCCTCGTCGCTGACCACCTGGACCGCCGAAAGCTTCGACCAGTCGCTGAACTGGGACCGTATCCGCGAATTCCGCAAGATGTGGGACGGGCCGCTCATCATCAAGGGCATCATCGACCCGCGCGATGCGCTGGAGGCCTGCAACGTCGGTGCCGACGCCATCGTGGTGTCGAACCACGGCGGCCGGCAGCTTGACGGCGCGCTGTCATCCATCCGCGCGCTGGAACCGATCCTCGACGCCGTGGGCGACCGGATCGAGGTGCATCTCGATTCAGGTGTCCGCTCCGGTCAGGACGTGCTGAAGGCGGTGGCCATGGGCGCCAAGGGCTGCTGGATCGGCCGCGCCTACGTCTACGGGCTGGGCGCCATGGGCCAGGCCGGCGTCACCAAGGCGCTGGAGGTCATCCACAAGGAACTCGACACCTCCATGGCGCTCTGCGGGCACCGCGACATCAACACCGTCGACCGCGACATCCTCATGGTCCCGCGCGGCTTCTCCGGCGACTGGGCCTGACATCCGGGCTGCGGCGGCGGCGCGTTACGGGCGCGCCGCCCCGGCCATTGTTTCCCGCCTCACACCAGTCCCGCGGCGGAACATCGTTAACCGCCGAAGTTGGCATCGAAACAATCCGTTTCCAAATGCGCCGCCTTGGTTTTGCCTCAATCTGACGTAATTGCCGAATTGCTGCCGTATTCTCCCCTGCGCGAGCCGCATCTAGCCGCGCTTTCGCCAAAATGTGCCCATTCCGGCCATATTTCAGGGAGACTTCAATGCCAGACCCCAAGGTATTCAACTACACGATGGACGGGCTGTCCTATTCGGTCACCGTCTACGAAGAGGACGGAAAGATCCTCGCCGACATCGAGATGCTCGAAGGCTCGATGGACGTGAACGCCGTCTACTTCGGTGACGACGACTATTCCGGCTCCAGCACATCGCTTGGCGGCCCGCTCAACATGAACGGCGCGCAGTACGACGGCGAGAAGGTGCAATGGGACGGCGCCTCCTACGTCAGCGACCCCGGCCTCGGGCCCGACGCCGACGAGAAGGAAAGCTACATCCACGCCGGTGACACGCTGACCCTCGAACTCGACGCCGACAGCCTCGACGACATCGACATCTTCGGCATCCGCGCCACCTCCACCACGACCGACGCCGGCTCCATCAAGGCCGTCTCCGGCGATCCCGAGGAACCGGAAGAGCCCGAGGACCCCGATGAGCCGACCTTCGACAAGGTCCTCTTCGGCACCGAGGTGGACGAAGCCGGCAACGTGATCGACGGCGTCACCCTCACCGCGCTCGACGATCCGGCCTACGGCATCCAGCTCCCCGAGGGGACCGAGCCCACCTTCGACAACTACCTCGCCTTCTTCGACGAGGAGGTCGAGGGCTACGACGTGGAGTCCCTCGAAACCATCCGCTTCTTCACCACCAGCCCCGAAGGCTGGGCGGTCCAGATCGGAGAGCTCCCCGCCCCCGAGGACGGCTGGACCAGCGTCGACGACGTGCTCGAGGACTACGACGCCCTGGTCGATTCCGGCGCCTTCGATACCGAAGACCCCGGCGCCGAGGGCCTGAGCCTGATCGCCGCGCTCAGCACCGGCGACGAGGAAGAGGACGCCCCCGTCGAAGAAGAGCCCGAACCCGAAGCGGAGATGGACCTCGTCTGACCGCCGCGCGGCCCGGGGCGGCGCAACACCCCCGCCCCCAACACGGACCCGCAAACGAAAAAACCCCGGCCAGCGCCGCAACGCTCCGGCCGGGGCACGTGCACCCTGACGCATCCGCCCGCAGACGCGGGCCCCGGATCAGCCCTTGCCGCCCGTGCCGTCCGTTCCGCCATCGCTCTCCTGGGCGAGGCGCGCGGCCCGCAGCGCGGCGGTCTTCTCGTCCCGCTTCCGCGTCTCCGTGTCGATCAGCTCCTTGGCGACCTCCGAGGTCTTCTCCATCGCGGTCTTCGGATGCGGCTTCACCGCCTTGAACGCCGATTCAAGACGTGTGCGGCGCGCGTCGGCCGTTTCCGCGCGCGCCTTCATCATGTCTCCGAACGTCGGCTTCACGCCAGTTCCACGTCCTTGGCGGATTCGCGACCGTCGCGACCCTCCTCGATCTCGAACGTCAGAGCCTGGCCGTCTTCCACGGTCCGCAGCCCCGCCCGTTCGAGCGCCGAGATGTGCAGGAACACGTCCTTGCTCCCGCCCTCAGGCTGGATGAAGCCGAAGCCCTTGTTTGCATTGAACCATTTCACGGTGCCTTTGGCCATCGTGGGTCTCCCTCATGTGTGCTGCCCGCAGAATGCGACAGCCCGGCCGGTCAGATCGAGAAGCAGACTGAGGCCGGTGAAGGAGACAGGTGCGGTCGGAATAACGTAGCCTTCTACAGATAAGCCTCGGAGGCGGGTTTGCAAGGGGGGGGGGGGGGGGCGTGAAGACAATTGTCGGCACGACTACAACCATCTGTCGATTGAAAACCACCAACGAGACAAGAAAGTCAACCAATCCAATTTATACCGGACAGTCCCACTGGCGCCCCGGATCGTCGATAAAAGTTGCGAGATTCTTCAAAATTCGCTTATCTTTCAAGTGAAACGGAGGGCGCCACCTTGCATGATCTGAAGATAATCGACGCATACCTTTCCATTCCAGCGGGAATTGAGTTTAAAGTTCCCAAATTTACAGTCATAATTGGGCAAAACGGTAGCGGAAAATCTCACCTTTTACAAGCACTATCAGGATTACACAGCCGATCAAAAAACACAGGCAACCCTCGAGCAGTTCAAATTCGTTTAGGCGCCCTGACTAAATTCGGGAACAGACCTTATGATGTCGCAAGAATTTTTGAAGACCTCAAGAGACAGTCATCCTGGATCAAGATAGCCCTCAAGACATTCGCACTCGACGACATCGGAAGCATGGAAGAGAGATTGAAAGAAACCGAATTCGAAAGAGGTCAATACCTAGACGAAAGGGGCGCGATAGAATTCCTTATCAAAGCGCATGAATTAGGATTTGATCTGTCAAAACCGACACCTTATATAGCAGGGTTACTCACGCCAATTTCCAAGCTATCAGAAACATCCCTATTGAACCTGAAAGACGTGGACCTAAAGTCATTGTTTTTTGAATACAAAACAAGACAAAGTCACAACGATTTTGTCGCCTATCAGTTTCAGAGCGGAAAGAATCCATTCAAACCGCTTTCGGAAATCGAATTTAAAGAATTCTTTGGGCCCTCGCCTTGGGAGTCCCTTAATGACACGCTTGAGCAATTAGGCCTGCCCTATGAATTTCAAGAGCCACCCGACCCGTTGGATTTCGATGACTACAAAATAGAACTACTTCACAAAAGCAAAGGAATTGGTGTTGAACCATCATCCCTATCATCTGGGGAACTAACACTCCTTTCGATCTCCACTCTTATGAATATCTTGCCCGCCACTGGAAATAAAGATCTTATCCTGCTTTTTGATGAACCCGACGCCAGCCTGCATCCATCAAATTGCAAAACTCTCGTAAAATTAATCCGCGAGTCTTTAGTAGGGAAGCACGGATACTCAGCCATTGTAACCACTCACTCCCCAACAACTGTGGCAATTTGCCCTGAAGACTCAATATATGAAATGAATGCTTTAAGCAGGACACCTGAAAAAATAGAACAACAAAAGGCGCTAGATGTGCTGACCGAAGGCGTTGACGAGTTCCGAATTTCTACAAAAAACATCCGCCAGATTTACACTGAGGGAGCCGATCCTGAAATCTACCAACAGCTATTTTTTTGCCTCAACAGAGCGAAGCCCTTCAACTACCGGGCCGTGTTCCCCCAGACCGGAGGAAGAGCGAACCGAGAGACGGTCGTCAACATTGTTAAACTATTGAACGACGCCGGGAACGATTTAGCGAAAGGAGTCACAGACTGGGACACAGTTGAAACAAGACTAATTGCACCAAACGTTGAAATCCTTGGAGGCAATAGGTACTCCTTGGAAAACTACATCCTTGATCCGATTTACGTAGCCTTGGCGACACGCGCGCCAAACTCAAACAGGCCTTTCTCTAATTTAGATTTAAATTGGGAGATCGGGCTTTCAGAGATTTTCGCAATGAAGGGGAAAGACCTTCAAGCGCTTTCCGATTCGGTTCTACAAAGATGCGAGATCGATCCAGAACATGAAACTGAATGCTTGCTGGAAAACGGAGAAAGCGTCAAACTCCCAAATAAATTTTTAAAACTAAAAGGCCACACATGGTCTCATGCATTAGTAAAGCACTTTGGCAACGAACTAAAACGGTTCACTAATAGCGATCCTCATTACGACAAGCTGATGCCTCTACTGATGAAGACAATCCGCGATTTTCCCGCATTCTTATCGGTCGACATTCGTTACACGTTTGACAAATTTTAAAAATCCCCGTCGGCCGGCCCGCACGCACAGCGTGTTGGGCCGCGGTCCAAAAACCAAACGTAGCAATGAGCGCACAATATGCCATTAACCCATTGTTAACAAAAGGAGGTTTCGCCGCGAAACCTCCCTCCCGGCACCGAGCCTTCATCCGGGGCCCCGTGGGCTCCAGATAAGCCTTGCCAAATCCCCCGATCCGCGCTACCCGCACGACCTCACGCGGGGTGACAGCCTTGGAGGCACCCCGCCCTAACTTATGGAGAAACAAATGGCTGGTGAGATTCCGGATCTTCAGGCCCAGGAACGCACGGGGACGGGCAAGGGCGCCGCTCGCGCCGCACGCCGTGACGGCATGGTTCCTGGCATCGTGTTTGGTGGCGACAAAGAGCCCCTGCCGATCAACATCCCCTTCAACGTGCTGCTGAAGCGCCTCAAGCAGGGCCGCTTCAAGTCGACCCTCTTCAACCTGCAGGTCGAAGGCCACGAGGACGTCCGCGTCATCTGCCGCGACGTGCAGCGCGATATCGTGAAGGACCTTCCGACCCACGTCGACTTCATGCGCCTGCGCCGCACCTCGAAGGTGAACCTCTTCATTCCCGTCGAATTCCTCAACGAAGAGACCGCCCCCGGCATTCGCAAGGGCGGCGTCCTGACCGTCGTGCGTCCGGAAGTCGAGCTGGTCGTGACCGCCGGCGAGATCCCGGAGAAGGTCGTGGTCGACCTCGGCGGCATGCAGATCGGCGACATCGTTCACATCAACGACGTCACCCTCCCCGAGGGCACGAAGGCCACCATCGACCGGAACTTCGTCATCGCCAACATCTCGGCACCGTCGGGCCTCAAGGCCTCCGACGACGCGGATGAAGCGGCCGAAGAGACCGAAGAAGCCGAAGCCTGACACCGGCCCCGCGGCGACCCGTTTCGCCGCGAACCCGAACGCCAGAGCCCCCGCCCGCAAGCGGGGGCTTTTTCGTGCCTATTCCAGCACCTGCACCGCCTCGAAGATCTCCAGCTCCGGCGGCCCGAGGTACATCCCCGTCGACGCCTTCGCCCCGCCGTGCGCCTTGCGGAAGGCCTCCGACTTCGTCCACGCCACGAAGCTCGCCTCGTCCTCCCACACCGTGTGCGAGGCATAGAGGACATGGTCCTCCCGCTCCGGCCCCTTCATCAGCGCGAAGCTCCGGAAACCCGGCACCTCCTTCAGATGGCTGTCGCGGCTGGTCCACATCTCCTCGAAGGCTGCGGCCTGCGCGGGCACGACCTTGAACCGGTTCATCGTCAGATACATCGCTCAACCCCTTGGTAATTCAACGCTCATTGGTCTAGATAGGGTCAGCGAACCAGCCTGCGGAGGGGCACGTGCAGATTTTCGTTGGCCTCGGCAACCCCGGGGCGAAATACGCCGCCAACCGGCACAACATCGGCTTCATGGCGATGGACCGGATCGCCGAGGACCATGGCTTCGGCCCGTGGAAGTCGAAATTCCAGGGCCAGATCGCCGAAGGGCGGCTGGGCGGCGACAAGGTGATCCTGCTGAAGCCCGAGACCTTCATGAACCTCTCCGGCCAGTCGGTGGGCGAGGCCATGCGGTTCTACAAGCTGGAGCCGGGCGACATCACGGTGTTCCACGATGAACTGGACCTCGCCCCTGGTAAATGCCGGGTCAAGATGGCGGGCGGTCATGCCGGGCACAACGGGCTGCGCTCGATTCACGGCCATATCGGCGAGGCCTACCGCCGCGTCCGGCTGGGCATCGGGCATCCGGGCCGCAAGGAACTGGTGGCGGCCTACGTGCTGCACGATTTCCACAAGGCCGATCAGGAGTGGCTGGACGACCTGCTGCGCGGCATCTCGGACGGGGCGCCGCAACTGGCCGATGGCGACGCGGGCAAGTTTCAGAACGCCGTGGCGCTCAGGACAGCGCCGCCGCGGTCCTCCGGCAGTGCCGCCAAGAAGGATGAAGCGCCCGCCGCAAAGCCCGATCCCGACACGGAAAAACCCGACGCGCGCAGCCCCCTGCAGCGGCTGGCCGACAAGTTCCGGTGATGCGCCGGCTCATCAGACGCACCGGGCAGATCCTGGCGGTGCTGCTGCTGATCCTCGCCGCCCTCGCGGCGTGGAAACACGAAGAGATCAAACGTCTGCGCGCGGTCACCACGCTCTTCGACGAGGACAGGATCGTCCATAATTTCAGCCACATGGATGCGCTTTTCGAAAGCACCCCCATGCCGGTCCCTGCCCCGCCGGAGCCTCTGCCCCCCGGCCCTGCGCTGAGCATGCCCGCCGACTGGGACGACTGGCTGGCGCGCCGCGCCGTGACCGGCGTCGTGGTGCTGAAGGACGGCAAACGTGTACACGAGGACTACCGGCTGGGCACGCAGCAGTCGGACCAGCGCATTTCCTGGTCTGTGGCCAAATCCTATTTGTCCGGGCTTGTCGGCATCCTGCTGGCCGAGGGTCATGTGGACAGCCTGGACGACCTCGTGACGCGCTACGTGCCCGAACTGGAGGGCAGCGCCTATGAGGGTGTGACGATCCGCAACGTGTTGCAGATGACCTCCGGCGTGACCTTCGACGAGGATTACCTCGATTTCTGGAGCGACATCAACAAGATGGGGCGCGTCCTTGCGCTTGGCGGCTCGATGGACGATTTTGCCGCCGGGTTGTCGGAGCGCGACGGCCCCGCAGGCGAGCTTTGGCACTACGTGTCGATCGACACCCATGTGCTGGGCATGGTGGTGCGCGGCGCGACGGGGCGGTCTCTGCCCGACCTGATGGCGGAAAAGCTGCTGGTGCCGATGGGGACATATGGCACGCCCTATTACCTGACAGACGGTTACGGCGTGGCCTTCGCGTTGGGTGGCCTGAACGTCACCACGCGCGACTACGCCCGCATGGGCGAGATGTTCCGCCTTGGCGGCGTCCTGCAGGGCCGTCAGATCGTGCCGCAGGACTGGGTCGAGGAGAGCACGGCCGCCTCTGCCCCGACCGAGGCAGGCAAGCTGCGCTACGGCTACCAGTGGTGGATCCCGGCGGACGCACGTAAAGGTGAATTCATTGCGCGTGGCGTTTACGGCCAATACGTCTATGTCGACCGTCAGAGCCAGACCGTCGTGGCCATCAACGCCGCCGACAGGAATTTTCGCGACGCCGATGCCTTCGACGACGCGCTGGCCATGTTCCGGCAAATCGCGGGAGGGACGAGATGATTCAGAAAGACAAGGAAATCAACGTACTGGGGGAGCCTCTGGCGGCCTGCTCCAACGAACCGCTGACCGGCTTCTTTCGTGACGGGCACTGCAACACCTGCGCGGAGGACCGCGGCAGCCACACCGTCTGCGCCGTGATGACGGCGGAATTCCTCGCCTATTCGAAATACGTGGGCAACGACCTGTCTACCCCGCGCCCCGAATTCCGCTTTGCGGGCCTGAAGCCCGGCGACGCCTGGTGCCTCTGCGCGGGGCGGTTCTTGCAAGCCCATGACGAGGGTTGCGCGCCGAAGGTCAACCTGGCCGCCACGCACGCCCGCGCGCTGGACATCGTGCCGCTGGACGTGCTGGAAGCGCACCGCACCGATGGTCCGGAAAAGGGTTGAGGATAACCTCTCAACCCCTTGGCATTGCTGTGGGAAGCGTTGGTTTTGACGGGTGTGCCGTGGCGATGACCTGAAGATCTTGCTTTTTTGCGATGTTATAGGGGCCGGTGAAGTCATTCCCTAGGGCCGTCCTGTCGTATACACGATCAATCCCCAAGGTTATCCACAGGGAATGGTCAGGCGGCTTTCGGTGTCTGTTCCACGAAAAGCTCCTCGATGAACAGGCTGAGGAGCTGCGCCCTGCCCGACACGGAGGCCTTGCGGTAGATCGCATTGGTCTGCGCCTTTACGGTGCCCTCGGACGTCTGGCGCATCGCGGCGATTTCCCCGGTCGACAGCCCCTTGATCAGGAACATCGCCACGTCACGCTCTGCCGGGGAGAGCGACCATTCGGTGAAGCGTTCCTCGATCACTTCCATGAGCGCGCCCGAGGCCAGCCTGAGCCGCGATTCCGCGTCGGCCTGGCGCAGCATCGCGCTGCGCAGGAGCACACCGCTGGCGATCACCCCGAGCAGCAGGCCGAGAATGGCGCCGATCTCGATCAGCTCCATCAGCGCCCAGGAGACGGGGTTGTACTGCAGGCCGAGGAGCGAGGCGAGCACGTCCCACAGCAGAAAGCTGCCGCAAACGAGTTGCAGCAGCAGGAGCAGAGCGAAGACGGGCCAGACCTTCACGAGGCGCGGAATGCGTGTATGAGCATTCACGCAGTTTGGCGCTTGCTCGTCGAATGGTCGAGAGAAGACTGATCGTCTTTGCCGCCGCCGTTGGATTTGCCGGACGAATTCCCCTTGTCGGACTTGTCCTTGCCGTTTCCGGACCCGCCAGACGAATTGCCGCCGGAAGAATTCCCGCCGGAGTTGTTGTTGCCGGAAGAGTTGGAGGATTTGCCGGAGCTGTTGCCCGATCCGCCGCTGGCGGAGGACGAGCTGCCGGCACCCGATGCATTGTTGGCGGCCTGCGGCGTGGTGGTGCGGGACTTCGGCGCGGCGCTGTCTTCGCGGCCGCTGTGGTAGTCGCGCAGGATCGCCCCGGTGGAGGGGTTCAGCACGATTTCCCGGTCGCCGGACTTGCCGGTGGCGGTCACCCTGATCCGCCCGAGCAGCGTGCGCTGGACGCGGATTTCCCCGTAGTTCTCGGCGCGCAGGCGCTCGACGATCTGATCGACCGCCGACTGGGCCAGTGCCGCCGTGCCGGACAGGAGCATGGCGGCGATGAGCGGGGCGAGGACGAGGCGTTTCACGAACGGTCTCCAGAAATTGCAGTCCGTGTCGGTACGGACGGACATGTCTGCGCCGACATCGCGGATGTTCTGAAAGTCGACACGGCGGGGCGCCGCAAACACTGCCATCTTACCGAGCTTGCCGCACGCGGAGCAGGTGTTGGGGACATTACTTCGCGTCACGATAAGACAACATGCGCCCCGCCGTATCTGCATCCGACATGGTACAGCGCTGGCGGAATGACAATAAACTCCCGGAAAAGCGGCATAAACCTGAGTTTAGCACCGCTTTTCCGGAAGGCTTCGCAAAGTGTTATCCCATATCAACGCCAAGATGCTTGGCGACGGTGAAGATGTCCTTGTCGCCGCGGCCACAGAGGTTCATGCAGATGATGTGATCCTTAGGAAGCTCCGGCGCGATCTTCATCACATGGGCCAAGGCGTGGGACGGTTCGAGCGCGGGGATGATTCCCTCCGTCTCGCAGCACAGCTGGAACGCCTCCAGCGCCTCCTTGTCGGTGATCGCGACGTATTGCGCGCGGCCGATCTCGTGCAGCCAGGCGTGTTCCGGCCCGATGCCCGGGTAATCGAGACCCGCGGAGATCGAGAACCCTTCGAGGATCTGCCCGTCGTCGTCCTGAAGCAGGTAGGTGCGGTTGCCGTGCAGAACGCCCGGACGTCCGCCCGTCAGGGAGGCGCAGTGCTCCATCTTGTCGTTCACGCCCTTGCCGCCGGCCTCGACCCCGATGATCGAGACCTCCTTGTCGTCGAGGAACGGGTAGAACAGCCCCATGGCGTTGGAGCCGCCGCCGATGGCGGCGATGATGGTGTCGGGCAGACGGCCCTCGGCCTCCATCATCTGTTCCTTGGCTTCCTTGCCGATGATCGCCTGGAAGTCGCGGACCATCGCCGGATACGGGTGCGGGCCGGCCACGGTGCCGATGCAGTAGAAGGTGTCGCGCACGTTGGTCACCCAGTCGCGCAGCGCGTCGTTCATCGCGTCCTTCAGCGTGCCGCGGCCGGAGGTCACGGGAATCACCTCGGCGCCCAGCAGCTTCATCCGGAAGACGTTGGGCTGCTGGCGTTCGACGTCATGCGCGCCCATGTAGACCACGCATTTCAGGCCGAACTTGGCGCAGACGGTGGCGGTGGCCACGCCGTGCTGCCCTGCCCCGGTTTCCGCGATGATCCGGGTCTTGCCCATGCGTCGGGCGAGGATGATCTGGCCCAGCACGTTGTTGATCTTGTGCGCGCCGGTGTGGTTCAGCTCGTCGCGCTTCATGTAGACCTTGGCGCCACCCAGACGCTCGGTCATCCGTTCCGCGAAGTAGAGAGGCGACGGACGGCCGACGTAATGCTTCCAGAGGAAGTCCATCTCGGACCAGAAGCTGTCGTCGGTCTTGGCCTTCTCGTACTCTTCCTCAAGCGAGAGGATGAGCGGCATAAGCGTTTCCGACACGAAGCGCCCGCCGAAGATGCCGAAGCGGCCCTTCTCGTCCGGGCCGGTCATGAAACTGTTAACGAGATCGTCCATAACGCCTCTCCTCATGTGTGTGCATGGGCTGAATAGGGCATTTGGACGGCCTTGGCGAGAGCGGTCAGGCGCGCGCGGCGGCCCTTTCCAGCGCCGGATAGCGCAGTCCGAGGGTCAGCCCGCGAGCGGCAAAGGCCACGAGCAGCGACAGCCACAGCCCGTGATTCTCCATCGGCCCGATCAGGAGGAAGACGCTGGCGAAGTAGCATGCCGCCGAGATCACCATCATGTTGCGCATGTCGCCGGTGCGGGTGGCACCGATGAAGATCCCGTCGAGCATCCATGACGCCAGACCGACCAGCGGCGCGGCGACCATCCACGGCAGGTAGGAACGCGCGGCCTCGCGCACCGCGGAGTCGGCGGCCATGGCGTCGATGATGAACCCGCCGAGCAGCGCGAAGCCCAGTGCGAAGATGACATTGCAGATCAGCCCCCAGAGGCTGGTCATCAGCGCGGCGCGGCGGACGCGGTCGATGGCCCGGGCACCCACCGCCTGCCCCACCAGCGCCTCCGCCGCGAAGGCGAAGCCGTCGAGCGCATAGGCCATGATGTGCAGGAACTGCAGCAGCACCTGGTTTGCGGCAAGCGTCACGTCGCCGAACCGCCCGCCCAGCAGCAGGAAGGAGACGAAGATCGATTCCAGCATCAGCGAGCGGATCAGGATGTCGGTGTTGACCACCGCCATGCGCTTCAGCTTCACGCGGTCGAAGACGCGGTCCCAGTCGCGCCATGACGGCACGCGGAAGGCGGCACGGCAGAGGAAAAGTCCCATTGCGAGACCGGACCATTCGGCGATGAAGGTCGCGGTGGCCACGCCGGTGACGCCCCAGCCCAGCGACAGCACGAACCACAGATCGAGGGCGACGTTGATGCCGTTCATCCAGAGCTGCAGCAGGAAGACGTCGCGGGTCCGCTCCTGCGCGATCAACCAGCCGTTGATACCGTAAATGGCGATGGCGGCGGGCGCGGACCAGATGCGGATGCTCATGTAGTCGCGGGCGAGCGCCTCGACCTCGGCGCTGGCGGGCGAGACGGCGAAGGCCACGCGGTAGACCAACGCCTGCAGCACGATCAGCGCGAGCCCCCCGGCGAGGCCGATCATCAGGGCGCGGGTCAGGAGGGCGGCGACCTCGGCGCGGTTGCCCTCTCCGGCGGCCTGCGCGGTCAGCCCGGCGGTGCCCATCCGGAGGAAGCCGAAGAGCCAGTAGATGGCGGTCAGGACGACGCTGCCGACACCCACGGCGGCGATCGGTTCGGGCGACGGGATCTGCCCGACGACGCCGGTGTCGACCGCGCCCAGCAGCGGCACGGTGACGTTGGCCAGAAGGATCGGCAGGGCAATCTTCAGGACCCGCCCATTGGTGATCGGTGCAAAAGCGGGTGAGGTCATGCCGTTTTCCTTCGGGACTTGCACCGCTGTTTGAAACGATGCCGCCGGGAGGTCAAGGCGGTGGGGGGCGCGTGCCGGGGCGCGCGGGTCAGCCCTGCTGGCCGCGCGGCATCAGGAAATGCGCGGTGGCCTGCGCGAAGGGCCGGTCGCGGTTGTCCTGCCATGCCTCGGCCTGGACAGAGGCGTAGCGCCGGCCGGAGCGGGTGACGCGGGCGCGGCCGTAGGCGTCGCGCGGCAGGCCCGAGCGCAGGTAATCGACGGTGAAGTCGATGGTCTTGGGCAGGCGCGGCAACTGACCCGAGGCCATGGCGTCGAGGTCCAGCGCGCCGGATTCGAGGTCGCCCCAGAGCCAGGTCCAGTTGAGCGTGACCATGGCGGTGACTTCGAGGAAGGCCGCCGTCACGCCGCCGTGGATCGCCTGCAGGAAGGGGTTGCCGATCAGGTCCTCGCGGAAGGGCAGCACGGCGGTCAGCTCGTCGCCGCGGCGGTCGAATGTGACGCCGAGGTAGGCGATGTAGGGCACGCCGGAGACCAGCGCCGAAAGGGCCGCGTCGCGGCGCTGCTTGACCACCTGGACGGGTTCGGGGGCGGCACGGTTCATGTCATGTCTCCGCGGTCTTTGGTGTTGGGCGCCTGTTCGACGGTGAAGGTCCCCGTGGCGGCGGCCACCGGGCGGTCGGTGTCGTCGTCGCAGGCGGTGGCGCGGATGAAGGCGACGGAGCGCGTGATATGGTAACACTCGGCCCGCGCGGTGATGGTCTGGCCCGGGGTCGCGGGGCGCATGTAGTCGATGCGCAGGCTGATCGTCGCGGTGCCGGCGGGGGCACGCGGGTGGCTCATGACGGCGGCGCCCGAGCAGGTGTCCATCAGCGCCGAGACCGCGCCGCCGTGGATCACCCCGCTTTCCGGATCGCCGATGAAGCGGCTGTCGTAGGGCATTTCGATCACCGCGACGCCTTCGCCGATGTCGACGATGTGCATGCCGAGCGCCTTCGAATGTGGGATCGTCTCGATGAATTGCCGCGCGATGCGGGCCTTGTCGACGGTCATGCTGGGACTCCTGCGGCGGGTTGGGGCGGACGGTGCCATGCCGCTCAAAAAGGGTCAATCGGCGGGCCAATCTTGCCAGACGCAACGCTGCGGCATAGCTTTTCCCGGTACGAGCTGGAGAGAGTGGGATGGGCAACGTGCGATTGAGCTTCAAGGAGATGTGCGCGAAGTTCGATGTCACGCCGCGTACCCTGCGGTATTACGAGTACATCGAACTGCTCTCGCCGGAGCGCGAGGGACGCTCGCGTTTCTACGGTGCGCGGGAAATCGCCCGCATGACGCTGATCCTGCGCGGGCGCAAGTTCGGCTTCCCGCTGGAGGACATCCGGCAGTGGCTGACCATCTACGAGCAGGACGGAAACCAGGCGCAGATGCGCGCATGGGTTGTACTGGCGGACAAGCAGCTCAAGGAACTCGAAGAGCAGAAACAGCAGATCGAGGAAGCGCTCACCGAACTCAAAGCGCTTCGGGACGAAACTGCGCAGTCGCTCGGTTCGTGACAAACTCCTTTGTCCGGGCGCTTTGAGCGTTCTTCTTATGCGGGTAAGGTTTACCTTACCCAACGTCCGCGTGATCCATGTAACAAAATTGCTATGTGTACGCCGGGCCCGTGCAGGAAGTTACGTCAGTTACCATGTGACGCAGCGTATGAGTTACGTCACCGAAATTTCCCATTGTAAGAATGGATCGAAATCCGCACCTCGGGCGTCTCTTCTATGAGAAACCGAGGAAAGCGGACATGACCGAAGACAAACTGATGACCATTAGGGAGATGTGCGACGCCTACGAGGTGACCCCCCGGACCCTGCGTTTCTATGAGCAGAAAGAGCTTCTGGCCCCCATCCGGGAAGGACAGAAGCGGCTCTACACGAAACGCGAACGGGCACGCCTCGTGCTGATTCTGCGCGGCAAGCGCTTCGGGTTCAGCCTTGAGGACATTCGCCAGCTCCTGGACCTGTACGAACTGGGCGACCAGCAGCGCACGCAGCTGGAAAAGGCCTACGAAATTGCCGAAGCGCGGCTGGACGAGATGATCCGGCAACGCGACGACCTCGACAGCGCGATCGTCGAGCTGAAGGAACAGATGAAGTGGGGCGAGAAGATGCTCGGCTCCATGGAAGAGAAGAAGGCGGCGGCAGAGTAGATGTCCCGCTGAACCACCGGCGCGCCGACACGCGCGCAGGATCAAGGGAGAGAGACATGCCGACATACAATGCCCCCGTGAAGGACCAGATGTTCGTTCTGAACGACGTCCTGAAGATCGGCACGGCGGACATACCGGGATACGAGGACCTGGACAGGGATACTGTCCAAGCGATCCTGGACGAGGCGGGAAAGGTCGCACGCGACGTGCTGGCTCCGCTGAACGTGGTCGGCGATACAGAAGGATGCGTCCTCGAAAACGGCGTGGTGCGCACGCCGAAGGGTTTCAAGGACGCGTTCGACCAGGTGCGGGAGGGCGGCTGGACGGCGCTCGACTGCGATCCGGAATTCGGCGGTCAGGGCCTGCCCTACGTGGTCGCCACGGCAGTGGGCGAGCAGTTCTCGGCCGCGAACATGGCTTTCAACATGTACCAGGGGCTCACTCACGGCGCCTATTCGGCCATCCACACTCACGGGACCGACGACCAGAAAGCCACGTTCCTGCCGCGCATGGTGACCTGTGAATGGACCGGCACCATGAACCTGACGGAGCCGCATTGCGGCACCGACCTCGGCCTGATGCGCACCAAGGCGGAGCCGCAGGACGACGGCACCTACAGGATCACCGGGCAGAAGATCTTCATCTCTGCCGGCGACCACGACATGTCCGACAACGTCGTGCACCTCGTGCTGGCGAAGATACCCGGCGGCCCCGACGGCATCAAGGGCGTGTCGCTGTTCATCGTGCCGAAGTTCCTCGTGAACGAGGACGGCAGCCTCGGCGACCGCAACGAGGTCTCGGTCGGCAAGATCGAGGAGAAGATGGGCATCCACGGCAACTCCACCTGCGTCATGAACTACGACGGCGCGACGGGCTACCTGCTGGGTGAGGCGCACAAGGGGATGCGCGCCATGTTCACCATGATGAACGAGGCGCGGATGGGCGTGGGCCTGCAGGGCTATGCGCAGGCCGACGTGGCCTACCAGAACGCGCTCGAGTACGCCAAGGACCGGCTTCAGGGCCGCGACGTGACGGGGGCAAAGAACCCGGACGGCCCCGCCGATCCGCTGATCGTGCATCCCGACATCCGCCGTTCGCTGATGGACCAGAAGTCCTTTGTCGAGGGCGCGCGCGCCTTCGTCTACTGGGGCGCGTCGATGATCGACCGCGCGCACCGCAACTCGGACAAGGACGCGGACGGGCTGATCTCGCTGATGACGCCGGTCATCAAGGGCTTCCTGACCGACCGCGGCTTCGACATGTGCATCCAGGCGCAGCAGGTCTACGGCGGCCACGGCTACATCGAGGAATGGGGCATGTCGCAGTTCGCCCGCGACGCCCGGATCGCGATGATCTACGAAGGTGCGAACGGCGTGCAGGCGCTGGACCTCGTGGGCCGCAAGCTGGCGCAGGACGGCGGCAAGCACGTCATGGCCTTCTTCGACATGGTGAAGTCCTACATCGCCGAGGCGAAGGGCAAGGACGAGGCCTTCGACAAGGCCTTCCTGGAGCCGCTGAAGGCCGCCTCGAAGGACCTGCAGGGTGCGGGCATGTACTTCATGCAGAACGGCATGAAGAACCCGAACGCTGCGCTGTCGGGGTCCTATGACTTCATGCACCTCTTCGGGCATGTCTGCCTTGGTCTGATGTGGGCGAAGATGGCGGAGGCCGCGACCGAGGTGCTGGCCTCGGGTGCGGGGGATGCCGAATTCCTCAAGGCGAAGATCGACACGGGTCGCTACTACATGGCGCGGCAGCTGCCGATGACCGCGACGCACCTGAAGCGGATCGAGAGCGGCGCGGACCCGGTGATGGCGCTTGAGGCGGACGCCTTTTGAGAGGAAGGTGGGGTATAACCCCACCCTACTCCGGAGGAGCCCGTGCCCAAACGCTTTCGCCTGACCCGACGCTTCCCGGTGGCCATGACGGAAGACGGCTACCGCAGGCTGAGGGCCTTCGCGCAGGAGGCCGGGCTGGATGAGGGAGAGGCGCTGTCCTTTCTCTTCGAACACTTCGAGAGCGTCACGGACGAACATGCGCTGGCCCATCGCCTGCGCCTGTTCAACGCCGAGCTGGAGGCCCGCAAGCGATGAGCCCCGCGCGGCGTCCGTGCCATGGCGGGCGGCCCGTCCGCGGACCGCGCCGCACCGCCTGAACAGGATGGAAGACTGCTGATGACCTGGATGACCGACGAACACGCCATGCTGGCGGAGATGACGCGAAAGTTCATCGAGACCGAGTGGCAGCCGCTGTACGACAAGTGGCGCAAGCAGGGCCAGATGGACCGCGAGACCTGGACGCAGGCGGGCGAGCTCGGCCTGCTCTGCCCCTCGGTGCCGGAGGAATACGGCGGCGCGGGCGGCGACTTCGGCCACGAGGCGGTGATCCTGATCGAGGCGGCGCGCGCCAACCTCGCCTCCTGGGGGCATGGCATCCACTCGGGCATCGTGGCGCATTACATCCTGGCCTACGGTACGGAAGAGCAGAAGGTGCGCTGGCTGCCGAAGATGGTGACCGGCGAGCTGGTGGGCGCGCTGGCGATGACCGAACCCTCGGGCGGCTCGGACGTGCAGAACCTGAAGACCCGGGCGGTGCGTGACGGCAACGCCTACCGGCTGTCGGGGCAGAAGACCTTCATCACCAACGGCCAGCACGCCAACCTGATCGTGGTGGCGGCCAAGACCGACCCGTCGCAGGGGTCGAAGGGCACCTCGCTGATGGTGGTGGAGACCGATGGCGCGGAGGGATTCACCCGCGGCCGCAACCTCGAGAAGATCGGCTGCCATGCTGCGGACACCTCGGAGCTGTTCTTCGACAACGTGGAATTGCCGCCCGAGAACCTGCTGGGCGGCGAGGAAGGCCAGGGGTTCTACCAGATGATGAAGCAGCTCCCGCAGGAGCGGCTGATCATCGGCTGCGGCGCGGTGGGTGCGATGGAGGGCGCGGTGGCGCGTACCATCGCCTACTGCAAGGAACGCGAGGCCTTCGGCGGCCCGCTGACCCAGTTCCAGAACACCCGCTTCAAGCTGGCGGAATGCGCCACCAAGACGAAGGTGGCGCGCGCCTTCCTCGACAGCTGCATGGTCCAGCACCTGAAGGGCGAACTGACCGTCGAAACGGCTGCCATGGCGAAATACTGGCTGTCGGACACGCAGGGCGAGGTGCTGGACGAATGCCTGCAACTGCACGGCGGCTACGGCTACATGCAGGAATACGCGGTGGCCGAGATGTGGACGGACGCCCGGGTGCAGCGCATCTACGGCGGCACGAACGAGATCATGAAGGAACTGATCGCGCGCGCCCTCTGACGGAGGGGCGCGTGGCGAGGGAGGAATTCGAGTATTTGGAAAGCAGAGAAACAGGAAGGTCGCACATCGGAACCCCGCTCCGGGGCGGCGGTCGACCTTCCTGCCTTGCCTGCGCCTTTGGCGAGATGCAGGGCTTCTCCGCTTGCGGTCATCGGCTCTCCAGCCTGTACCGCCACATGAGGATCGGGCATCGGAGTTAACGCCCGCTTACCAGGGAAGCGCCCTTGTGCTTCTTTGCTTCGAAAATACTCCACGGGGGTCCGGGGGTGTGAAACCCCCGGTCCTGCAAGGGACACAGGCGCTTTGGGAGGTGCTGCGATATGACGATGACACTCTACTGCTTTGGCGAGTCGGGCCATTCCTACAAGGCGGCGCTGGCGCTGCAGCTGGCGGGGCTGGACTGGCGACCGCAGCAGGTCGATTTCTTCGGCGGCGAGACGCGCGGGGCGGCCTACCGCGCCGA
This sequence comes from Sagittula sp. P11, assembly GCF_002814095.1. Classification (NCBI taxonomy): domain Bacteria; kingdom Pseudomonadati; phylum Pseudomonadota; class Alphaproteobacteria; order Rhodobacterales; family Roseobacteraceae; genus Sagittula; species Sagittula sp. P11. The sequence goes on from NZ_CP021913.1 coordinate 627,301, forward strand.
GGTCAACGAGATGGGCGAATGCCCGGTGCTGGTGGACGGCGAGGTGAAGCTGAGCCAGTCGGGGGTGATCCAGCAGTATCTGTCGGACACCTACGGGCATTTCGGCGGCACGACGCCGGAGGAGAAGCGCGAGGTGCTGCGGTGGGTCTTGTGGGACAACCACAAGCTCTCGTCCATGGCCGGGATGACGCGGTTCCTGATGAACTTCCTGCCCGAGGACAAGCGCCCGGCGGAGGTGATCGCCTTCAACCAGGGGCGGCTCAAGTCGGCCTATGGCATCCTCGACGCGCATCTGAAGGGGCGTGACTGGATCGTGGGCGACGGGCCGACCAATGCGGACCTTACCTGCTGCGGTTACCTCTATTACCCGGAGCCCTTCGGCTTCGACCGGGGCGACTGGCCGGAGATCGACCGCTGGCTGGGCAACATCCAGGGCCTCGACGGCTGGAAGGCGCCTTACGACCTGATGCCGGGTTCTCCGGCGGACCGGGCCTGAGCCATGCGCCGGGCGGCGGGAATGGCAGGTTGGCAGGGCCGTGCGGGCCGGGATCTCCCGGCTGGCACGGGCAGGACCTGCCTGACGGCGCCGGCCGCCCTGGTGGCACGAAATTCGAAATACACGACGATGAAAGGACGGGTCTCATGACCGAAGCCTATATCTATGACGCCGTGCGCACGCCGCGCGGCAAGGGACGCAAGGACGGCGCGCTGCACGAGGTGACCTCGCTGCGTCTTTCGGCGCAGGTTTTGAACGCGGTGAAGGAGCGCAACGGGCTCGACGGCCATGCCGTTGAGGACGTGATCTGGGGCAACGTCACGCAGGTCGGCGAACAGGGCGGCTGCCTCGCACGCTCGGCGGTGCTGGCTTCCGATCTCGACGAGTCGATCCCCGGCCTCGCCATCAACCGGTTCTGCGCCAGCGGGCTGGAGGCGGTGAACCTCGCCGCCAACCAGGTCAAGGGCGGCGCCGGATCGGCCTATATCGCCGGCGGCGTGGAGATGATGGGCCGCGTGGCCATGGGCTCGGACGGGGCGGCGATTGCCGTCGATCCCAGCCTTGCCATGGACCGCTACTTCGTCCCGCAGGGCATCAGCGCCGACATCATCGCGACGGAATACGGCTTCTCGCGCGATGACGCGGACGCACTGGCAGTGGAGAGCCAGCGGCGCGCGGCGGCGGCCTGGGAGGACAACCGCTTCGAAAAGTCCGTGGTGACGGTGCGCGACGTGAACGGCCTGCCGATCCTCGACCGGGACGAATACATGCGCCCCGGCACCGACATGCAGAGCCTCGGTGCGCTGAAGCCGTCGTTCAAGGACATGGGCGAGGTCATGCCGGGCTTCGACGCGGTTGCGCTGATGAAGTACCCGCATCTGGAGCGGATCAACCACATCCACCACGCGGGCAACTCCTCGGGGATCGTCGACGGCTCGGCCGCCGTTCTGATCGGCAACAAGGCGTTCGGCGAACAGTACGGGCTGAAGCCGCGGGCAAAGATCCGGGCGACCTGCAAGATCGGCACCGATCCGACCATCATGCTGACCGGCCCGGTTCCGGCGACGGAAAAGATCCTGAAGGACGCGGGCATGTCGATCGGCGACATCGACCTCTTCGAGGTGAACGAGGCCTTCGCCAGCGTGGTGCTGCGCTTCATGCAGGCGTTCGACGTGCCGGACGACAAGGTGAACGTGAACGGCGGCTCCATCGCCATGGGCCACCCGCTGGGCGCGACCGGGGCGATCATCCTGGGTACCCTGCTGGACGAGCTCGAGCGCACCGGCAAGGGCACCGGGCTGGCCACGCTGTGCATCGCCTCGGGCATGGGGGCGGCGACGATCATCGAACGGGTGTGATCGCTTCGCTTTGCGCGAACCGGGTTTCCGTTGCGCCACCGGGCCGTGTATGACGGCTGCAGGATGTCCCGCCGGCACAGGCGGGACGGCAAGACTGGAAGAAGGAAGGCAGAATGCCGAAGATCAACTTGGAGAGCGTTCCTGCGCGGACCGGGTCGGGGTATCCCGCGCCCTACGACGCGCAGGTGGCCGGCCGCAGCGTGCAGCGGCTGGGCGATGCCGGCGGCCTGTCGCAGTTCGGCGCGAACCTCGTGCGGCTGGCGCCCGGGTCGATGTCCTCGCTGCGTCACTGGCACGTCCGCCAGGACGAGTTCATGATGATGACCGAGGGCGAGCTGGTGCTGGTCGAGGACAACGGCGAGACGGTGTTGCATCCGGGCGACTGCTGCGCCTTCCCCGCCGGGGTCGAGAACGGCCATCACCTGGTGAACCGTTCGGACAGCGAGGCGGCCTTCCTCGTGATCGGCACCCGGACGGAGCGGGAGACCGGCTGGTATACGGACGTCGATCTGAAGGTCGAGGTCACGGACGGCCAGATGCGTTTCACCCGTCGCGACGGGTCGTCGCTCGGGCAGGATGCGGGCACCCCGCAGCCGGTGAAGGGAGAGATCTTCGCCGAGCTGGGCAGGCGGCTGACCAAGGCGCTGCTGACCGGGGATTTCGAGCTGTACAAGACGGTCTTCCACCTGCCGCTGAGCGTCTACCCGCGCGCGGGCGACCCCTACACGCTGAGCACGGAGGCGGAGCTGCGCCAGGATTTCGACCTCTACCACGCGGCGGTGAAGGAGCAGGGCATCGACGACATCCGGCGCGACGTGGTCCGCATCCTGCGGCCCGATCCGGAAAGCAAGGTGGTCGAGGCGGAGATGCACTTTGTGAGCGGTACGGAAGAGATCGTGGAGCCCTTCGTGACCACCTTCCGGCTGGAGAAGCACGGTCCCGGCTGGCGGATCGCGCGGATCATCAGCTCGCTCGGACACATCAGCTGGACCCGGGGACAGTCCCGGATCCGCGAGAACCTGAAATTCGAACTGGACTGAAGGCGCGGGCGTCCTGCCCGGCCCGGTCCCTACACTGACTAGACAAGAGGCGGAGACAACATGACCGATTTCACCAGTGCGACGGACGCCGACGGCGTCGCGGTCATCACATGGGACGTGCCCGGCAAGTCGATGAACGTGCTGAGCCTTGAAGGGCTGGAGGAACTTGACGGGCTGGTGGATGCCGCCCTCGCCGACGAGGCCGTGAAGGGCATCGTCATCACCTCCGGCAAGGACACCTTTGCCGGCGGCATGGACCTCAACATCATTGCCAAGATGAAGGACATGGTGGGCGACGACCCGGCCAAGGGCCTTTTCGAGGGCGTGATGCGGATGCACGGCGTGCTGCGCAAGATCGAACGCGCGGGCATGGATGCGAAGACCAACAAGGGTGGCAAGCCCATCGCGGCCGCCCTGCCCGGCACGGCGCTGGGGATCGGGCTCGAACTGCCTCTCGCCACGCACCGGATCTTTGCCGCCGACAACCCGAAGGCCAAGATCGGCCTGCCGGAGATCATGGTCGGCATCTTCCCCGGCGCGGGCGGCACGACGCGGCTGGTTCGCAAGATGGGCGCGATGGCGGCCTCTCCCTTCCTGCTGGAGGGCAAGCTGTCCGCCCCGGCCAAAGCGAAATCGGCAGGCATCATCGACGAGGTGGTCGAGGATCCGCTGGCCGCGGCGAAGGCATGGGTGCTGAACGCCAAGGACGCCGACATCCTGAAGCCCTGGGACGCGAAGGGCTACAAGATGCCCGGCGGCGCGCCCTATCACCCGGCGGGCTTCATGACCTTCGTCGGCGCCTCGGCCATGGTGAACGGCAAGACCAAGGGCGTCTACCCGGCGGCCAAGGCGCTGCTGTCGGCGGTCTATGAAGGCGCGCTGGTGCCCTTCGACACCGCGCTGAAGATCGAGGCGCGCTGGTTCACCAACGTCCTGATGAACCCGTCGTCGGGCGCGATGATCCGGTCGCTCTTCATCAACAAGGAAGCGCTTGAGAAGGGCGCGGTGCGTCCCGAGGGCGTGCCGGACCAGCGAGTGAAGAAGGTCGGCGTGCTGGGCGCGGGCATGATGGGCGCGGGCATCGCGATGGTCAGCGCGCAGGCGGGCATCGAGGTGGTGCTGATCGACCAGAAGCAGGAGGCCGCCGACCGCGGCAAGGCCTACACCGAAAGCTTCATGGACAAGGGCATCGCGAAGAAGAAGGCGACGCCCGAGAAGAAGGAAGAGGTGCTGGGCCGGATCACCGCGACCACGGATTACTCCGCTTTGGCCGATGCCGACCTGATCATCGAGGCGGTCTTCGAGGACCCGAAGGTCAAGGCCGAGGTGACGAAGGCGGTCGACGCGGTGACCTCCGATGACTGCATCTTTGCCACCAACACTTCCACCCTGCCGATCTCGGAGTTGGCGAAGGCGTCGAAGAACCCGGAGCAGTTCATTGGCATCCACTTCTTCTCGCCCGTCGAGAAGATGATGCTGGTGGAGATCATCCGGGGCAAGGAAACCGGCGACCGCGCGGTGGCCAAGGCGCTGGACTACGTGCGCCAGATCCGCAAGACGCCGATCGTCGTGAACGACGCGCGCTTCTTCTACGCCAACCGCTGCATCATCCCCTACATCAACGAGGGCATCCGGATGGTGAAGGAGGGTGTCTCCCCTGCCCTGATCGAGAATGCCGCGAAGCTGGTGGGCATGCCGCTGGGGCCGCTGCAACTGGTGGACGAGACCTCCATCGACCTCGGTGCCAAGATCGCGCGGGCGACGCGGGCGGCGATGGGCGATGCCTATCCCGATGGCGAAGTCGACGAGGTCATCTTCTGGATGGAGGAACAGGGCCGTCTGGGGCGCAAGGCCAAGGCCGGGTTCTACGACTACGACGACTCGGGCAAGCGGCAGGGCCTGTCGGAGACCGTGAAGGCGAAGTACCCTGAGGCGGAGGACCAGCCTTCCCTGACCGACGTCCAGCACCGTCTGCTGTTCGTGCAGTCGCTCGAGGCCGTCCGCGCGCTGGAAGACGGCGTGCTGATGGACATCCGCGAGGGCGACGTGGGCGCGATCCTCGGCTGGGGCTTTGCGCCGTGGTCGGGCGGCCCGCTGAGCTGGCTCGACATGCTGGGCGCGGCTTATGCGGCCGAACGCTGCGACGGCCTGGAAGAGGCCTACGGTCCCCGGTTCCACTGCCCGGACCTGCTGCGCGACATGGCCTCCAAGGGCCAGAGCTTCTACGGCCGTTTCGGAACGCAGGCCGAAGCCGCCTGATGCGTGTTCCCGCCCGCGCCCTGCAACCGGGGTGCGGGCGATTTTCGCGTGGAGCCCCTGCCCTCAGTCGGCGTGCAGCGCGGCGAAGCGTTCGGCCCTGTCGATCTGCGGGGCCAGCGTGCACCAGCGGCCGCCGGTCTCGACCCAATGCGCCGCACGGGCATCGGCCTCGATCACGATTCGGTCGGGCGCGGTGGTCACGATGTCGAAGGGCAGCAGGTTCAGGAAGAGGACAAGCGCTTCGGTGGTCAGGCACATGGGAGGCAACTCCGTTTCTGGTTCGGTCTGTGGCGTCCTCCCACTGGCGCCGCGATGAGCCTAGCATCGGTTCTGATTTTCATGCTGCAGCGCAGCGAAAATTCAGGGCGCATGCGGCGGTCGTGCCCAATCGGTCCGCCAACTTCCTCAGAAAGACTGTTTTTTCATCGCGGTTCATGTGTCACGATGCCGTGAAGCAACGCCGACGGATGTGTTTTGCACCTCTCCGGTTTGCCTCTGCCTGGAGGCTGGGATCGTCGCAACGCTGCTGTTAACCTGTAATGTGCACACCCTGTGCGTGCGCACACTTTCCCGAAGAGGGCTGTCAGATGGTCGATCTCACCCCTTTGCCCGCGCTCCTGGCCACCGAGGACTGGCCCGAGGCCGAGCGTCTCCTGCGGTCTGCCGCGGCCGAGGAAGAAGCCACCGCGCCGGTCTGCTACAACCTGGCCAAGGTTCTGGAAAAGCAGGAGAAACATGCCTCCCGCGAGGACTGGTTGCGCCGCGCGCTGGCGCGCGATCCGGCGCATGGCAAGGCGTGGTTCGAACTGGGGCGCCTGCGGCTCGCCGCTGACAACCTGGAGGAGGCGGAGGCGGCCTTTTCGCGCGCGGCCGAGCACATGCCGCAGGACATGGAAAGCTGGCGGATGGTGATGCGCGTAAGGCTGCGCCTGGGGCTGTGGGACGGTGTGCGCGATGCGCTGATGTACCTGCCGAGCGATGCCGAGACGCGCAGCGTTGCACGCAGTGTCGCGGCCGAGATCCAGCGCCAGACGCGCGGCCTTTGCCGGCCCGCGGTGCAGCCCCGTCCGGCCTGACCCCAGCATCTACGGCTGCCCGTCGCGCACTTGCTCAAATTGAAACTTCTCGCATTCGCCCGAACTGGCTTCGGTGCGGTCAGGCCCCTTGTTTTCCTGACTATCCGTAGCGCTGCGCGCCGGTGCGCGTGAGATCATCCGCACATTCCGGCGCCTCGCAGCGCAATGTGGCGTCCTTTCCATGAAACTCGGAACTCTTTGTTAAGACAGCGTGCGTATTCCTGCTGAGCGTCAAACGCGCCGCACGACAGGCGCACGAAGTGCCACGAGGGATGCTGTTCGCGATGCCAGACATAAATTTCCATGCGCTCGGGCCACACCGCGCCCGTTCCGGTGAAGACCCGCTCGTTTCGTTTCTGCTGAACGCGCGGAAGGCCCCGGTGACGGTATCGGCGCGCGACGTGGCGCGGCTCGATTCCCACCGGCTGCAACTGCTTCTGGTGGCGCAGAAACAGTGGGAGGCCGACGCGGTGAAGTTCGAAGTCACCGAGATGTCGCCCTCCTTCCGCGAAGGGCTCGAACGGCTTGGGCTCACATCCGACCATTTCGACAGGGAGTTGCCCCAATGACGACCAAGGTCCTGGCGATCGACGATTCGCGTACCATCCGCAACCTGCTTCGCGTCTCTCTGGAGGGGGCCGGGTTCGAGTTTCATTCCGCCTGCGACGGGCAGGAAGGGGTGGACATCTTTCCGGAGGTCGATCCGGACGTCGTGATCACCGACATCAACATGCCGAAGATGGACGGCTTCGGCGTGATCGACACGCTGCGGGGCGGACCGAACCGGACAAACGTGCCGATTCTCGTCCTCACCACGGAGAGTTCGGACGATCTGAAGGCGCGCGCCCGCAATGCCGGCGCGACCGGATGGATCGTGAAACCTTTCGATGACGCATCGCTGGTCTCGGTGCTGCGCCGACTGACGGGACACATGGGCTGATGAGCGGGAATTCGATCAGGGACACCTTCTTCGAGGAATGCGAAGAGCTTCTCGAAGCGCTGGTGGAAGGTCTGGCCTCCATGGAGGAGAGCCCGGACGACATGGAAATCATCAACGCGGTCTTCCGCGCGGTGCATTCGATCAAGGGCGGCGCGGGGGCCTTCGGTCTCGAACGGCTGGTCAGTTTCGCCCACGCCTTCGAGACGGTGCTCGACAAGGTTCGCGACAAGGAACTCGGCATCGACGAGAAGCTGATGTCGGTGGCGCACCGCTCCGGCGACCAGCTGTCGGATCTCGTGGCCTCCGCCCGCGACGACAGCCCCTTGGACGAGGCGGCGGAAGACGAACTCAAGAAGGAGCTGGAAAGCTACCTCGGCGGCAGCGCCGATGCCGAGGAGTTCTCCTTCGACGCGCTGACGCTGGACTTCGGCGGGGGCGGCGCGACCGCCGCCGTGGAAGAGGCCGAGGCAACCGGGCAGCGGGTGTTCTCCATCCGGTTCAAGCCGATGAAGGCGCTCTATGAAAACGGCCACGAGCCGCTGCTGATCTTCGATGCCCTGGCAGAGTTCGGCACGCTCAGCGTGACGGCCGACCTGTCCGGCCTGCCGGCCTTCGACGCCTTCGATCCGAACGACGCGGTGATCTCCTGGACGCTGACGCTCACGACCGGGGAAAGCGAGACGACCCTGCACGAGGTCTTCGAGTTCGTCGAAGGGCTGTGCGAACTGGACGTCAGCGTGGAGGAAGGCGCGGCCCCCCGGTCATGGTGGCCGCCCCACCGCCAGCCGCCTCCGCCCCTATAGCGGATGACTTGCATGACGACGACCACGACGAGGTACACGCCCCGTCCAGCAGCGCAAAGACGCCCTCTGCGTCGGCCTCCAAGGAAGCGCGCGGCCCGAAGCCCACGCTGCGCGTCGATCTCGACCGGGTGGACCGGCTGATCAACACGGTGGGCGAGCTGATCATCAATCAGGCCATGATCTCGCAGCGGATCGAGGAACTGGATCTGCCGACCGTGGCGCACCTGACCAACGAACTGGAGGCCTACAAGCTTCTGGCGCGCGACATCCAGGAAGGCGTCATGGCGATCCGCGCCCAGCCGGTGAAACCCCTCTTCCAACGCATGTCGCGCATCGTCCGCGAAGCGTCCGATGCCACTGGCAAGAAGTCGAAACTGGTGACGGTGGGCGACTCGACCGAGGTCGACAAGACGGTGATCGAACGGCTCGCCGATCCGTTGACGCACATGATCCGCAACGCCGTGGACCACGGGCTCGAAAAGCCCGATGTGCGCGAAGCTGCGGGAAAGGACGTGGTCGGCACGATCCGCCTTTCGGCTGCGCATCGCTCCGGCAGCGTCTTCATCGAGATCTCCGACGACGGCGCCGGCCTGAACCGCGAACGCATCCTCGAAAAGGCGATCGAGAAGAACCTCGTCGCGCCGGAGGCGGAGCTTTCCGACCCGGAGATCGACAACCTTCTGTTCCTGCCCGGTTTTTCGACTGCGGGCCAGGTGTCGAGCCTCTCGGGCCGCGGGGTCGGGATGGATGTGGTCAAGAACGCCGTTCAGGCGCTTGGCGGCCGGGTCTCCATCACCTCGACGCAGGGCAAGGGCACCACGTTCACCATCGTCCTGCCCCTGACGCTGGCCGTGATGGACGGGTTCGTCATCTCCGTCTCGGACCAGACGATGGTCATCCCGATCTCCTCGATCCTGGAGACGATCCGCCCCAATCCGCGCGACATTCACACCGTCGGAACGGATAGCGAGGTCGTCAGCGTGCGCGGCTCCTACGTGCCGATTGTCGATGTCGCCGAGAGCCTCGGCCTCGAACACGCCGGCGCGCGCAACAACACCGGCATCCTGCTGCTGGTCACGACCGAGATGCAGGGGCTGACCGCGCTCCGGGTCACGGCCATCCACGATCAACGTCAGGTCGTCATCAAGAGCCTGGAAAGCAACTATGCGGCGATCCCGGGTGTCTCGGCAGCCACCATTCTCGGCGACGGCAAGATTGCCCTGATCCTCGACCCGGAAGAAATCATCAGGCTTGGCCATTCTTCCGGACCAGACCTTTTTGCTCAGCACACCAGAATGGAGCTTCGTCATGTCTGAACCAGCAGAAATGCGCGCGGATACGCAGTTCGAATTCATCACCTTCTCGGCCGGCGGTCAGAACTACTGCCTGGAGATCACGCAGATCCGGGAGATCCGGCGCTGGACCCCGGTGACCGCTCTGCCCCACACCCCCAAGGACGTGCTGGGCGTGATGAACCTGCGCGGGGCGGTCATTCCCATCTTCGACCTGGCAGCACGGTTCGGCCTGGGATCGACGCCCGCAAACGAGCGCAACGTGGTGATCGTGGCCGCCATGGAAGGCACGACCATCGGCCTGCTGGTGGAATCCGTCTCGGAAATCCTCTCGGTGGAGAAAAGCGCCATCCAGGAGACGCCGGACATCAAGTCCGAAGCGACGCGACACAGCATCCTCGGGATGATCTCCGTCGACGACACCATGGTCCGGGTCGTCAACCTCGAAGCCGTGCTGGAGTCGGGCAAGGGCGTCACCTCATGACACAAGCGGAAGTTGGCAGCACACTCAGGGAGATCCCGTTCAGCGATGCCGACTTCCGGGCAATCGCGGATCTGGCCCTGGCGGAGTTCGGCCTCAACCTTGCCGAAAGCAAGAAGCCGCTGGTCTATTCCCGCCTTTCCAAGCGGCTGAAGGCACGCGACGTGCCGAGCTTTCCGCTTTACCTGGCACTGCTGGAACGCAAGGAAGAGAACGACGAACGGCTTGAGCTGATCTCGGCCCTGACGACCAACGTCACCAGTTTCTTCCGCGAGAAGCACCATTTCGACATGCTGCGCGACGAACGCGTCCCGGCGATGATCGAAAAGATCAGGGCGGGCGAACGCATACGCATCTGGTCGGCAGGTTGTTCGTCCGGCCAGGAGCCTTACTCGATCGCCATGACCATCCTGGACAAGATCCCGGACGCGGCCCGTCAGAATGTGAAGATCCTCGCCACCGACATCGATCCGAAGATCGTGGAGCGTGCCCGCAACGGACAATACCCGGAAACGGAAGGCACGGGCATACCGCCCGCTTTCCTTCAGAAGTGGACGCAAAAGGTCCCGCCGAACGAGATCCGAATGTCGAACGAGTTGCGCTCGCTGATCACCTTTGCGGAGCTGAACCTGATGAGCGAATGGCCTTTCCAGGGGCCGTTCGACGCGATCTTCTGCCGCAACGTCGCCATCTATTTCAACCAGGAGACGCAGCAGCGCCTCTGGTCCCGTTTCGCCGACAAGCTCGCGCCGGACGCACTGTTCTGCATCGGCCATTCGGAACGGGTCACCGGCCCCGCCACCCAGCAACTGGCGGCAACCGGCATCACCAGCTATCGCAAGACCGGGTCCACCGGTCGGCACGCATCATAACAGGAGACTGAGATGAGCTTGAAGGACTCGCTGAGAATCATGGTGGTCGACGACATGGCCACCAGCCGTGGGCTCATTACCCAGGCCTTGGACGACATCGGCATCAAGAATTACATCACCGAAAACGACGGGCGCAAGGCACTGGAACGCCTCGGCGCCAACCCGGTCCATCTGGTCCTGTCGGACTACAACATGCCCGGGCTCGACGGTCTGGGACTGCTCAAGGCGGTGCGCAGCTCTGCCGCCACGCAGAAGATCGGGTTCATTCTCGTGACCGGACGCCCCACGCCCGAGATCGTTGCACAGGCGAAACAGCTTGGCCTGAACAACATGATCAAGAAGCCTTTCACCTCGGACACCATGAAGCAGTGCATCGAAAGTGTCGTGGGACGGTTGTGATGCGCATGGAGCCGCCCCCCTTGCCTCTCAGACTGGCGGCTGAACGCGTGTCGGCCGAGCTTGAAGCGCTGTATGACCGGCTCGAACGGCTGGAGTACGGGCTGGACATGGTGTTCATGCACACCACCGAAGCCCTCGACGGCCAGACGATCAGCATGCTTCAGGAACTGGACATGCTCCGGCAATCGCTGGGCGCGCTTGCCGATTTCCTCGTGCATCTGGCGAGGGATACGAACGAGTGCGGTCTCGTCAACCCTGAAGAGGCGCTGAGGTCGGTGCCGCTCAGGGACATGGCGGTCAGGCTCGGCGGCAAGACGAAGGCCGAGCCGGTCAGCGGCCACGCGGAACTGTTCTGAGCGCCGCCGCCTACACGTAACGCCAGCGCCGGCCTCTCCGCCGGCTTGCAGAGGTCGAGGAATGGTTACCCACAGCGTCATCGTTGCGACACCCGACGGACTTCAGCGCAACCGTCTGGCCCGGATCGTCGACACTGCGCCGGAGTTCGAAGTGATCGCCTGCACAAGCGATCTCATGAACACCTACAACGAGGTGGAAGAACGGCTGCCCAACGCCGTGCTGATCGCCGAAGTGCTTGCGAACCTGCCGGAGTTCGAGGTCATGCACGCGCTATTCTCGACTCTGGACATCCGCTGGCTGGTGATCACCGGGCGGGGCGCTGCCAGCGCGAACCTCGCGCGCGCGCACAAGCCGCGGCGCAGCAGTGCCGACCTGTTCTCGATCCCCATGGATTCACCGGCCGACACGGTCATCGAGCAGCTGAAAAGCCTGACGCGCACCGCGGCCTCCAGACGGCCCGCCGCCAAGAAGCCGGTCCATACCCCGCCGCCAGCGCCGCGCCCGACAGCTAGAACACCGCCCCCGGAACTGCCGAGGCGGCCGCAGCCCGGCGTGCCCAGAGGACAGGGCAGTCCGCTGATCCTGATCGGCGCCAGCACGGGCGGCGTGGACGCATTGCTGAGCGTGCTGGACAGTTTCCCGTCCGATTGCCCGCCCACCCTGATCGTGCAGCACACCGGTTCAGGTTTCGGCGAAAGCTTGGTCAGCCTGCTGGACCGGCAATGTCGTGCCCGCGTCGAACTGGCGACAAGCAGCCGTCCGCTGCGGCCCGGTGTCATCACGGTCGGGGCCGGCGTCCGCAGGCACCTCGTCATCGAGGATGCAGCGGCCCGCACCTGCGGCCTGGGCGACGAGACCCCGGTCTCCGGCCATGTGCCGTCGGTCGACGCACTGTTTCATTCCGCGGTGCCGCTCGGGCCCTGCATTGCCGCGGCCCTGCTGACGGGCATGGGGCGGGACGGCGCGGTCGGGCTCAAGGCGTTGCGCGATGCGGGCGCGATGACCGTCGCGCAGGATCAGGCAACAGCGGTTGTCTACGGCATGCCGCGCGCCGCGGCAGAGCTGGACGCCGCGGTGCGTATCATGCCGCTCGACAAGATCGGACCGGCTTTGTTGCAGTATGCGGCAGGCACAAGACAGGAACGCAGGGAGGTCATGCGATGATGGCGAAACCGGAGAAGCTGATCAACGTCATCCAGGGCGACTACGTGATATCGGAGGACTCCGACGCGGTGCTGACGACGGTGCTCGGGTCCTGCATCGCGGTCTGTTTCGTTGATCCTGTCCGCAAGATCGGCGGCATGAACCACTTCCTCCTGCCCAGCCGGGAAGGGCTTGAGGGGGCGAACGTGCGCTACGGCGCCTACGCGATGGAGCTTCTGATCAACGGCCTTCTCAAACGCGGCGCGGACCGGTCGCGCCTTCAGGCGAAGATGTTCGGCGGAGCCAGCATGATGGGCAACTTGCGCGACATCGGCGCCTCCAACGCGGCCTTTGCCCGGAAGTTCCTCAAGGACGAGGACATACCGATCACGGCAGAAAGCACAGGCGGCACCTCGGCGCGGCGGATCCGTTTCTGGCCGACGGACGGGCGGGTGCGCCAATTGCTGGTCAGCGCCGACGTGGAGCCGCTGCCGGTGGAGAAACCCGCACCGGTGCCGCGCCCGGTCAAGGACGACATAACGCTTTTCTGAGAAGGGTGTGGGGCTGCAATGGCCGCATGTTCGTCCCCTGCGCGATCTGCTAGGCAGGCCCGGACGACGAAGCCCGGCCGGATCGCGGCATGGGGCGCGCGCGCCGGTTGCCTGAACGGCCCCCTCGGGTCGCGGCATCGGTGGCGCAGATCCGGAAGGCCAAACGATGCAGGACAAACCCCTGCCCTATACCCGCGACCTGCTGCTGATCGGCGGCGGTCACACCCATGCATTGGTGCTGCGCATGTGGGGCATGTCCGCTCTGCCCGGCGCCCGGGTGACGGTGATCAACCCGGAGCCCACCGCGCCCTATTCGGGCATGTTGCCGGGGCATCTGGCGGGACACTACGACCGCCGCGCACTGGACATCGACCTCGTGCAACTGGGGCGGTTTGCCGGGGCACGGGTGATCGTCGGCCGGGTGACGGGCCTCGATACGGTCGCGCGGGTGGCCAAGCTGGAGGACGGGCGGCAGATCGCTTTCGACGTGGCCTCGGTCGACGTGGGCATCACGAGCGACATGCCGACCCTGCCCGGCTTCGCCGCCAACGCCGTACCGGCCAAGCCGCTCGGCCCCTTTGCCTCGGCCTGGGAGCGATACCTGGAGGGCAGCAGTCCCGCGAAAGTCGCGGTGGTCGGCGGCGGTGTCGCGGGCGCGGAGATCGCGCTGGCCATGGCGCATGCCCTCGTCGCTCGCGGGCGCAGCGCGGAAGTCCACCTTGTGGAGCGTGACACGGCGCTCTCCGCCCTGCCCCCGCGCAGTGCTGCCCGTCTGCGCGCGGCCTTCGCGGGCATGGGCGTGACGGTGCACGAAGGCGCCGACGTCAGCGCAGTGACCGAAGACGGCGTCATGATCGGCGACCGTCTGCTGGAAGCAGATTTTGTCTGTGGCGCCGCGGGCGCGCGCCCGCAGGCCTGGCTAGGCGAGACAGGGCTGGCCCTTCACGACGGTTTCGTCGCGGTGGGGCCAACTCTGGAGACCTCCGTCACCGGGATCTTCGCAACCGGGGATTGCGCCCACATGACCGCGTCGCCCCGGCCCAAGGCGGGCGTTTATGCCGTGCGGCAGGCGCCGGTGCTGCTGCACAACCTGCGCGCGCGGCTGTCCGTTCAGGACCGGCTGAAACGCTACCGCCCGCAGCGCGACTACCTGAAGCTGATCTCGCTGGGGGAGAAAGCGGCCCTTGGCGACCGCTTCGGGATGACCTTCCAGGGCAAGTGGGTCTGGCGGTGGAAAGACCATATCGACCGAACGTTCATGGACAAGTTCCGCGACCTGCCCGCCATGACGCAGCCGGCGCTGCCGCGCGACCATGCCGATGGTCTGGCCGATCTGCTTGCAGGCAAACCGCTGTGCGGCGGCTGCGGCGCCAAGGTCGGACAGGAAGCGTTGATGGCCGCACTGGCCGAGACCGGCGGCACCGCCCTGCCCGGCGACGATGCGGCCGTCTTGACCATGGGCGCGGAACGCATGGTGCTGAGCACGGACCACCTGCGCGAGATGGTGCGCGATCCGGAGGTCATGACCCGCCTCGCCGCGCATCACGCCCTCGGCGACATCTGGGCGATGGGTGCCGAACCGCACAGCGCGACGGCCAACATCGTCCTGCCGCAGATGGCACCGCGCCTCGCGGGCCGCACCCTGCGCGAAGTCATGTCGGCGGCGCATGAGGTCATGGCCGAGGCCGGCGCGACCATCGTCGGCGGCCACACCTCGCAGGGGGCCGAAATGACCATCGGCTTCACGATCCTCGGCCGCGCGCCCGGGACGCCGATCACGCTGGACGGTGCCCGCCCCGGCGACATCCTCGTGCTGACGAAGCCCATCGGCTCGGGTCTGATCATGGCGGCAGAGATGCAGGGGCTGGCCGACGGCGATTGGGTGGTCGGCGCGCTGCGGCAGATGACCCGGTCCCAAGGCGCAGCCTCCCGCCTCCTGCGCGTGGCGCATGCGATGACGGATGTCACGGGCTTCGGCCTTGCCGGGCACCTGCGCAACATCTGCCTGAACTCCGCCGTGGGGGCAGAGCTGCGGCTCGACGATGTGCCCCTTCTGAACGGCGCGTTGGAACTGGCGGAGACCGACCTGCGCGCCTCGCTCTTTACCGAGAACCGCGCGCTTCTGCCCGACGCGCCTGCCGGTCCGCGGGCCGATCTGCTGTTCGATCCGCAAACCGCCGGGGGCCTGTTGGCCGCCGTCCCCGAGGCGGAACGCGGCGTCCTCGCCCGGCTGCGCGAGGCCGGCTATCCCGTGGCCGAGATCGGGCGGATCACTGACCGCGTCGGTCAGATCTCGATCGTCTGAAGCCGCTCCGCGATGCGATCCGCGAGGTCGTCCTGCGCCGCCTCTGTCAGCGCATCGGCGTGGAAGACCTCCAGCACGCGGGGCGTCAGCGCCGACATGGACTTGCGGTAGGCCGGGTCATAGTGGTCGGCGGCGAGCGAATGGCAAAGCGTTTCCAGCCGCCCTTCCCCCACGAGTTCCCCCCAGTGGTCGACCAGCGCGTGGCCCCGGTGGTAACGCAGGGGCGCGAGTTTCTCCATCAGCGCCGCACCGTCGGCCAGGATGTCGGCGTAGGCCTCCGCCAGGTAACGTGCGCGCACTTCCACCGGGATCTCGACCTCCAGCCACGGCGCGGCCTTCATCCCCTCCCACAGCGACGGCGGCAGGTTGATGTCGCCGATCTTGCTGCTTTCGGCCTCGACGATCACCGGGCGGTCCGGCGACAGCTCCAGGAGCCGCTGCGCCAGCTCCGTCTCGAACGCCTTCTGGCTGGGCTGTCCGTCGGCCATGCCGCCCAGAAGCGAGCCGCGGTGGTTGGCCAGCCCCTCGAGGTCGAGCACCTGCACCCCGCGCCGCCCCAGCCGGTGCAGGAGTTCGGTCTTGGCGCTGCCGGTGTAGCCGCCGAGCTGGATGAACCGATGCGGCAGGGTGTTGTCGTAAAGGTATCCGCTCACCAGCCGGCGGAAGGTTCGGTAGCCGCCGTCGATCAGCCCGGGCCGCCAGCCGATCTCGCCCAGCATCCATGCGAAACTGCCCGAGCGCTGCCCGCCACGCCAGCAATAGACCAGCGGCCGCCAGTTGCCCTCGTGGTGCGACAGCGAGGTGCGCAGATGGCGGGCGGCGTTCTCGAACACCAGCGCGGCGCCGATCTTGCGGGCCTTGAAGGGGCTCTCCTGCTTGTACATCGTGCCGACGCGCGCCCGCTCCTCATTGTCGAGGACCGGCAGGTTGATGGCGCCGGGCACGTGGTCCTCGGCAAATTCCGCCGGGCTGCGCACATCGATGACCGTGTCGAAGCCGTGATCCAGCAGCTCGGGAAGCGTTTTCGGAGAGAGTTTCATCCCCGCGATTTAGCCTTGCACGCGCCGCGAGGGAAGAGGCTGCTGCGTGTTGGAAAAAAGCGTCGATTTTCCGCTGGACACCGGTTTCGGCCTCGACTAAACCGCCTCCACCCGAAGGCGGTGCCCTCTGAGAGAGGACAGGCCTTGACCCGTGCCCGGGTAGCTCAGGGGTAGAGCAGTGGATTGAAAATCCTCGTGTCGGTGGTTCGATTCCGCCCCCGGGCACCATTTACTCAAACATCAGTGATGATTGGACCGCTTTCTGCGAGCGGCCGTTTTGATCGTCCGCCCGTTCAGACCGACATGGTCCAGAAGTACGTGGGTTTATTCCATACCCCCACTTGGCTTGCGGCCAATTGAAGAGGATCGGCGCACGTCACACGCCCGGCTTGGGCGGGGCTTTCGGGATGAAGAGGGCGCGGTCCGGTTTGATGTCCAGCAGCGGCGTGCCGTCGAGGCAGTCGAGGCCGCGCACGGTGAGGGTGCCGTGCTCGATCCGGTCGAGGCGGACGATGGATGTGCCGATGGGATTGGGCCGGACGGGAGAGCGGAGCGCGAAGGTGCCGAAGGTCGTGACGTCGGCGCGGGGCGACTGGGTGAGGAGGTCTCGCCTGGACCGGTCGAGCCAGTAGAGCACCTCAATCGTGGCGTAGGCCTCGAGTCCTGCGAGCGCCGGGTGCCAGGCCTCGTCCACGACGAGCGTGCATTCCGGCCCGTCCTCGCTGCCCTGCCGCGGACAGTCGCGCCGGTCGGTCCAGGGCGTCCGGATGCGGCCGATGAAGGTCAGCCGGGCGTCGGCTGCCGGGGCATCAGCGACCGTCGCTTCCCCTGCGCGGATGTCCTTGTCGGTCATGCTCCCCCCTCCCCCTGGTGCCACATCGCCCGCTTCTCATGCTGGCGCGGGGCGCGGTGAAAGGCCAGAGCCGGAGAAGGGCTACTCTGCCGCGACGAGCGTGGCGGGATGCGACGCGGCCGCCATGGACTTCGGGTAGCGCACAAAAAGGATCGCCGGGCTGCGTACGCCTTCGGCGCGGATCGTGTCGGGCAGCGTGTCGAGCGTGCAGGCCACATGCCGCTCGGCCTTTGTGCTGACGGAGGCCACGATGTCCACCGGGCAGGCCCCGGGGGCACCGGCCTCCATGAGGTCGCGGCGCACCGCGCCGGCCTTCTCCACCGCCATGTAAAAGGCCACCGCCGTTCCCGGATGTGCAAGGCGCGCGCGCGCCGGATCGGCCTCGCCGGGTCGGCAGGTGCCGGTCGTGATGGCGAATGTGTCGATCTCTCCGCGCTCGGTCAGCGGTGTCTTCAGGCGGGCGGCGGCGGCAGAGGCGGCGGTGATGCCGGGGACGATCTCCACCTCGATGCCTGCGGCTTCGGCGGCGGCCAGTTCCTCTGCCGCGCGGCCGAAGACCGAAGGGTCGCCGGATTTCAGGCGGACGACGCGGCGCCCCTTACCGGCTTCGGCGACGATCAGCCGGTCGATGTGATCCTGCGGCCAGGCGCAGGCGCCCACCTCCTTGCCGACGTAAACCCGGTCGGCGTCGCGGCGGGCAAGCTCCAGCACCTCCGGATCGACCAGGCGGTCGTAGAAGATGACGTCGGCCTGCTGCAACCTCTGGACCGCGCAAAGGGTCAGCAGGTCGCGCGCGCCCGGACCCGCGCCGACCAGCGCGATGTGCCCTTTGGCTTCGGGGGAGGTGCCTGCGTTCACGGCCTCCTTCAACAGGCGTGCGGCCTCGCGTTCCCGCCCGTCGAGGTGGGCGCGGAAGGGTTCGCCGTCGAAGGCCCATTCCCAGAAGCCGCGGCGGCGTTGGGGGGCAACACGTTCGGCGACCGCGCCGCGCAGGCGGCCCGCCAGCGCCACGAAGGGCCCGAGGCGCGGCGGCAGCATGGTTTCGATGTCGGTCTTGATGCGGCGGCCCAGGACGGGGGCCGCGCCTTCGGTGCCGATGGCGACGACAACCGGGGCGCGGTCGACGATGGAGGGCGTGAAGGCATCGCACATCTCGGGCCGGTCGACGACGTTGACCACCGCCCCTGCCGCCCGCGCGAGGCAGGCCAGCGCAGCGTCATGCGCGGGGCAGCCGGTGGCGATGAAGGTCAGCGCCGCGCCGTCGAAAGTGCGTGCGTCCGGGGCGGCCTCATGGCGCACCCGGCCGGAAGCGATGAGGCCGTCCAGCTCCGGATCCCCGATGGGGCCGGTGACGACGATCTCGGCCTCTGTCTTCAGCACGAGCCGGCATTTGCGAGCCGCCTCCTCGCCGCCGCCGCAGATGACCACACGGCGTCCGTCCATGCGCAGGAACATCGGAAAATTCTTCATGTCCAGTCTCCAGACTTGTCTCCAGAACGCGAAAAAGGCCGCCGACACGGTCACGACCCATGTCGTGACGCATCGAGCAGCCTTGCTCATTTCACCCGTTTTCGGGAACAGCGACGCCGTTGCCGCTGATCGAAGCCTTAACGGCGGCCCGCGATTCGGCGCAAGCCAAACATGCCGCGCTGCCGCATGTTTGCCTTTGCAGCCGTTGAGACGCCCAAAACAGCGGCATTTAGTGTGCGACTGGCGCCACGAAGGGCAGCGGATCAGCCGGTGACGGTGCGCAGCAGGTCGAAGGAGGCCATGAGAAGGCCTTCCGCCTTGTCGGCAGGCAGATTGTGGAACTCCGGCGCGAAGGCCTCCATCGACACGGGGCCGGTGTAGCCCGCCGCCTTCAGCGCCGAGAGCTGGCCGAGGTTGTCCATCCGGTCGTCCTCCGTCACCACACCGCGGTCGCGGTCCGCTATGGTGACCAGAGAAATGTCGGGATCGGTCACGCCCGAGACATGCACCATGCCGGTCCAGTCGGCGAAGATCTCCGTCTCGCCGGACAGGAAGTGGTGGAATGTGTCGTGCACCAGCCTGAAGCGGCCCGCGCCGCCCACCGCTTCGATGGCCTCGATGGCCTCGGCCTTTGTGCGCAGCGAGGACTGGACGAAGCCCAAAGGCTCCACCAGCGCGGTCATGTCGGCCTCTTCCAGAAGCGGCAGGATCTCCCTTAGGGCGGTCTTCACCGCGTCGAGATCGTCGAGCCCGGTGCCGTCGTTGCGCGGGATCAGGCTGATGGTCTCGGCCTCAAGATCCTGCGCGATGGTGATGAGCGAGGCCACTTCCTGCGCCTTCGCATCGGACCAGTCGTTGAACATGCCGACCTGGCTCAGCCCGAAGATGCGCAGCCCCAGTGCCTGAGCCTCCTCGCAGACGGTTTCGGCGGTGAAGCCTTCGAACAGCGGGCGGCCCAGGTCGTTGCGGAATTCCACGCCCGCGCAGCCGGTGCGCTTCGCCAACATCAAAAGCGCCCTCCAGTCGAGGCGCGGCGTCGTCATATGGTTGAGCGCAAGCTGCATCGGTCCCTCCCCTGCCGCGATCCGTGGCGCGGCACAATCGAGAGACGACCACGGCCCGGCGCGCCGCACAAGGGTTTCCGCTCAGGCGTGGGCTCTGACGATGCCGGAGGTCACCCACTCATCGAAGGTCTCGAGCACCGCATCAGTGAAGGCGGTGTCGTTGATGTGAGCGCCCAGCTCGCGCAGCGTGACGTTCGGCGGGCAGGCCTTGCGAACCTCGTCGATGAAGGCGGCGAGCCCCTCGGCGTCATGCAGCGGTCCGCCCGGGCGATCCCACTCGTTGCCGCCCTGGAGGGGGAGGAAGAAGACCGTCTCGCCCTCGGCCTTGGCCAGCTTGGCGCATAGGGCCTGCGCCACCTCCCTGCGCTGACGCGCGTCCAGCAGGACGGAGGACAGGAGGCGGTTGTGGGCGTGGACTTCCTGATCCGCCAGCCGCGCGGGCGCCGCCTGCCAGCCGACGAAGTCTACGAGGTCGTAGCACCCCGGCGCCACCATCTGCGGCACGCCGCGCCGTCCGGCGTTGGTCATGCGGTCCGCTCCGGCGCTGATCGTCGAGCCCATGAGGTGGTTTCCCACCTCCTGCGGCGCGAAGTCCATGACGCAGGCAAAGGCGCCCTCGGCGGCCAGCGACTCGAAGGCGCGCCCGCCCATGCCGGTGGCGTGGAAGACGGCGACCTCGAAGCCGCGCGCCTCCAGCTCCGGCTTCAGGGCCACCATGTAGCGCAGCACGGTCTTGCCGAAGGAGGTCATGCCGATCAGCGGGCGGTCGCGGTCGGGGCGCTCGACGGCACGGGCGGCGCCCAGCACCGCGCCCGCGGCCTGCGACAGCGAAGCCTTGCAGACGGAGTTCAGGCCATAGAGACCGCCCGCCCAGAGGATCATCTGGATGTCCGCCGCGAGCCGTTCCGCCGGAATCAGCGGCGAGAAGGAGACGGTCGAGACGACGTATTTCGGCACACCCAGCGGCAGTGCCGCGCAGACGTCCAGCGCGAGGTCCGTGCCCATGGTGCCGCCCAGCACGATCACCCCGTCGATCCGCCCTTCGGTATGGAGCCGGAGCGCCACGGTAGAGGCCCCCGCCGCCATGATCTGCATCGCGGCGTTTTCATCTTCCGTGGCGATGGCCGCTGCGATGGACGATCCGCCCGCTTCCGCCACATCGTGCTTGGAAACGTCGCAGGGGCGTTCGGGATCGCCCAGCACGCTCACGTCCATCGTCAGCACGCCGCCGCCCTGCCCCCGGATCACCCCGGCGATGTAGTCAAGTTCGTCGTTCTTGGTGTCGTAGGTGCCCACGACGAGGATGGTGCGGTCCGGCGCGGCGTCGGTCATCTCAGGGCTCCAGCTTGATCCAGGCGGTCTTCAGGTCGAGGTACTTGTCGAAGGCGTGCAGGGACTTGTCGTGGCCGTTGCCGGACTGTTTCACACCGCCCAGGGGCACGGTCAGGTCCGTGCCGCCGTAGGTGTTCACATGCACGACACCGGCGCGGATGCGGCGCACCATGCGATGCGCGCGCGACAGGTCGGAGGTCCAGACCGCCGCCGCCAGCCCGAAGTCCGTGCCGTTCGCGAGGGCCACCGCTTCCTCCTCCGTATCGAAGGCCATGACGGCGAGGACGGGGCCGAAGACCTCTTCCTGCGCGAGCCGGTCGGTGGGGTCGACGCCGGTGACGATGGTCGGCTCCATGTAGTAGCCACCCGTGTCTTCGAGAATGCGACGCCCGCCCAGCACTGTCCGTCCCAGCCCGCGCGCCTCCTCGACGAAGGCAAGGTTCTGCTGGAGTTGCCTCAGCGAATTGACCGCGCCCGCGTTGGTCGCCGGGTCGAGCGGATCGCCGACCTTCATGCCCTGCGCCACATCGGCCAGCAGCGCCGTGAATTCTTCAGCGATGGTGCGTTCGACCAGCAGGCGGGAGCCCGCGACGCAGACCTGCCCGGCATTGCGGAAGATCCCGGCGGCAGAGACCTTGGCCGCCTCGCGCAGGTCGGGGGCGTCGGCGAAGACCACGTTCGGCGACTTGCCCCCGAGTTCGAGGTAGACGCGCTTCATGTTCGACCGGGCCGAGGCTTCGAGCAGGCGGCGCCCGGTGGGGCCCGAGCCGGTGAAGACCAGCACATCCACGTCCATGGAATGCGCCAGCGCGTCGCCGACCACGGCGCCCTCGCCGCAGACCACGTTCAGCACGCCCGGCGGCAGTCCGGCCTCCAGAGCCAGTTCCGCGATCCGCACCAGCGTGAGGGAGGCGGTTTCGGCGGGTTTGAGGACGACCGAACAGCCCGCCGCCAGCGCCGGTCCCAGCTTCCACGCGCCGATCATCAGGGGGAAGTTCCACGGCACGATGGCGGCGACGACGCCCGCCGGTTCGCGGTGAACGAGGCCGAGGATGCCGTCGGCGGTCGGCGCGATCTCTCCGCCGATCTTGTCGATAGCTTCGGCGTAGTAGCGGATCGTGGCGGCGGCGGAGAGCGGCTCCGCCTTCAGCGCCATGCCGATCTCCGTCCCGTTGTCGCGCACGCCCAGGACAGCGAGGTCGAGCGCCCGCGCTTCGATCAGGTCGGCCCATTTCAACAGGACCTTCTTGCGGTCTGCGGGGGCACGTCCCGCCCAGCGGCGGTCCTCGAAGGCGGCGCGCGCCGCGGTGACGGCGCGGGCGGCATCGTCCCGCGTGCCTTTGGCCATGGTGGTCAGGGCGCGCCCGTCCAGCGGAGAGATCACCTCCATCTCGGCGCCATCGGAGGCAGCGCAGGACGCGCCGTCGATGACGTGGCGCGCGGGCGGAACCTCTGCGGTTCTCAGTTCGGATAGTCGTGACATGTCCATAGGTGCGCCCCTTGTCGGTTCATTATTCAAACCTGTGGTGGTGATATATTGGGCGGCGGTTGCGGCAGCTGTCAATCCGGCCCTTTTCGCAAAGAAGACGATTGACAGGTTGCGGATCGCGTCTGATGATATTTTCACACCGATGGT
Source organism: Sagittula sp. P11 (assembly GCF_002814095.1). NCBI lineage: Bacteria > Pseudomonadati > Pseudomonadota > Alphaproteobacteria > Rhodobacterales > Roseobacteraceae > Sagittula > Sagittula sp. P11. The sequence continues at coordinate 650,068 of NZ_CP021913.1, forward strand.
TCAAATAATGATCCACAATACCAGGGAGACGACCATGAAATCCATCTTCACCGCCTCTGTCGCGGCGCTGGCTCTGACCGCCGGTGCGGCGCTGGCCGAGTATCCCGAGAAGCCGGTCACCTTCATCGTGCCGTGGCCCCCGGGCGACCTCGAGGACGTGCTGACCCGCATGATCGCCGAGGACTTCCAGGAGGAATACGGCGTCGCGGCTGCGGTCGTGAACAAACCCGGCGGCGGCGGCGGCCCCTTCCCCGGCGCCATCGAGGTGGCGAACGCGCCCGCCGACGGCTACACCATCGGATCGTTTGTCCCGGCCGTCGCGCTGATCGGCCACGAGATCGACATCCCGGAACTGGCGCCGGAGAAGTTCGACCCCATCGGCATCTTCCTGACCTACCCCTTCGTGATCGCGGCGGGCGGCAACGCCCCCTACTCCAGCATGGAAGAACTGGCCGAGTACGCCAGGGAAAACGACGTGGTGCTGGGCCACTTCGGCGATGTGCTGACACCGACGCAGGTGACCAAGGCGCTGGCCGCGAACATGGATTTCGAATGGGCCTCCGACGCGGCGTTTGACGCGCTGGACTGCAACACGCTGGCCTCCGGCGACGCGGACGTCATCAACACCACGCTGCAACTGGTGCTGCCCTGCCTCGACCAGGTGAAGGTGCTGGTGTCGATCACCGGCGAGCGGATCTCGAAGGTTCCGGACACGCCGACCATCGGCGAGGTGGACCCATCGCTGAACATCTCGCTCTGGAACGGGCTGTTCGTCGGAAAGGACACGCCGCAGGACGTGCGCGACAAGATCGCCGCCGTTGCCGAGAAGACCGTGATGTCCGAGCGCGCCCAGAAGGTGGCCGAGGAAACCGGCGCACTGGTCTACTGGAAGAACGCCGAGGAAAGCGCGGAGATCATCGCCAAGGACAAGGAGACGCTTGGCGCGATTTCCGAGGCGCTCGGCCAGTAACATCTGCCACCGGAGGGGCCGCGTGACGGCCCCTCCCTTCCCCACACCCGCTGGCAAGGGCCACCCATCGTGAGCACGGAATCCGAACTTCAGGCGCGCACCCGCGTCTCTGGCCAGATCGTCTTTATCGGCGCGGCGCTGCTGGTGTCGCTCGTGCTGCTGGTGCAGATCCCGACGCAGACCACATGGATCGAGGACGCCAAGAGCTTTGCCGCGCAGCCGCGCTTCTGGCCCGGGGTCGCCATCGTGACCATGGTCGTGACTTTCGGTCTGCACCTGTGGCTGATGAAGCGCCGCCGCCCCGTCGGCGCCGACTGGGCCGAGGCCAAGCGATGGCTCGAGCCGATGGAATACGCCGTCTGGTTCATGGTCTATGTCTTCGCCGTGCCTTGGATCGGCTTCCTGCCGATGAGCATCGCCTTCGCCGCCGCGCTGACGTGGCGGCTGGGATATCGCACCCCCTTGTACCTGTGGCTTGCCGTGGTCTTTGCCGTGGGGACCGTCCTGCTGTTCAAGGGGTTCCTCGGCGTGAAGATCCCCGGTGCCGCGCTATATGAACTGCTGCCGGACGCGCTCCGCAGCTTTGCCCTGCAGTACCTCTGATGGACGTGTTTTTCGCAGCCCTCGACGTTCTGGCCCGCTGGGACGTGATGCTGGCCCTGGTGGTCGGCTCCATCGGCGGTGTGGCCATCGGGGCGATCCCCGGCGTGGGCCCCGCCGTCGCCATCGCCATCCTTCTGCCCGCGACGTTCAGCATGGATCCGATCGTCGGCCTGACCATGCTGCTGGGCATCTACGGGTCGTCGATGTACGGCGGCGCGATCCCGGCGATCCTGATCAACACCCCTGGCACGGCGGTCAATGCGCTGACCACCTACGACGGCTTCCCCATGACCCTGCGCGGAGAGGGCCGCCGCGCCCTGTCGCTGGCCTATTCCGCAAGTTTCTTCGGCGGCATCTTCTCTGTCCTCTGCCTGATCCTGCTGTCGCCCGTGCTGGCAAAGGTCGCGCCGATGTTCGGCTCGCGCGAGATCTTCCTCGCTGCGCTTCTGGGGATCATCCTCGTGGTGACCGCGCACAAGGGCCAGATGCTGATCGCCGCCGCGCTGTCGGGTTTCGGCATCCTGCTGTCGACGGTGGGGCTGGAGCCGGTCAAGTACACCCGCCGCTTCACCTTCGAGCAGACATGGCTGGCCTCCGGCGTCGACCTGATCGTGGTGGTGCTGGGCCTGTTCGCGCTGAGCCAGGCCTTCCTCCTGCTGACCATGGACGACGAGAAGATCCGCATGCCCCGGTCGCGAGGCTCGCTGTTCCAGGGCTTCCGGGAGCTGATGCGGCATCCGCGCGTCGCGGGAATTTCCGCCTCCTTCGGGGTGCTGATGGGCATGATCCCCGGCGTGGGCGAATTCACTGCGCAGTTCATGTCCTACACCTCGGCCCGCAAGCTGTCGAAGTCGCCCGAGGCCTTCGGCCATGGATCGTCCGAAGGGCTGATCGCGTCGGAGACCGCGAACAACGCCGTGCCCGCCGCCGCGATGATCCCGCTCCTGGCGCTTGGCATCCCCGGAGAGGCGCTGACCGCCATGATGCTGTCAGTCTTCTACGTGCACAACGTGGTGCCGGGGCCGGGCCTGTTCCTCTACCAGATGGATTTCGTCGTGGCGCTCTACATCGCGCTGCTGATCCTGAACGTGCTGGTGGTGGCCTTCCTGCTGGTCTCGACCGGGGCTCTGGTGAAGCTGACACAGATCCCCAACCGCTTCCTCGGCATGTGCATCCTGCTTCTGTCCTTCGTCGGCGTGTACTCGATCCGCAACTCCGCGGTCGACTGCGCCATCGCCGCCGTCTTCGGCCTGTTCGGCTACGTGCTGAAGCGGCTGAACCTGCCCATTGTGCCCATCGTGCTGGGCATGGTGCTGGGCAACATCATGGAGGTGAAGCTGCGCGCCGCGATGAACCGGGTGAACACGCCATGGGACTTCATCGACCGGCCCATTGCCTTCGTGCTGTTCGCGGTGATCGTGCTGATCGTCGTCAGCACGATCTGGAAGACGTGGCGCGACTGGCGGCCGGTGGACCGCCGCAGCCTTGCCCGCAAGTCGTCGGCTCGCTTCGCGAAACGCATCTCGGGGCGCAAGAGCCGCCACTTCGACGACCGCCTGAAAATCCAACGCAGAAAGCGCACCTATGACCATCTGGGCTCCTGAAGACGACGGGCACGCCGATCTCGGCTCCCACGATTCCTTTGCGGACGGTGCGCCGTACAACACCTTCGCCCGCATGCGGTCCGAGGCGCCGTGTGCCTGGTCGGACTTCGCGCATGGCAAGGGGTACTGGTCGATCACGCGGCACGAAGACGTGGTGCAGATGATCCGCGACACGGAGACCTTCACCTCCGCCCGCGGCATCCGGATGGAGGATCAGACCCACGAGGAATACATGGCCCGCCGCACCTTCCAGGAGACGGACGGGCGCGAGCACCGCAAGGTCCGCATGAAGGTGGCCAAGGCATTCTCCGCCCCCGTGGTGGCAGGCTTCGAAGGGCAGATCCGCGACCTTTGCGGGCCGATCCTCGACCGCGCGCTGGAGATGGGCACATTCGACGCCACGCGCGAGATCGCCCGCGAATTGCCGATGCGGATGCTGGGCCAGATCCTCGGCACGCCCGAGGAGGACCTGCCCTGGCTGGTCGAGAAGGGCGATGCGCTGATGGCCAATTCGGACCCCGACTTCACCGAGCACGTGGTCGACCGGATGGACACCGACGCCTACCGGATGATGCCGTTCAACTCCCCCGCCGGGGCGGAACTGTACGAATATGCCCGCGACCTGATGGACCGGAAGAACGCCGCCGGGGAAACGGATGGCGTGCTGCACATGGTCCTCCAGCCCGACGAGAACGGCGAGACCATCTCGGAGACCGAGTTCCGCAACTTCTTTTGCCTGCTGGTGGCGGCGGGCAACGACACCACCCGCTACTCCATCGCCGCGGGCATACAGGCGCTGGCGCGTCAGCCCGGGCTGCTGGAACAGTTCCAGTCCGGCGAGGTCTGGGCCACCGGCACCGACGAGATCGTCCGATGGGCCTCCCCCGCCACCTACTTCCGCCGCACGGCGACGAAGGACGTGGAAGTGCACGGTCAGACCATCCGCGCGGGCGACAAGGTGCTCTACTGGTTCGCCTCCGCCAACCGCGACGATACGGTGTTCGACGATCCCTACAGGCTCGACCTGACGCGCAAGCCCAACAGGCAGCTCGCATGGGGCCAGGGCGGCCCGCATGTCTGCCTCGGGATGCACCTCGCCCGGCTCGAGGTGCGCGTGCTGTTCCAGGAACTCTGCGCCCGGATCAGGGCCATCGCCCCCGCCGGGCCGGAAGCGTTCGTCCGATCCAACTTCGTCAACGGTATCAAACGTCTGCCCGTGACAGTAACCCCGGCCTAGGGCACCGGCCCGGTGCCTGCCACTTCGCCTCCTGAGGACAGGTTCGTGTCCTACCCACTTCGCCACCTGAGGACAGGTTCCTTGTCCTACCCGCTTCGCTACCTGAGGACAGGTTCCTTGTCCTACCGCTTCGCTACTTGAGGACAGCTTCCTTGTCCTACCGCTTCGCTACTTGAGGACCATATGCAAGACCGCCTGCGCGCCATGTTCTGTGACCACCTCTCGATCTGCCGGGGGAAGTATCTGCCGGGATCGAAGATCGGCGACGAAAGCAGCCGTTTCGCCCGCGCGACCTTTGGCGTGCATTACGACCGCGACCTGCTGCTGGACGCGCCGCACGCCAAGGTGCGCGAGGGGATGCCCGACATGGAACTGCGCTGGCAGGCCTCCGACATCCGCGAGGGGTGGGAACCGTCGACCCGCGTGGTTCTGGGCGACCTCTACGACGAGGACGGCCCCCTGCCGCTCTGCCCCCGCGGCGCGCTGAAACGCGCCATCGCGGACTGGGAGAAGCTGGGCCTCAAACCAAAGCTCGGGATCGAGCTGGAGGCCTTCGCCCTCCAGGGCGATGAGACCGGGCGCCTGCGGCCCTACGATGCGCCGGGCGGCGTGGTCTACGGCACCGGCCCCTTCGCCGATCCAATGCACATCAACGATATGATCTGGGCCAAGGCCGAGGCGCTCGGGTTCCGGCTGGACATGATCACCGCCGAATATGACAGCCCGCAGTATGAATACACGCTGACCTTTGACGACGCGCTGAAGGCGGTGGACGATATCGTGCTGTTCCGCCAGATGGCCCGGGAGATCGCGCTGAACCACGGCGTCGTGCTGACCTTTCTGCCGAAGCCCATCCCGGAACTGGGCGGCTCCGGCATGCACATCAACTTCTCCTTCGCCGACGAGGGCGGCCGGAACGCACTGTCGACCGGGCCGAAAGGTGGCCCCGATCACCTGAACGACCTGTCGCGCGGTTGCCTTGCCGGGCTGGTGCGCCACCACAAGGGGCTGGCCGCGCTGGTGGCACCGACGACCGGCAGCTACCTGCGCCTGCAACCCGGCGCGATGTCGGGCTACTGGAGGAACTGGGGCGGTGACCATCGCGGCGTGACCACGCGCATCTCGACCGAGGGCGGCGCCAAGGCACGGCTGGAACACCGGATGGCCGATGCTTCCGCCAATCCCTACACCGCCGCCGCCGCCGTGCTTCAGGCCGCGCGTCTGGGGGTAGAGGGCAAGTACGATCTGCCACCGATGGAGACGGGCGACGGCTTCGACCGCATCGATGCCAAGGAGAGCACGGCGCAGAACCTGCGGCAGGCGGTGCGTGATCTGTCCGCCGACACCGCGCTGGCAGAGGCCGTGGGACCGGAGCTTTGCGCGCATCAGGTCTTCATGAAGGAGCGCGAGTTCCGAAAGACCCGCGACCTTGAACCGAACGCCCTTCTCGATTTCTACGTGTGGTTCGTGTGATGCACATCGCCATCCTCATAACCAACACCGATTTCAGCGACTTCGCGGCGGCCCGCCCCGACGACGGCGAGAAGTTCGCGACCCTGCTGGGCACCGCCCGACCGGACTGGCGGTTCTCGCCTTCTTGGGTCTGCAAGGACGACTTCCCCGAGGACGTGTCGGCGTTCGACGGGCTGGTCATCACCGGAAGCCCGGCCAGCGTGACGGAGGATGCCCCGTGGATGCTGCGCCTGAAAAAGTTGGTGCTGGCGGCCATCGACCGGCGGCAAAAGGTGTACGGCGCCTGTTTCGGCCATCAGCTGATCGCGCGCGCGCTCGGCGCCCGGATCGTCCGCAATCCGGGTGGCTGGGGGCATGGCCTTCTGCCGCTGCACCGTGTCACGCCGATGCCATGGGCCATCGGTCCGGAGCAGATGCGGTTCTACGGCTCGCATATCGAGCAGGTGGCCGAGGCGCCCAAAGGCACTGACATCGTGTACGAGGGCGACGGTCTGCCGGTGGCCGGGCTGATGATGTGCGATCACCTGTTCACCGTGCAGCACCATCCGGAGATGTCGCACGGGTTCATCTGCGATCTGGTGGAGGAATACGCGGACGTGGTCGGCCCGGAGGTCACCGCGCGCGCCCGGCAGAGCCTTCACGAACCGGCCGACCGGAGCTTCATCGGCGAGGAGATCGCCCGCTTCTTCGAGTGGGGGCGCTGATGGGCACGATAACCAAGGCGCTGGACCTGCTGAACCATTTTACCGCCGCGCGGGCGGAGATCGGGCTGGGCGAGTTCGCCCGCCTCGCCGGGCGCGACAAGGCGACGGTGCACCGTCACCTGACCGAGCTGACAGGGAACGGGTTCCTCGAACAGCATCCCGTCACGCGCGCCTACCGGCTCGGTCCTGCGCTCTTGCGGCTGGCCGGGGTGCGCGAGGCCGCCTTCCCGGTGCGCAAGCTGCTCCGGCCCATCGTGTCGGCGCTGGCCGAAGCGACCGGAGAGCTGGCCCATGCCTCGATCCTGCAGGGCGACGCGCTGTCGACGGTGGTTCATGCCGATCCCCACCTGCACGGCATCCAGGTTCATTTCGACGAGGCCGAGGTGCTGCCGCTGCACGCCACCTCCTCCGGGCTGGCGGTGCTGGCCTTCGGTCCGGAAGATCTGCGCGCGCGCGTCCTGTCGCGGCCGCTGACGCATCACACCGGCAAGACGGTCACCGATCCGGCCCGCCTGAAGGCCATGATCGAAGACGTCCGGCAAAGCGGGCTCGCCCAATCGGACGGCACTTTCGACGCGGAGGTCGCCTCTCAGGGGGTGCCGATCTATGGCGAGGACGGACGGGTGATCGGCGCGCTGTCGGTCGCCGTTCCGGCTGTCCGCGCCCACCCGGACCGACTGGTCGAGATCGCAGACAAACTGCGCCATGCCGCCCGCGATGCCTCGCGCTCGCTGGGCGGGGCATGGCCCGAGACACATGACACACGCCGGCCCACTCCGGCGGAACGATAAGAGGCCCCCGATGAAAGACAGCAACTTCCTCAAGGAAAACAACGCGCGCCACCTGTGGCACCCGATGGCACATCCCGCCGACAGCCTTGCCAACCCGCCGGACATCATCGTCGGCGGCGAAGGGGTGGAGATCACCGATGTCGACGGCTTCCGCTCTGTCGATGCGGTGGGGGGCCTTTGGAACGTGAACCTCGGCTATTCCTGCCAGCCGGTGAAGGACGCCATTACCGAGCAACTCGACCGGCTGCCGTACTACTCGATCTTCCGGGGCACATCGAACGACGCGGTGATCGAGCTGTCGTGGATGCTGAAGGAGTTCTTTGCGCCCGACGGGCTGAGCCGCGCCTTCTTCACCTCCGGCGGGTCGGATTCGGTCGAGGTGTCGCTGCGCCTCGCCCGGCAGTACCACAAGCTGCGCGGAGAGGCCGGGCGGACCAAGTTCCTGAGCCTCAAGAAGGGCTACCACGGCACGCATACGCTGGGCGCCTCGGTCAACGGCAACGCGAACTTCCGCACGCAGTACGAACCGCTGATGGCGGGCTGTTTCCACATCCCCGCGCCCTACACCTACCGCAACCCGTTCAACGAGACCGACCCGGAGCGGCTGGCGCAGATGTGTCTTGCCGCGCTGGAGGACGAGATCGCCTTCCAGGGCGCAGGCACCATCGCCGCCTTCATCATGGAACCGGTGCTGGGCGCAGGCGGGGTCATCCCGCCGCACGCAAGTTTCATGCCCGGCGTGCGCGAGATCTGCGACCGCAACGGCATCCTTCTGATCGCCGACGAGGTCATCACCGCCTTCGGACGCACCGGCGACTGGACGGGCTCGCGCCATTGGGGCGTCCAGCCCGACATGGCCTGCACCGCGAAGGCGATCACCAACGGGTACTTCCCCTTCGGCGCCGTCATGCTGTCGGACAAGATCGTGGAGGTGTTCGAATCCGACACCTCCGGCAAGGGCTCCATCGGGTCTGGCTACACCTATTCGGGCCACCCGGTCGGCGCGGCGGCGGCCATCGCCTGCCTGAAGGAAACGGAGCGGCTGTCGATCAAGGACAACGCGGCAGCGCGGGGGGCGCAGCTTTTCGAGGGGCTGAACGCGCTGAAGGAGAAGTTCGAGCTGATGGGCGACGTGCGCGGCGGGCATGGCCTGATGTGCGCGCTCGAGCTGGTGTCTGACCGGGGCTCCAAGACCGCGATCGACAAGAAGACCATCGGCCGGATCCACCGCGCCACCTATGAGGCAGGCGCGATGGTGCGGGTTTCCGGGCCGAATATCATCCTCTCGCCGCCGCTGATCCTGACGGCCGCGCATGTGGACACGATTCTTTCGGCGCTCGACGCCGGGTTCGCCTCAGTCGCATGACCCCTCGGCGCGTCCCGCAACCGGGGCGCGCCGAGGCAGGGATCAGGCCGCCTTCAGCGCGGTGATGACGCCGCGCATCTCGGCCATGCCACGCATCCGCCCGATCAGCGGATAGCCGGGGAAATTGTCGCGGGTGAGGTCGTCGAGCAGGTCGTGACCATGATCGGGCCGCCAAGGGATATTGGCATCCGCACGGCCCTCTGCCCGCCTCCGCGCCTCCTCGTCCAGAAGGACGCGCGCAAGGGCCACCATGTCGGTGTCGCCCTCCAGATGCGCCGCCTCCTCGAACGACCCGTCGGGTTCCTTGCGGACGTTGCGCAGGTGGGCGAAGTGGATGCGGTCGGCGTGGGTCCGGGCGATGGCGACGGGATCGTTGGCAGGGCCCGCCCCCAGCGAACCGGAGCAAAGCGTCAGGCCGTTGGCGACGCTGTCGACCGCACCCATGACCCAAGCCACGTCCTCGGCGCCCGAGACGACCCTCGGCAGGCCCAGGATGTTGCGCGGCGGATCGTCCGGGTGCACGCAGAGCCGCACGCCAAGCTCTTCGGCGGTGGGCACCACCTCTTCGAGGAACCGTTTGAAGTTCGCGCGGATGTCGTCGCGGGTCATCCCGTCGTAGCGCGCCAGCGCCGCGCGGAGCTGTTCTATGTCGTAGCGGTCGTAGGCGCCCGGCAGGCCGCACATGATCGCGTTCAGCAGCGCGGCATGGTCATCTTCGGAAGATTCCGCATGCCAAGCCGCCGCCTTCGTCACGACCTCGGCGGAATAGTCGTCCTCTGCCGCGGCGCGACCCAGCATGTGCAGCTCGAACGCCGCCATCTTCACCGCGTCGAAGCGCAGGCAGGTCCCGCCCGAGGCCACCGGCGCGGCAAGGTCCGTCCGGGTCCAGTCGATGAGGGGCATGAAGTTGTAGCAGATCGCGGTGACGCCCTCGGCGGCGAGGTAGGCCATCGACTGACGGTAATTCGCGAACAGCGTCCCGAGATCGCCGGTGCCCAGCTTGATGTCTTCGTGCAGCGGCAGGCTTTCGCAGACGACCCATTCCATGCCCGCCGCGCGGATGCGGGACGTGCGTTCGGCGACCGCCTCCCGCGACCACACTTCGCCATAGGGGATCTCGTGCAGCGCGGTCACGATGCCGGATGCGCCTGTCTGGAGGATCTGGTTCAGCGAGATCGTGTCGAGATCCCCATACCACCGCCAGCTTTCGATCATATCGTTCTCTTCCCTGCCAACCCGCCACCCGCGTGGCACGGGATTCTGGTATACCATTCGCCGCGATTTGCAAACGCCGGGTGAAAAAGGGCGGGTCCGCGCGCCGAAATCAACCTTACGTCAACTTTTGCCCGACAACCCTTCCATTACCGCGCCCGTCATTGCAGTTTGCCGCAAAGGCACGGCGACGGTCGCCGGCCACGCAGCGAAGAAGGTCTTGCCCCCAGATGCGCGCGTTCTGTCTCTTTGTCCTGCTGCTTGCGGGTCCCGTTGCCGCGCGGAGCGTGACCGACAGCGCAGGGCGCGTCGTCGAGATCCCCGACGAGGTGCAGACGGTCTTTGCCGCCGGTCCGACCGCAGCGGTGCTTACCTATATCGTGAAGCCCGACACCCTGCCCGGCTGGCCGCGCGCCCTGCGTCCCGAGGAACGGACCTACATCGCCGCGCCCTACCGTGACCTGCCGGAAACCGGGCGGCTCACCGGACGCGGCGGTGAAGCGAACCTCGAGCGGGTGCTGTCCCTGCGGCCCGACCTGATCATCGACTTCGGTTCTGTCCTCGACACCTACATCGATCTCGCGGACCGGGTGCAGGACCAGACGGGCATTCCCTACATCCTCGTCGATGGCCGGTTCGAGGCAACGCCAGACGCGCTGCGCCTCGTCGGAGACATCCTCAGCGTGCCCGACCGCGGAGAGACGCTGGCCGCAGATGTCGAGGACACCTTTGCCCGGATCGACGCGATCCTGTCCGGCATCCCCGAAGAGGACCGGCCGCGCGTCTACCTGGCGCGGGGGCCTGACGGGCTGGAGACCGGGATGAAAGGCTCCATCAACACCGAGATCATCGAGCGCGCCGGGGGCCGCAACGTGGCCGACGACGGCGGTGCGACGCGCGGGCTGGTGAACGCCTCGATGGAGCAGGTCATCGTCGCCAATCCGGACACCATTGTCACCTGGGACGACACTTTCTATCCAGGCGTCTTCGACGATCCGCTGTGGGCCGGGATCGACGCGGTGCAGAGCGGGCGTGTGTACCTTTCGCCGGTCGAGCCCTTTGGCTGGATCGACGGCCCGCCCTCCGTCAACCGGATGATCGGGCTGATCTGGATGGCGGGGCTGCTGTATCCGGATCAATGGACGTCGGACCTGCGCGACGACACGCGCGCGTTCTACCGGCGCTACTATCACGTGGACCTCGACGAGGACGAACTGGACAGGCTTCTGGAATGGACGGACGGGCGACCCCCGAGGTAGGCAACCCGCCAAGGGACCGCGCGGCACGCATCCTGACGGGGGCGACGCTGACCGGCGTGTTGATCGCGCTGGTCTGCATGACGGCCTTTGCCGCGATCATGATCGGCCCCTACGCCCTTTCCCCGGGCGAGGTGCTGGCCACGCTCGCGGGCCGGGGGGACACGCAATCCACCATCGTGGTCTGGAGGATCCGCCTGCCGCGCGTCGCCGCAGCACTTATGGTGGGTGCGGCGCTGGCGGCGGCGGGGGCCAGTTACCAGGCGCTGTTCCGCAACCCGCTTGTATCGCCGGACATCCTCGGAGTATCCGCCGGGGCCGGGCTGGGCGCCGTCGCGGGCATCTTCCTGTCGCTGCCGGTCGTTGCGATCCAGGGCTCGGCCTTCGTCGGCGGCATGGTCGCAGTGGGGGTGGTCATGCTGGTGGCCTCGGCGGTGCGCGGCACGGACCGGACCCTGTCGCTCGTGCTGATCGGCGTGGTGATCGGCGCGCTGGCAGGGGCGGTGACGTCGCTTCTGAAGGTCATGGCGGACCCCTACGACCAGCTTCCGGCGATCACCTTCTGGCTGCTGGGATCGCTCGCGGCCACCACCTCCGACGATATCATGCCCGCGCTGCCCCTCGTCCTGCTCGGTCTGGTGCCACTGTGGCTGTTGCGCTGGCGGATCAACGTGCTCTCCCTCGGCGACGAGGAGGCCCGGTCGCTCGGCATCGACGCCGGCCGAACCCGGTTCCTCGTCATCGCCGCAGCCACGCTTGTCACCGCGAGCGTGACCGCGCTGGCGGGCGTGGTCGGTTGGGTCGGGTTGGTGATCCCGCATATCGCGAGGATGATTGCCGGGCCGGGGTTTGGCAGGCTGCTGCCCACATCGGTGCTGATCGGCGCACTCTACCTGCTGGTGGTGGACACCGCCGCCCGCTCCCTTGCCGCCGCAGAGATCCCGCTTGGCATCCTCACCGCCGTCATCGGCGCGCCTTTCTTCGTCTGGCTCCTCGCCCGCGGGCGGCGGGGCTGGTCCTGATGCTGGTCGCACGCGATCTGTCCATCGGCTACGGACAGCAGGTGATCGGTTCCGGCCTTGGCCTAGAGGTGGCACCGGGCGACGTGCTGTGCCTGCTCGGTCCGAACGGCTGCGGGAAGACGACGCTGTTCCGCACGCTTCTGGGATTGCTGCCGCCGCTCTCGGGCGAGGTCCTGCTTTCCGGCAAGCCCATCACCGCGCAGCGCCGGGCCGAGGTTGCGCGGCAGATCTCCTACGTGCCGCAGGCACACGCCCCGCCCTTCCCGTTCGAGGCGCTGGACGTCGTGCTGATGGGTCGGACCGCGCGCCTCGGCGCCTTCGGCCAGCCCTCCCGCACTGACCGGGAGGCGGCCTTTGCCGCCATGGTGCAACTGGGGATCGGAGACCTCGCCGCCTCCGACTACTCCCGCCTGTCCGGCGGCCAACGGCAACTGGTGCTGATCGCCCGCGCGCTTGCGCAGGAGGCACCGCTGATGGTCATGGACGAACCGACCGCCAGCCTCGACTTCGGCAACGAGGCGCAGGTGCTGGCGCGGATTTCCGCCCTGGCCCGCGCCGCGGCACATGGCGCTCATGGTGTCGTTCTGTCCACCCACAACCCCGACCACGCCTTCCAGCTTGGCGCGCGCGTCCTGTTGATGAAGGCCGGGCAAAGGGTGGCGGAGGGCCCCTGCGACGAGGTGCTGACCACTCAGACCCTGAGCGCGGTCTACGGCATCGGCGTCACGGTGGAGACCACGCCTTCGGGCCGCAAAGTCTGCCTGCCGGGCCTGCCCGCGGCACCATCCGGCGGCGCGCGGCGCGTGGGGGATGCGGGCCTGTGACGCCCTGACGATGCGATCTGACGTTGACGAGTTTACATGGCGGCAGACATGCTGCATCGATTGCTCAATCGATTGAGCGGCCCGATGGGGCGCGCCGGAGATGATCAAGCCCTCAAGCGAAACCGGGCTCATGTCCTGCAGCGGGGTATCTCGGGCGTAGCGCGCCGGGCCTGACTTGGAGGAGGAACCGGATGTCCCAGACACGAAATCGCGCCGCCTGCGCAGCGGCAAGGACAGGTCAAGGCTCGGGCGGAATTAATGCGTGGTGCGGGAAGGAACTGGCCTGCGGTTGGCCACACGGCTCAGGCGGCTCGGACATGACGATGACACGGCACATGGCTTTCCCGCCCGAAAGAGAGGTTGACTGAGATGAAACACCTGATCGGTATCGACGTGGGCACAGGGTCGGCGCGGGCCGGGGTCTTTGACGAGACGGGCGTCCTGAAGGGATCCGCCGTGCAGGAGATCGCGATCTGGAAAGGCGACGGCAACCGGGTCGAGCAGTCCTCCGTCGACATCTGGTCCGCCGTCTGCCAGGCCGTGCGCGGGGCGGTCGACGCCTCCGGTGTGGACCCGGCCAGCGTGGCCGGCATCGGCTTCGATGCCACCTGTTCGCTGGTGATCCTCGGCCAAGGCGGCTTGCCGCTGCCGGTCAGCGAAGATCGCAACATCATCGTCTGGATGGATCACCGCGCCACCGGACAGGCGGAGCGGATCAACGCGCTTGGCCATCCGGTGCTGGACTACGTGGGCGGCGTGATCTCGCCCGAGATGGAGACGCCCAAGCTCCTCTGGTTGAAGGAGAACGCGCCCGACATCTACGACGTTGCTTGGCAGTTCATGGATCTCACCGACTTCCTGACGTGGAAGGCGTCGGGCGATCTGGCCCGGTCTGTCTGCACCGTCACCTGCAAGTGGACCTACCTCGCCCACGAGAACCGCTGGGACGCGAGTTATTTCGAGAAGGTCGGGCTGGGCGATCTGAGCCGCGACGACTTCTTCCGGATCGGCAGCCGGGTGGTGCCCGCCGGGACAGCGCTTGGCCATGGTTTGACCGCCGAGGCCGCCGAAGACATGGGCCTGCCGGAGGGCACACCGGTCGGCGCCGGGCTGATCGACGCGCATGCCGGGGGTCTGGGAACGGTCGGAACGGCGGGCGATCCGACGCGCGACCTTGCCTACGTCTTCGGCACATCTTCCTGCACGATGACGACCACAGCCGAGCCTGCCTTCGTGCCGGGGGTCTGGGGGCCCTACCATTCGGCGATGGTCCCGGGCATGTGGCTGAACGAAGGCGGCCAATCGGCGGCGGGTGCTGCGGTGGACCAGCTGATCGACCATCACCCTTTCGCGCAGGTGGCCCACCGGCAGGCCAAGGCGGCAGGACAGTCCCTGCCCGCGTGGCTGGCGGATCGTGTGGGGGGCCGGGACGTGACCCAACTGGCCGCCGGGGTCCATGTTGTCCCCGAGGTTCTGGGCAACCGCGCGCCTCATGCCGACCCGCACCGGCGCGCCACCGTCATGGGGCTTGGCATGGATCGCGGGCCGGAGAGCCTGCTGGCGCTCTACCTCGCCACGCTGTGCGGACTGGGCTACGGGTTGCGCCAGATCATCGCTGCGCAGGCCGCCGCCGGTGCCGGGGTGGACCGCATCGCGGTGAGCGGCGGCGCGGGACGGCATCCGCTGGTCAGACAGATCCTCGCCGATACGACGGGCAAACCGGTGCTGGCGCCCGAGACAGACGAACCCGTGCTGCTGGGGGCCGCGATGCTGGGGGCACTGGCGTCCGGGTTGCGTAAAGATGCGGGCGACGCGATGCGCGCCATGTCGCGCGCCGGTGTCATCAACCATCCCGATGCGGAAGCAGTCCGGCGCCACGAAGGCAGATATGCCATCTTCGAGGCGCTTCAGGATGTGGCCGCACGGGCGAAGGCCTAGACACCTTGCGCCGGGGCGGCCGACAGACAGCCGCCCCAAAGTGCGTCGGATCAGCTTGCGGCCAGGACCCTGCTTCTCTGCTCCCCCAGCCCCGCGATGCCAAGCGAAACGGTCTCTCCGCCCTTCAAGTAACGCGGCGGGGTCTTTCCCATGCCGACGCCCGGGGGCGTGCCGGTGGAGATCACGTCGCCGGGCTGCAGGCTCATGAACCGACTGCAATAGGCGACCAGATGGGGAACCTTGAAGATCAGCGTGGCGGTGCTGCCCGACTGCATCCGTTCGCCGTCGACGTCGAGCCACATGTCGAGCGCGTCGACATCGCTCACCTCGTCGGGCGTAACGAGCCACGGGCCGGTCGGTCCGAACGTGTCGCAGCCCTTGCCCTTGTCCCAAGACCCCGCGCGATGCAGCTGGAAGTCACGCTCTGACACGTCGTTGATGACGCAGAACCCGGCGACATGGTCCATCGCGTCGGCCTCCTCGATGTAGACGCCGGGCGCGCCGATCACCACGCCAAGCTCGACCTCCCAGTCGGTCTTTTCCGAGCCGCGCGGAACCTGGATCGGGTCGTTCGGCCCGCAGATGGCAGAGGTCCACTTGTTGAAGATGATCGGCTCTTCCGGGATGGGCATGCCGGATTCGGCGGCGTGATCGGCGTAGTTGAGGCCGATGCAGATGAACTTGCCGATGCCCCCGACACAAGGACCGAGGCGCAGGTCGTCCTGCGGCGTGCCCTCGACCCGCGGCAGGCTGGACGGATCGAGATTGCGCAGCGCGGCAAGGCCTTCGGGGCGCAGCACGTCGCCGGAGATGTCCGCCACCACGCCGGAGAGGTCGCGCACATGGCCCTCGCTGTCCAGAAGCCCGGGTTTCTCGGCCCCGGGCGGGCCGTAGCGCAGAAGTTTCATGTCTGGTCCTTTCCTTGATGTCCGGCGAGGGCACAGCCCGGGTTGCGGACCTGCCGAGGCCGGAGCGTGCGGTTCACGCCACCTCCTGGCCAATGCCCGAAATCGCCTGGATCAGGCTGTCCTCGGTCACTTCCTCGGAGGTGAAGGTCCGCATGATGCGGCCCGAGTACATGGCGACGATCCGGTCGGAGACGTGCAAGACCTCCGGCATTTCCGAGCTGATGACCATGACAGCATAGCCCTGCGCTGCCAGTTCGCGCAGCAGCTTGTGGATCTCCGACTTGGAGCCGACGTCGATGCCGCGCGTGGGTTCGTCCACGATCAGCACTTCGGGGTGCATGGAGAGCCACTTGCCGATGACGATCTTCTGCTGGTTGCCGCCCGACAGGTTGCCGACCTTCTGTTTCCAGCCGGGCGTGCGGATGTCGAGCCGGTCGCGGTACTGGTCGAAGATCGCCACCTCGGCCCCTTCGGCCATGAACGGCCCGGTCTTCAGGTCGTCGACCTGCGGCAGGGTCATGTTGTCCCGGCAGTTCATGCCAAGCACCAGCCCCTGCCCCTTGCGGTCCTCGGGGACTAGGGAGATGCCCTTTGAGATGGCGTCCGTCGGGCTGTGTATGCTGACCTCCTTGCCCGCCAGCCGGATCTGCCCGGCAGAGGGGGTTCGCAGGCCGAAGAGAGTTTCCGCGATCTCGGTCCGCCCGGCGCCGACCAGGCCGTAGAAGCCCACGACCTCGCCGCGCCGGATCTCGAAGGAGACGTCCTTGTAGAGCTTGCCGCAGGACAGGCCCCGCACCTCCAGCGCAACCTCTCCCAGTTCGTGGTGCGCGGCGTTGCGGCTGAGGTCGAGCTTGCGGCCGATCATCATCTGCGTCACCGCCTCCTCCGTGGTCTCGGCGGTGTTCACCGTGCCCTGGTACTGGCCGTCGCGCAGGATAGAGATGCGGTCGGTGATGCGGAAGATCTCTTCCATGCGGTGGGAGATGTAGATGACCCCCACCCCGTCACGCTTCAGGTCGGCGATCACGTCGAACAGGACGACCTTCTCCGCATCGGTCAGAGAGGCGGTGGGCTCGTCGAAGATCACCGCCTTGGCGTCCACGGTCAGGGCGCGGGCGATCTCCACCATCTGCTGGTTGGCGATCGACAGGTCGCCAACCCGGGTGCGCGCGTCGAAGCCCACGTTCAGCTTGCCGAGGATCGCGTCGGTCTTCTTCGTGAGCGTCGCCCAGTCGACCCGGCCGAAGCTCTTTCGCGGCAGTTCTCCGAGGTAGATGTTCTCGGCCACGCTCAGTTCCTCGGCGAGGCTGAGCTCCTGGTGGATGAAGACGATGCCCTTGGCCTTCGCCTCAAGCGGGCCGGCCATGACGACCTTTTGGTCGCCCATGTAGATCGCGCCTTCGGTGGGCTGGTGGATGCCGCCGAGCACTTTCATCAGGGTCGACTTGCCGGCCCCGTTCTCGCCCATGAGGGCGTGAACTTCGCCGGGCATGACGGAGAGCGACACCCCGTCCAGCGCCCGGACGCCGGGGAAGGTCTTGACGATGTCTTCGAGACGCAGAACCGGTTGTGTCATACCCTCAGCTCCTCTTTGCCCTTGATGTTCAACTGCCGGTCGAGGAACAGAACCGCGATCAGGATCAGACCGATCACAAGGTTTACCGTTGAAGTATCTGCCCCGATGTGGCCCAGCCCCTTGCGCAGAAGCTGGATCGCGATGACCCCGCCGAAGGTGCCGATGACGTTGCCTGCCCCGCCGGTGATCTTGGTGCCGCCCAGCACGACCGCTGTGATGACCCAGAGCTCGTAGAGCTGCCCGTCGTTGGGGTTCACCGACCCGCTTTCCGAGTAGAAGACCACCGCCGACAGTGCGGCGAGGAAGCCGATGATGGCGAAGTTGATCATCATGTGCGGGCCGACGCGGATGCCCGCATTCACCGCCGCCTCGCGGTTGTCGCCGATGGCATAGGCGTTGCGGCCATGCACCGTGCGGGCCATGAGGAACCACATCACGAGCGTGACGCCCAGCAGGAACCATGTGGCGGTCGCCAGCCCGAGGAACTCTGCCTCGGCGAAGTCCACCAGCGTCCAGTTGAGGTGGCTTGTCGGGTTCTCGCCGTTGAACATGAAGACGATGCCGCGGTAGCCCAGCATGGACCCAAGCGTGACGATGAAGGCGTCGACGCCGGTCTTCCATACGATCAGACCGTTCAGCGCGCCCAGCAGCGTACCGACCGTCAGGGCCAGCAGCCACGCCACCGGGATCACCCAGTCGCCGAGGCCCGCGAAGATCGGCCAGGTCATGGAGTCGAGCAGGATGATCGCCGCGATGGCGAAAGTGGCGCCGACCGACAGGTCGATGTTGCCGTTCACCATGACGATGGTCATGCCCATGGCGATGATGCCGATGGGCGCCGACTGCTTGAACAGCAGCAGCATGTTCTCGAGGTCCATGAACGCCTTGTCGGAGACCGAGAGGTATTCGCCCGCGATGCTGAAGAACAGCAGTTCCAGCAGGATGAAGCCCCAGATCGCGCCGCCCTTGAGCGCTGCGGAGAAATTGACCTTTTGCATTGCCGTGCCTCCCTTACGCGATCATGGACCAGAGCTTGCCGCGCTTGGCCGCAATATCCAGCCAGACCGCGAGAATAATGATGATCCAGGTGACGACGAACTGGACGTAGAACTGCAAGCCCACGAGCAGCAGCCCGTTCTGGATGAAGCCGAGGATCAGCACCCCGATCACGGTCTTGAAGATCGTTCCCGACCCGCCCAGCAACGACGCCCCGCCAAGGATCACCGCGGCCAGCACCTCGAGTTCCAGCCCCTGCCCCACGGTGTTCTGCGACCCGAGCGAGCGGCTGGCCTGGATCAGGCCGGCGGTCGCAACACAGCCCGCCGAGATCAGGTAGCAGGTGAAGACGGTGCGCGCCCTGCGGATGCCCGAGAAGGTCGCCGCCGTGCCGTTGCCGCCCACCGCGTAGACCTTGCGCCCGAAGGGCGTCCTCGCCAGCGCCAGCCCGAGGAACGCGGCCAGTGCCAAGAAGATCAGGATCGGGACGGGAATGCCAAGCGCCGTGCCCTGCCCGAAGACGGAGAACCATGTGCCCTCCTTGTCCGCGATGTCCATGTTCTGGCCGCCGGAATAGGTCAGCGTCAGACCGTGGATCGCAGACAGCATCCCCAGCGTCACGATCAGCGAGTTGAGCCTGAGATAGCCGACCAGGAACCCGATGAAGGCGCCGAGGCATAGGGTCATGGCGAACATCAGCGGAATGGCCAGCGCGGGGCCGACCTTGTCGTGCAGGTCGAGCACCACGATGGTCGAGAAGGACATCATCGATCCGACCGACAGGTCGAGGTTGCCGCTGATGACGACAAACGTCACGCCAAGCGCCATCACGCCCAGGATCGCGGACGACCGCACGACGCTGAAGACGTTGTCGACGGAAATGAACTTCGGATTGGCGATGGTGAAGGCGATCATGAACAGCGCGAAGGCGATCAGGATACCCTGTTTCGCCAGAACGCTGCCGATCTCCCTTTTGTCGAAAACTGCCATGATCCCCTCCCTGAAATCGCAGGCCTGCGTATGGTATCGAACGTGTGGTCGGTGGGCGATGTCAGACCAGCGTCATCCCCCCGTCGATCATCACGATCTGCCCGGTCATGTAGTCGCTCTCTCGCGACGCGAGGAAGGTGGTCGTTCCCGTGATGTCGGGCGGCGTGGCAACACGGCCCTTGAGTATCGAGGAGGAGAACTCCTCCATCGCCTGACCGGGCCGGGCAGAGGCGCCGATCTCCATAAGGTCGCGGTCGACCTGTTCCCACATCTCGGTCTTCACGACACCGGGCGCGAAGCCGGTCACGGTAATCCCGTGCCTGGCAAGGTCGCGAGCGCCGGATTGCGTCAGCGACACCACAGCGAACTTCGACGCGCAGTAGGGTGCCACATTGTCGAAGCCTTGACGGCTCGCGACAGAGGCGGTGTTGACGATCTTGCCCGCCATGCCATCGGGTCCCCGGCCCTGCGCCATCATCTGACGGGCCGCCTCCTGCATGCCGATCATGCAGCCCAGACCGTTCACGCCCATGATGAAATTCCAGTTGGCTTCGTCCACGTCCATGAAGTTCATCGGCTTGTTGACGCCCGCGTTGTTGAACTTCACGTCGAGCCGTCCGAAGGTCTCGACGGTGTGGTCGATCATCGCGCGAACGGCGGTGCGGTCCGTCACGTCCACCCGGGCCGAGGTCACGTTCTGCGCGTCGAAGCGTGCGCTGTTCTGTTCGGCGACCGCGGCGACACCGTCACCGTCGATGTCGGCAAAACAGACCTTCGCGCCCTCTTCCAGCAGCGCCTCGCCGATTGCGCGGCCGATGCCGCGCGCCGCGCCCGTCACGATGCAGGCGCGCCCCGTCACACGTCCCATGGCGTGTTTCCTCACATGTCTTGGGTTTGGTCCAACCGACAATGCGGGGCACGCAGGTATTTGCGCGCGCCCCGCACCGCGGGAGGATCGATCAGAACACCGGCTTGGAGAACTCTTCCATGTTGTCCTGGGTGATCTTCGGCGTGTCGAAGTAGTTCAGGAACGGCACCTCTTCACCGCTCAGCACGTCGACCGCGGTCTGCAGCGCGGCCTTCGCGTCGTCGACCGGCGACTGGTAGATCGAACCCCAGTAGTCGCCCGCTGCCATGGCCTCGTAGCCCACGGCGAAGTTGGTCGCGCCGACAAAGATGATGCCGTCGCGGCCCGCGGCCTTGGCGGCGTTCAGCGCGCCCACACCCATGTTGTCGTCGCCGGCATAGACGCCGTCGATGTCATCGTACTTCACGAGGAAGGCTTCCATGACCTGCTGCGACTTCTCGCGGTTCCAGTCGCCCGGCTGGGTGTCGACGACGGTCACGTTCGGGCAGACCTCCGGCAGGCGGTCCTCAAAGCCCTTGGCGCGCTCGATGGCGGTGGTGTAGCCCGGCTGGCCGGTGATGTGGACGACCTGCGCCTCGTCCTCGATGCCCATTTCCTTGAACTTGTCGCACATGATCTCGGCCGAGCGGGCGCCCTGCGTGATGTTGTCCGGACCAGAGAAGGACTTCACGAAATCGAAGCCCTGCTCGGCGATGTTCGAATTGGTCACGATGACCGGTATGCCGGCCTGGTGCGCCTTGCGAACAGCGGGGATCACCGCTTCGCCGTTGGTCGGCCAGATGATGATGGCGTCCACATCCTGCTGGATGAGGTCTTCCATCTGCGCGATCTGGCGGGCCACGTCGCCGCCCGCGTCGAGCACGATGGTCTCGACCATGTCGTTGGCCTCTGCCGCCTCGATGAAGGCCTTCTCGTAGGTGGTCTGGTAGCTGTCGACGCCCACGTTGTTCTGCGTGATGCCGATCTTCATCGCGCCGCCGTGGCTTTCGGCAAAGGCGGCCCCGCCGAACGTGACCGCTGCGGTGGTGACCGCAAGAATCGTCCTGATCTTCATGTTATTCCTCCCATGGAATTGACTGAGCGGGTGCCGCACCTCTTGCGACCATCCCCGGGGCTCCTCCCGGGCCCCCTGAACCATCCGGCCTGGCCGAATGAACGTGACTCAGCGTGCCCGGTTTTGACGCAGAGGCATCCATCAAAAATATCCGAAATGAGATATGATTTATCCAGAATGGACAGATTCTCGATACGCACCGGGGATCACATTGGACATCCTGCAAGGAGACCCGCGGTGACACAACGCGATTCATCCAAGATGGATGCGGCGAATGGGCCGCACAGCCACCCGAACATCAAGAAGAAGACGCAGGCCATGAACGACATGGGAGGACATGACCGACAAAGCCCCGCCGCACCGCTGGCGAAGCCGGAGGCCGTGGAGATCCTGTCCTTCCTCGAAGCCTTCAGCGACGAGCTTGAGGGCGCGCTCGACCTCGTGGCCCCAAACGCGCACCTGCGCATGATGATGCACCTGCTGCAGGGGCACCTGGACGGCAAGACGGTCACGCCCACTTCGCTGATCGGCGCCAGCCGCGTGCCCTATGCCACGGCGAACCGACGACTGAAGGAGATGGTCGATGCCGGCCTGATCGAACAGCGCCCGCGCACCGCTACCGGCAAGAGCTTCTCGATGCACCCCAGCGAGGCGATGATCGAGACGTGGATGCAGCTGTCGGGCCGCCTGCGCCGCTTGGGCGAAACCACCTTCGGCGGGCCGGGCCGTGGGCAGGACACCCGCGACTATTACTTCGGCGGCAGCTACATCGCCGCGCAGTCCATCCCGCCGCTGCGGGTGCTGCACGAACCGCTTAAGGTCTCGGGCGGGCTGCGGGTGCTGGTGCATGGCGATCCGACCTTCATGGTCATGGACACGCTCAAGCGCCAGTTCGAACAGGTGATCGGCACGGAGATCAGCCAGCGCGCCTTTTCCATCGACCGCCTGCGCGAAGAGGCCCTGCGCAACGCCGCCCGCGACGCCAGCCGCTACGACATAATCGCGGTGGACCTTCCGTGGATCGGCGAGTTCGCCAGCAAGAACGTCCTCATGCCGCTGGACGATGCCATGGACCTTTCCCGGCTCGACCCGGCGGACTTTCACACCGCGGGCTGGCAAGGCGCGCATTGGGGCGGACGGGCCTACGGCGTACCGGCGCAGACCACGCCGGAACTCCTGTTCTACCGCCATGACTTGTTCGCCAAGGCCGGGCTTGAGCCGCCCTCCACCACCGAAACGCTGCTGGATGCGGCGCGTGCGCTGCATGACCCGCAGCGCGGCAAGTACGGCATCGCCTGGAACGCCGCGCGCGGGACTGCGCTGGGTCACACGGTGCTGATGACCTTTGCCGACTTCGGCCAGCCGATCCTCGACCTTCCGGAACAAGCGGGCGGTTTCGGGACGGAACACCTCGCCCGGGGTCATTACCGCGCGACGATCAACACCGATGCCGGTCTGGCCGCGGCCGAGTTCCTGCTGGAGCTTCTGAAGTATTCGCCCCCCGACATCCTGTCGATGTCCTGGTACGAGCGGGTCCGCCCCTATGCCGCCGGGAAGGTGGCCATGGCCTACGGCTATACGCTGCTGGCCCCCTACTTCGAACTGGACGAGACCTCGCCCGCCTGCGGCCAGACTACCTACCTGCCACATCCGCCGGCACCGGGCATGCGGCCCGTCGCCCCGGTCGGCGGCTACGTCATGGGCATCCCCGCCAACCTCGCGCCAGAACGGGTGCCCGCGGCGGTCGAAGCGCTGCGGGTCTTCACCTCGCCGGAGGCGCAGAAGCTGTACGTGCAGAACGGCAGCCGCACCAACCCGCGCTACTCGGTCGGGGCGGATCCGGACGTGCGCCGCCTCTCGACCATCTTCGAGGCGGTCGACGGGATGTCATGGCGCGACGAACTGCAATTCTGGCCGCGCCCGCCGGTGCCGGAGATCGGCGACATCTTCAAGATCTGCGGCGAGGAATTCCACGACATGCTCCGCGGGATTGTCTCCCCGCGCGAGGCTTTGCGCCGCGCACAGGACCGCGCCGACGCATTGATCGGACAAAACGGGACACCGTGATAGGAGGAGGAAATCACCATGGACCCCAATCGCTTGAAGGGAAAGAACATCCTGATCACCGGTGCCGCGCGCGGCATGGGTGCGGCCAGCGCCGAAAGCTTTGCCGCGCAGGGGGCGAACGTCTGCCTCGGCGACCTGGACGAGGCCGAGGCGCAGAAGGTCGCTGACCGGATCAACGCCGCCGGGAACGGCCGCGCCATCGCGGTGAAGATGGACGTGACCAAACGGGAGGATAACGCGGCCGCCGTCGCGGCCGTGGTGGACGCCTTCGGATCGATCAACGTCGCCCTGTTCAACGCGGGCCTGAACAAGCCCCGGTTCTTCATGGATATCGATGAGGACAACTGGGACATGATCATGAACGTCAACACCAAGGCCATGTGGCTTGGCATGCAGGAGACGGCGAAGCAGATGATCGCGCAGGGCCCGATGGAGGATCATCCCTACAAGCTGATCAACGTGGGCAGCATCGCCTCCCGCAAGCCGCTGGTAGACGTGACCGTCTATTGTACGTCGAAATACGGCTGTCTGGCGCTGACCGAATGCGGCGCGCTCGGACTGGCCGAACACAACATCACCGTCAACGGCTATGCGCCCGGCGTGGTCGTCACCCCGCTGTGGGAGCAGCTCGACAAGGACCTGGTCGAGATCGGCTTCAAGGAACGCGAGGGGCAGGCCTACGACGACATCGTCGCCAACAACCTCGTCATCAAGCGCGTCTCCTACCCCAAGGACATCACCGGGACCGCATCCTTCCTGGCGTCCGACGACAGCGACTACATGACCGGCCAGATGATCTCCATCGACGGCGGCTGGGTCACGAAGTAACCCACTGACTTTCCGAACAATTTCAACCCACGCAACGGGCCGCCCGCGCGACCCGGAGGAGCTTTCCATGTCCCGCGCACTGATGCCGAACCTGCTGACCCCGCAAGACCTCGAACCCAATTGGGAGTGGCGCGAACGCCTTCCCGCATGGGGCCATACCTCAGTCGACTTCGAACGCCGCATCGACCATGACCGCCTGCGCCGCTACCGGCTGGCCCGGACGCGGCAGGCGCTGCAGAACTCGCCCGCAGGCACGCTCTTGCTGTTCGACGTGAACAACATCCGCTACGTTTCGGCCACCAAGATCGGCGAATGGGAGCGGGACAAGATGTGCCGCTTCTGCCTGCTGACCGGCGACGACAGCCCCTACGTCTGGGATTTCGGATCGGCCGCCGAGCATCACAAGCGCTACTCCGACTGGCTGGAACCCAGCCATTGCCTTGCCGGCGTGGTGGGGATGCGCGGGACGATCCCGCCTGAATTCGGCCTGATGAAGAAATACGCCAAGCAGATCGCCGGGCTGATCCGCGACGCAGGAATGGGCGACATGCCGGTGGGTGTCGATTATGCCGAGACGGCGATGTTCCACGCGCTGCAAGAGGAGGGTCTGCACGTCGTCGACGGCCAGCAGATCATGCTCGCCGCGCGCGAGATCAAGAACTGGGACGAGATCCAGCTTCTGACGCAGGCGGCCAGCATGGTCGATGGCGTTTACCACATGATCTACGAAGAGCTGAAACCCGGCATCCGCGAGAACGACATCGTCGCGCTGTCGAACAAGATGCTCTACGAGATGGGCTCGGACGACGTGGAGGCGATCAACGCCATTTCCGGCGAGCGCTGCAACCCGCACCCGCACAACTTCACCGACCGCTACTTCCGCCCCGGGGATCAGGCCTTCTTCGACATCCTGCAATCCTACCAGGGCTACCGGACCTGCTACTACCGGACCTTCAACATCGGCCGCGCGACGCCGTCGCAGAACGATGCCTACGTAAAGGCGCGTGAGTGGATCGACGCCTCGATTGCCGCGATCAAGCCGGGGGTGACGACAGATCAGGTGGCAAAGCTCTGGCCCAAGGCAGAGGAATTCGGATTTCCGAACGAGGACGCCGCCTTCGGCCTGCAGTTCGGCCACGGTCTGGGTCTGGCGCTGCACGAACGCCCGATCATCTCGCGTGCCGTCAGCCTCGATCACCCGATGGAGATCCAGACCGGAATGGTCTTTGCGCTGGAAACCTATTGCCCGGCGACCGACGGCTACTCCGCCGCGCGGATCGAGGAAGAGGTCGTCGTGACCGAGAAGGGCTGCGAGGTCATCTCCCTCTTCCCCGCCGAAGACCTGCCCATCGCGAACCGGTACTGAGCGATGCGCAATCCGTTCGATCTGACAGGCCGCAAGGCCCTTGTCACCGGCGGGGCGACCGGCATCGGTGAGGGCATCGCCCTCGCCCTTGCCGCCGCCGGTGCCGACGTTGCCCTCACCTACCGGAGCCACCAGCCCGAGGATACGCTGGCCCGGATCGAGGCTGTGGGACGCAAGGCCGCCGCCGTGCGCGCCGATTTCGCCGGGATGGACGAGGCCGGCGCCAGGGAGGTTGTGACCTTCGCTGCCGACGCGCTTGGCGGGCTAGACATCCTCGTCAACAATGCGGGCATCATCCATCGCGAGGACTCGACCGACATGGCGCTGGACGACTGGCGCCGAGTGCTTTCCGTTAACCTCGATTCCGTGTGGCTTCTTTCACAGGCCGCCGGACAACGCATGGTCGCCCAAGGAAGCGGGAAGATCGTCATCGTGTCTTCGGTGCTCGGCTCGCAGGGGGGGCTGCGGGTGCCGGCCTATGCCTCCTCGAAACACGCGGTGTTGGGCCTGACAAAGGCGCTTTGCAACGAGTGGGCGCCGCACGGCGTGAACGTCAACGCCATCGCCCCCGGCTACACCGCCACGGACAACACGCAGGCACTGCGCGACGATCCCGACCGCTCGAAGGCGCTGCTGGACCGCATACCGGCAGGCCGCTTCGCCGAGCCGTCGGAGATCGCGGGCGCCGCGGTGTTCCTCGCCTCCGAAGCCGCCGCCTACTGCCACGGCAGTTGCGTGACGGTGGACGGCGGCTGGCTCGCCCGATGAAGGAGAAGACCATGGAACAGACACTTGCGGGCAAGACCGCCCTCGTCACCGCCGCCGCCAACGGTATCGGGCGAGCGTCTGCCGAGGCGCTGGCCGCGCGCGGTGCGACGGTCATCGCCACCGACATCGACGGCGACGGCGTGGCCCGGATTGCCGAGGGGACAGACCGGATCAGCGCGCACCGACTGGACGTGCTGGACGCAGACGCCGTCGCGGCGCTGATCGCCGATCTCCCGCCGGTCGACATCCTCGTGAACTGCGCCGGATGGGTGCATGACGGCAGCATCCTCGACTGTGACGATGCGGTGTGGGACCGGTCGTTCGAGCTGAACGCCAAGGCCCTCTTCCGGCTGACGAAGGCCGTCCTGCCGGGCATGCTGGACAAGGGTGCGGGCTCCATCGTCAACATCGCCTCCATCGTATCGAGCGAGAAAGGCGCGCCGCGCCGCTTCGCCTACGGCGCCTCCAAGGCCGCGATCATCGGCATGACCAAGTCGATCGCCGCCGATTTCGTGAAGGACGGCATACGCTGCAACGCGATCTGCCCGGGCACCGTGCAAAGCCCCTCGCTCGAAGACCGGCTGCGCGCGACAGGCGACTTCGACAAGGCGCTGGCCAGTTTTACCGCCCGCCAGCCCATGGGCCGCCTCGGCAAGCCGGAGGAGATCGCCGCGATGGTCTGCTACCTCGCCGGCGACCTGGCGGGTTTCACCACGGGGCAGGCCTTTGCCGTCGACGGCGGGTGGTCGATCTGATGCGACTGGACCGTGCCGCCTCCATCGACGATCTGCGCGACATGGCCCGTCGCCGCATCCCGCGCTTTGCCTTCGATCTGGTTGATGGCGGCGCGGAGTCAGAGCGCAACATGCGCCGCAACTGCACCGCCTTCGAGGAGATGGAACTGGTGCCGCGCTACATGGTCGATGTCTCGAAAATCGACACGCGCACGGAGGTTTTCGGTCAGACCTACAATGCCCCCTTCGGCATGGCCCCCATCGGCATGCTCAACGCCTTCTGGCCGGGGGCGGACATCGCGCTGGCGCAGCTTTGCAAGCGGGAGAACCTGCCCTATGTCGCCTCTTCCGCCGCCTCAACCACGCTGGAGGCGCTGGCCGAGGCCGCGGATGGCAACGGCTGGTTCCAGCTCTACGTCTCGGGGGACGGCACGGTGACGGAGGGGCTCGTGTCCCGCGCCGAGGCTGCGGGCTACGACGTGATGCTCGTCACCGCCGATGTGCCCGCCGCCGGGAAGCGGGACCGCGACATCCGCAACCAGCTGGCCGTGCCGTTCCGGATCACGCCGGAGGTCGCGCTGGGGCTCCTGGCCCATCCCCGCTGGTCGCTGGAGACGCTCCTTCACGGAAAACCCAACATCGCCAACTATGCCGACCTGCTGCAATCCGCGACGTCCTACGCCGAGGTTCAGAAGACCCTCATCACGCCGGCATTCGATTGGGAGGCCCTGCAGCGGCTGCGCGACCGCTGGGGCGGCAAGCTGCTGGTGAAGGGCATCCTCCACCCCGACGACGCCCTGCGTTGCGCCGGGACCGGGTGCGACGGCATCGTCGTCTCCAACCACGGCGGCCGCCAGGTCGCCTTCGGCCCAGCCACCGCGGACGTTCTGCCCGGCATCGCAAAGGCGGTCGCGGGCCGGATGAAGGTGATCGTGGACAGTGGCATCCGGCGGGGTGCGGACCTCATGCGCGCAAAGGCCCTGGGGGCAGACTTCGCCCTGACCGGACGGGCGCTCGCCTTCGGCGTGGGCGCAGGCGGCGCGCATGGCGCGGCGCGGGCGGTGGAGATCCTCGAGCTGGAACTGGTGCGCGCCCTGGGCCAACTCGGCGTCCCCCACTTCGGCGACGTCGGCCCCGAGCACCTGGCACGGTCGCGAACGTAAAGGGCTGTGGGTTGAAGAGATCGTCTGCGCGTTCCGGCGGTATAGGCTGCTGCCGCTGGACGCCTCCCTCTATGCGCTACACCCCACGATCACGCACTTGACGCGGCCGGCGCTCCATCGGTGTCTTCCGCGGCACGGTGTTTTGCGTTTGCCGGATATCGAGGGAAACAAGCCCAGAAGCCAAAGGTTCAAACGCTACCCGGTTAGGATCTTCCACATCGACATCGCCGGGGTTCAGACCGCTGAGGGCAAGCTTTTTCTCCATGTGACCATTCACCGGACCAGGAAATTCGCGGTGACCCAACTGGTCGAGCAGGCGAACCGCAAGACGGCCTTGGGAGTTTCTGGAGCTTCTCCTCCAAGGCCTGCCCTATGGGATCCACACGATCCTGTCAGATAAGGGCATCCAGTTTGCCAAACTGCCGCGAAACCGCAAGACGAACCATTATCGGCCGATACGCTTCGACATGACCTGTGAGGACGATGGGATGGAGCATCAGCTGACGAAGCCGACCGTCCGGGGGGCAACGGCCAAATCCAGCCCATGAACCGCAAGATCAAGGACGCGACCGTCAAGCGGAACGCGCCGTCTCACCCTTTCAAACGATGCATCGCGGCAAATACGCGCCGAGATAAGTGTCACACGTAGGCCAAAGCGGAAGAGGCCGAGACAGGGACCGAGAACAGACGCCTTCGAACCTCCCTGAACGAGGTCGAAAAAGGAACCGAAATCATCGGGCGGTGATGCTGATGGAAAAACTGCGCCGAGCGCCCGGTGGGGGCGGCGGACAGGAGCCAACACGGCGGATCAGTCGAACCGCCACGCGGTCGAGCGCAGCATTGCCCGACCGACCAGCCAGACCGACGCCCGTAACCCGGCCACTGGTGCTCACGCTGAATGACACGCGCGCCGTGCCGCCGCCGGACACATTGGGTCTTCCCGCCCGCGACACACAGGACATCACCAAGCCGGGATAGTTGTTTGCTGCCGCATTGCCCGCCGCCTGCCTCTTGCTGTCGCCGGACCCGCTTTGGCGGTTGGTCGCCTGGCGCGACCCGTTGGTCGATCCGGCGCGGGCGTTCTGCTGAGCGTTGCCGCGTGGGGCTGCGGAGGCCGCCTTGGTCCTTGCAGTGCGGGCTGCGCGCTGCCTGGTTTCGAAGGCCCTGGCCTTGGGGGCGACGGTTTCCTCGAAGGCCGCCGTGCGCGCGGGCGGCGGGCGCAACGACCGCGCCACGCTGGCATGGGTTGGGGCTTCACCGGATACGGATTCGGTCTCGGCCACCGGCGGCGTCGCCGCCAAGCGACCGGTCGCGGAAGCCTCGGGCCGCATCGCCTGCAGGGGTTGCACGGGCAAAGCGGCAATGCGCTCCGGAAGAAACTCGGGTTGTGCCTCTTCAGACGGGGTGAGCGCAAGGCTGCTCAAGGTATCAAGTGGCGCGGAAACTGCCGCCTCCGGCAAGACCGTGGCACTTTCGCGCGGTGTCTCGCCTGGGATCGTTTGGGGGCGTTGGTGCGGCGCGGTCTCGGGGCGTTCGGCAGGGGCCAGCGGCTCAGTCTGCGCCCTGTCCGCGGGTTGCACCTCATCCTGCGCCGCGGCAAGGGGCTGCGCCGCCGTCGGCTCCAGTCGATCCTCCGTCTCCGCAGCATGCATTGTCCCGGCCACGAGATCCGCGAAGGACGCGCCCAACTGCACCTCGGACCTGCCCGCCGCACCTTCGGTCTGGACAGGCTCGCCGGTCAGGAGCACCAGCGCGACCGCCGCATGGGCGCTGGTGGCGACCAGCGCCGCGGCAAGTTTCACCGGATGGGAGTGCGCGATCATTCCAGCCCCCTTTCTGTCACCAGAACCACGCTTTGTGCCCCAGCGGTGCGAAGCGCGCGCCCCAGTTGCACTAGGTCCTGCGCTGGCAGGTCGCGGTCCGGCACAATCCGCACGCGGACGCGCTCTTCCTCTGTGAGACTGGCCAGATGTGCCTCGGCGGAGACGACTTCGGCACCGCGATACGTCATCCGCCCGTCCACATGTACGACCAACGCATTCGCCGGGCTCTGCCTGTCGAGGTCTGCGGTGCGCACGAGGCTGAGGGCCTTGTCCAGCGGTTGCGCGAGAGTGCCCGCGACGAGGAAGAAGATCAGCATCAGGAAAACGATATTGATGAGCGCGGTGGTGGGTTCGCGGTCGGATGTGTGGCGGCGGCGTTGCATCAGGACTGCTCCAGCACTGTAACTTTGGCCCCGGGCACCTGGCGCAGGGCCACCAACAGGTCCGTCAGCCGTTGCGCGCTGACCGCATCCCGCAGAGCGACGAGCACGACGGGGTCCTGCGTCTCTCCGAAACGGTCGCGGAGCGTTTCGAGCGCCACGGTGCGGCCATTGATATCCAGCGTCTCCGCACCCAGACGCAGAAAGAAGGGAGGCGCGTCGCTGGAGACTGCCGCAGCGCCACCGGCTCCAGCAGCCGCAAGCTCGACCTCGGAGAAGCGGGTAAACGTCGAACTCAGCATGAAGAACAGTAGCAGCAGGAAGATGACGTCAATCAGAGAGGTCATCGAGAGCCTGCGACGACGGGTGCGTTTACGCATGGGACGGCCTGCGCGGTTCGACCGGTTCGGGCATGCGCCCCTGCTGTGTGCCGAAGCCCTGATCCCTTCCGGCGGGCGACAGGATGGCGCACAGAGATTGCCCCGCCAGCACGCGTTCCTTGTCCATACGCGCCTCGAACCAGCTGAGCACGACCGAGGTGGGCATGGCCACGGCCAGCCCCACCGCCGTCGTCAGCAGCGCCACCCAGATGCCGCCAGCCAGAATGGAGGGATCGACCTGACTGCCCGCCTCTTGCAGGGCCTGAAAAGCGGAGATCATACCGAGCACCGTGCCGAAAAGCCCGAGGAGCGGCGCCAGTTGCGCCACCGAATCGAGCAGTCGGAATCCACGCTCCAGGCGGGCAAAGCGCATCTCTGCCTCCGCCTCCAGCCGCGCGCCGTCCTCTTGCCCGGCCATGGCCATGGCGATCACGGGAGCAAGATAGCTTGTCGATCTCTT